>CALCHR010000035.1 GCA_937901185.1 uncultured Bacteroidales bacterium
CTCTTAGCTCAGTTGGTAGAGCAACTGACTCTTAATCAGTGGGTCCAGGGTTCGAGCCCCTGAGAGTGTACAAAACGAGACGACAGAAACTGCCGCCTCGTTTTTCTTTTACTCCCCCATCCTCAGTACACAACAACTTCTCAAAATGCGCCGGCCCGTTGCCCGCAGCATTTTTATGGCACACGGCGAGCAACATCCGTTTTTTTTGCGTACCTTTGCAAACAAAGTATAAAGTGACTATGGGCTTTTTTAGTTTTTTTTCAAAGAAAGAGAAGAAGGAAGTGCTCGACGCCGGTTTGGAGAAAACCAAGAGTAGTGTGTTCGGCAAGTTAGCACGCATCATTGCGGGGAAAGACAAAGTGGACGACGATGTGCTCGACGACCTGGAAGAAGTGCTCATCACCTCCGATGTGGGCGTAGAGACTACTTTGGAAATCATAGAGCGCATCCAGCAGCGCGTGGCTCGCGACAAATATGTCGGCACATCCGAACTACACAAAATCTTAAGAGAAGAAATAGCCGCCCTGCTCACCAGCAGCGGCAATAGCGATATCGACAACGAAGGCTTCGACATCCCCGAGGACAAACGCCCTTACGTAGTGATGGTGGTCGGCGTAAACGGTGTAGGCAAAACCACCACCATCGGCAAACTGGCCCACCAGTTTCACCACGCCGGCAAGAAAGTATATCTCGGTGCAGCCGACACCTTCCGCGCTGCAGCCGTAGAGCAACTCTGTATTTGGGGCGAGCGCGTAGGCGTTCCTGTCATCAAGCAGCAAATGGGTAGCGACCCCGCCAGCGTGGCCTACGATGCACTCAGTTCTGCAAAAGCCAACAACGCCGACATCGTCTTGATAGACACAGCCGGCCGTTTGCACAACAAGATTGGCTTGATGAACGAGCTGACCAAAATTAAGAACGTCATGCAGAAAGTAGTGCCCGATGCACCTCACGAAGTATTGCTCGTCCTGGACGGCTCAACCGGCCAAAATGCCTTTGAACAAGCCAAGCAGTTTGTCAAAGCCACAGAAGTGAGTTCGCTGGCCATCACCAAGCTCGACGGCACAGCCAAAGGCGGTGTGGTCATCGGCATATCCAACCAACTGAAAGTACCCGTGCGCTACATCGGCCTGGGTGAGAAAATAACAGACTTGCAGCCTTTCAACGCACGCGAGTTTGTAGAATCCCTCTTCAACGACACAAAGGAATGAAGCAGCGCGCAGTAGATATTATCACCATGGGGTGCTCTAAAAATCTGGTAGACTCAGAGCAACTGTTGCGCCAGTTTGAGGCGAAAGGTTTTGCCATCTACCACAACCCCGAAACCATCCACGGCGACATCGCCGTAGTGAACACCTGCGGCTTTATCGGCGACGCCAAAGAAGAGAGTATCAACATGATTCTCTCCCTCTGTGAAATGAAGGAAGACGGGCTACTGGAGCGTCTCTACGTGATGGGCTGTCTCTCTGAACGCTACTTGAAGGAACTGGAAACAGAGATTCCGCAGGTAGACAAGTTCTTCGGAAAATTCAACTGGACCGAACTGCTCAACGACTTAGACACTTCGTATGACAGCACCTTGAAGAACGAGCGCACCCTCACCACTCCCGGCCACTACGCCTACTTGAAAATCTCTGAAGGTTGCAACCGCAATTGCGCCTACTGCGCCATCCCCATCATCACAGGCTCACACATAAGCCGACCGATGGAAGAAATCCTCGACGAAGTGCGCCACCTCGTCTCCACCGGCGTTAAAGAATTCCAAGTCATCGCCCAAGAACTCACCTATTACGGGTTGGACTTATACAAGAAGCAAATGCTTCCCGAACTCATCGAGCAGATGGCACAGATACCCGGAGTGGAATGGATACGTCTGCACTACGCTTACCCCACCCACTTCCCCATGGAACTGCTCCAAGTAATCCGCAAATATCCTAACATCTGTAACTACTTGGACATTGCCCTGCAACACATCAGCGACCCCGTGCTCCAACGCATGCAACGCCACACCAGCAAGAAAGAGACCTTGGAACTGCTGCAAGCCATGCGCCGCGAAGTGCCCGGCATTTGCATCCGCACCACGCTGATGGTAGGTTTCCCGGGAGAGACAGAAGCCGACTTCGAAGAGCTATTAGACTTTGTACGCACCATACGTTTCGACCGTATGGGGGCTTTTGCTTACAGCGAAGAAGAAGGCACTTATGCCGCCAAGCACTACGCCGACGACATACCCGAGGATGTGAAACAAGAACGCCTTGACAGACTCATGACGCTGCAGGAAGGCATCTCCGCAGAGTTGTGTGCAGAAAAAGTAGGCCGCACGTTCAAGACTATTATCGACAGACAAGAAGGCGACTACTACATCGGGCGCACAGAATACGACTCCCCGGAAGTGGACTGCGAAGTTCTCATCCCCGCAGATGAAGAGTTGCAGCTCGGCAACTTCTATCTGGTCACGATCAACAAGGCCGAAGAATACGACCTCTACGGATACATTACAGAACCCTAAACCGTTCCCCACTTGAATAACAAAGAATTTATAAGCAAGTTAGCAGAGCGTCTGGAAATCAGCGCCAAAGAAGCACAGAAGTTGGCAAACACCTTTACCACCGAACTGGCCGAGAATCTCAACGAGGGCAACGCCTTGACGGTTCAGGGATTTGGCAGTTTTGAGGTAAAGAAAAAACTGGAGCGCATCGTTGTTAACCCTACGACCAAGCAGCGCATGCTCGTACCCCCCAAACTGGCGCTTTCTTTTAAGCCCAGCAATCTACTCAAGGACAAATTCAAATAGCCGAACGTCATTATGGAAAAGAAACTTCTGCTACAAGAACTCTCAGACATCATCGCAGCCCGCGAGCACATCACAAAGAAAAAGGCCGAGACCTTTGTTCGTGCTTTCTTTGAGGTAATCGAAGAGGGTTTGCTTACAGACAACTTTGTAAAAATCAAAGGATTCGGCACATTCAAGTTGATAGCTGTCAGCGAGCGCGAGAGCGTAAACATCAACACCGGAGAGCGTTTCCAAATTGACGGACACAGCAAAATCAGCTTCCTGCCCGACAACAATCTGAAGGACCTCGTGAACCGTCCTTTCTCACATTTCCAGACTGTGGTCATCAACGAAGAGACAGACATAGAAGAACTGGAAAGCGTAGAGGACGAACCAATGCCTACTATCTTAGAGACCCCTACCCAAGAGGCAGAAGAAGCAGAGCCCATGCTCGAAGAGATGGTTGAGACGGAGGACAAAACTAAGACCATCTCAGAGGAGGCACCTGCTCAAGAAGAAGAAACCGAAGAACAGGTTGTAATCCCCACCCCCATCGTAGCAGAAGAAGAAACTGAAGACACAGCCACAGAGATGCCAAAAGAAATTCCCTTTGAAATATATCAGCCCTCTGAAGAGGAAGAAAATCTCCCTGCCCCCTCACAAGAAACTGAAGATACAGTAACGACAGAAGAAGAGGAACCCGAACAACCAACAGACGAATCCCCCATTACTATAGAAAACGTATCTACAGAAACAGAGAATAAAGACTGCCAGACAAAAAGAGAAGACACCCCCGAGAGTGCTCCTGCTGAATGCGAGGATGAACCTTGCGAAGAAGAAGAAAGCACATGCAAATGGTGGAAGAAGCTACTCCTTATTATAGGTATTCTTCTCTTGATGACAGGCTCCTACTTCGTCGGCTACTTCCGTCTGCTCTGCCCCTGCGAGATATGGCCATCTGCAGCAGAAACTGCACCACAAAAAACAGCTGAACAAGCTACAGTCCCCCCAAAGGTTGAGCAAGATTCTCTGCAAGCAGAGCCACAAGAGGATAAACAAGAGAAGCAAGGCGAAACTCCCGACGCCATGCCGCAATCTAACAAGCCCGACACAGAAAAAGCACAGCCTGAAAGCGTAATAGCGCAGAAGAAATCTGAACTTTCAGAGAGCGCTGCACCAATCCCAATCGGAACACAAGTAAAGGACGGCCGCTACATCATTACCGGCACACGACAAAACTATACTATCAGCCGCGGCGAAACACTGCGCACCATTGCAGAACGCTTTTATGGCAGCCGTGGCTATGCCACCTACATCATTGCTCATAATGATATTCAGAACCCAGACCATGTGGATGTAGGTACTGTGATTAAGCTACCTGTGCTTGAGAAAGCAAAGAATTAAAAAGTTTCATCCCAGAAACCCAGACTACAAAAAAATCCAAAACTTCGGAGGCTCGCAGAAAAAACTATGTAAAACATAGAAACGACTGCGAGCCTCCGAAGTTTTTTGCGAGAAGCCATCTCAGAAAATCCGCTTTTTAGGACCCCCACACCTAAATAGCCCCTACACCTACGAAACTATTGTCTATTTACTATGACTTAGTTTTCAAATATAACAAGCCATGTTATAAAACCAACAAAGCTAGAAAAGGCGGTTATAACTACATAAGTAATAAAAAGGAGCAAATCTATAAGGTAAAATATACCTAACTCAAGCCTCCCAAAAGTGGACAGAAAAATAAATTTAACATACAGCCTAATTTATTTTTTCTAAAACAAGGTCTATTCCAAAGAATAATGTATCTTTGCCAATAGCAGGAGACCACAAAGTAGAACGCCCTGCACAAATACTTTAAGAAAAACATGGAGAGTCTCTACGCAGAGATAAAGAAAGAGATTGACGAAGGACACCCCAATGTGGCCATCAGTTTGATAGAACAGCAACTTCAGCGCCATGAAAACGATGCTCGGCTACACTATCTAAGAGGCTGTGCCTATATGAAAAAGTCTGATTGGAAAGGTGCTCTTGATTCTCTGCTACGTTCTGAACAGCTTGACTCCAACGGTCCGGCAGCCGAAGCACGCCAAATGTTGAGTGACATTCTCAACTTCTATTATAAAGATATGTATAACCCTTAAATAACCCCCGGAGATATGAGTAAAATACGAGGAGCCGTCGTTGTAGACATTGACCGCTGCAAAGGTTGCAACCTTTGTGTGGTAGCATGCCCCACAAAGACATTGGCTCTTACCACCAACGAAGTAAATCACAAAGGATATGCCTACTGCCGGGAGGTGGCCGACACATGCATAGGCTGTAGTTCCTGCGCTATCGTTTGCCCCGATGGCTGCATCACTGTTTACCGTAAAAAAGAAGACTGAGATATGGCAGAAGAAAAAGAAATACTGTTGCTCAAAGGCAACGAGGCCATCGCTCACGCCGCTATTCGCTGCGGCTGCGACGGCTATTTCGGCTACCCCATTACGCCCCAATCTGAAGTATTGGAGACATTGGCCGAACTGAAACCCTGGGAGACCACCGGCATGGTAGTGGTACAAGCAGAAAGCGAAGTGGCCTCTATCAATATGCTCTATGGCGGCGGCGGAACCGGCAAGAAGGTAATGACATCTTCAGCCAGTGTAGGTATCGCCTTGATGCAAGAAGGCATCAGCTACATGGCCGGTGCAGAAGTGCCCGGACTCATCGTCAACGTACAGCGTGGCGGCCCCGGACTTGGCACCATCCAACCCTCTCAAAGCGACTACAACCAAGCGACACGAGGCGGGGGAAACGGCGACTATAACGTCATCGTGCTGGCCCCGTCTTCCGTACAAGAAATGGCAGACTTTGTAGACTTGTCTTTTGACTTGGCTTTTAAGTATCGTAATCCGGTTATGATGCTCTCCGACGGTGTTATCGGACAGATGATGGAGAAAGTAGTACTCCCTCCCTACAAGCCCCGCCGCACAGAAGAAGAAATAGCCCGCGAATGTCCTTGGGCAGCCAATGGTAATGGTTTGAAACGTCGTGGCAGTAACGTGATTACGTCGCTTGACCTTGAACCTGCTACTATGGAAATAAAGAATCTGGAGTTGCAGAAAAAATATAAAGAAATTGCTGCCAACGAAGTGCGCTACGAAACAACCGACGTAGAAGATGCCGACTACATCATCGTAGCCTTTGGTTCTGCAGCACGCATCTCTCACAAGGCTATGGAGATAGCTCGCAAACGCGGCGACAAGGTAGGACTATTCCGCCCCATCACCGTTTGGCCCTTCCCCTATAAAGAGATAGGCGATTTAGCCAAACAAGCCAAAGGAATCCTCGTTGTAGAAATCAATGCCGGCCAGATGGTGTTTGACGTAAGAAGCGCCGTAGAAGGTAAGGTTCCTGTGGACCATTTCGGACGCATGGGAGGTATCGTACCCGACCCCGATGAAATCATTGAGGCCTTGGATAAACTAAAAGCTAAAATCTAATACCCCATGCATGAAGATAACGACATTCTAGAAAGGTTGAAACACCCCGAGCGAGAGGTAGAGCGCAGAAGAATGAGCCGCAATCTCTTTGTACGCAACATTCTCAATAGCCTCTTCATCCTCATCGCCTTAGCTGCTATCATCGGCGTACTCGTTGTACCAGAAAGGTCGCCCTACCTAAATTGGTGTTATGGCCTCGGACTTATTGCCGTACTGATAAAGATGGTAGAAGTGTTCCTCCGAATGCCGGGATTCAACAAGAAATTATGACACACCCGGGCTATGAGCTTGCGCTGAAAGCCCTAATACAAATAAGCAATGACAAGAGAAGAAATAATCCGTCCGGAGAATTTGGTCTATCAAAAGCCTGAATTGCTCAACGATTTACACATGCACTATTGCCCCGGATGTTCTCACGGCGTAGTACATAAACTGATTGCTGAAACCATAGCCGAGATGGGCATGGAAGAAAAGGCAATTGGTATTAGCCCCGTAGGCTGTGCCGTATTTGCCTACCGCTATATCGACATTGACTGGCAAGAAGCAGCTCACGGTCGTGCCCCGGCATTGGCCACAGCTTGTAAGCGCCTTTGGCCCGACCGCTTGGTGTTCACCTATCAAGGCGACGGCGACCTCGCTTGTATTGGAACTGCAGAGTCTATCCATGCTCTTAATCGCGGAGAAAATATCACCATCATCTTCGTAAACAACGCCATCTACGGCATGACCGGCGGACAAATGGCACCTACCACTTTGATTGGCATGAAGACTGCCACTTGTCCCTACGGACGTGACCCGGAAATACATGGCTTCCCTTTGAAGATTACAGAAATTGCCGCGCAACTGGAAGGCACCACTTATGTCACCCGACAAAGTGTTCACAACGTAGCCGCTATCCGAAAAGCCAAGAAAGCCATTCGCAAAGCTTTTGAATATTCTATGCAAGGCAAAGGTTCTAATCTCATAGAAATTGTTGGAACCTGCTCTTCCGGCTGGAAGATGACTCCTGAAAAGGCCAACAAATGGATGGAAGAACATATGTTTGAATACTACAAAGTAGGCGATTTGAAGGACACCAACTTGTAATAACACAGCCCCACAACTATGAAACAAGAAATAATTATATCCGGATTCGGAGGGCAAGGCGTTCTCTCTATGGGTAAGATTTTGGCTTATGCAGCCTTAATGGAGGGCAAAGAAGTCACATGGATGCCGGCTTATGGTCCGGAACAACGTGGCGGAACTGCCAATGTTACTGTCATTGTCAGCGATGAGAAAATATCTTCACCCATTCTTAGCCGCTACGACACAGCAATTCTCCTAAATCAGCCCTCACTTGATAAGTTCCAACCCAAAGTAAAGCCTGGAGGCACACTTATCTATGATAGATTTGGCATCATCGAAAAGCCCACTCGAGAAGATATAGAAAGCTACCACACCCAAGCTATGGAAAAGGCAGCAGAACAGAAACTGATGAAGTGCTTCAACATGTTCGTTCTCGGAAGCTACTTGAAACTCCACCCGATTGTAGAGTTGGAAAGTGTCATGAAGGCCTTACGAAAAACGCTACCGGAGCGTCACCACAACCTTCTCCCCATGAACGAACAAGCTATTCTCATGGGTATGGAGATTATAGAAAAAGACTAATATCTTAACCCCTATTATCAAATTAATATTATGGCTAGCCGTAAACAATTTAAGAAAAGTATCAAGTATGTTTGCAGCGAACTCTTCGCTGATTGCATTGCACTCAATATGTGTGGTCAGTTGAATCGCGAAGTTACAGAACAACTTATGACTGAGATCTTAGCCCTCAATGGGGAATATGTATCTCGCTTAAACCATCTTTTGAAAGGACAAGAGAAAGTGTCTTGCAAAAAGATGCGTGAAGAGTTCACTCTCAAGGTTAACGAACTGAGTGATAAAATCATCAAGGCCTAAGAAAACTTGTAGTTTATTTTTCGGCTTGTGGTTCTCACCATAAGCCAAACAACCAAAAGTTAAAAGAGTTGGAGGCGAACTCGCTACCAACTCTTTTTTAGAAACCTAAAATATTAGGACATGATACAAAGCATCTGCAAAAAAATATTCTTTGGACTCATGGGATGGACAGAGCATGTTACAGTGGAACGCCACGACAAATGTATCATCTGCGTTGCCCCCCATACCAGTAATTGGGATTTCATAATCGCCGAACTTTACTACCATGCCATAGGTCGTAAAGCCGGTTTTCTTATGAAGGAGGAATGGTTTTTCTGGCCCTTGGGTTTTTTTTTCAAGAAGTTGGGAGGCATCCCCGTGAAGCGCAGCAAGAAAACCAGTTTGACAGACCAGTTAGCAGAGCGAGCCAAACTAGTATCACACATGGAGTTGGCCATCACCCCTGAAGGAACTCGCTCACTAACTAAAGAATGGAAGCGAGGATTCTACTTCATCGCACAAAAAGCTAATCTCCCCATCATGCTCTATGCTATAGACTTTGAGCACAAGCAAATAATCTGTACTAAGACCATCTATCCTGGAACAGACATCAATGCCGACATGAAAGAGATTATGGAGTATTATCGCCCCTTCAAAGGTAAATATGCAGACAAGTTTGCGGTAGAAGAAATCTTATAATATCCCTTTCTACTATAATTTTCGCCTATGAAAAAAGTGTTCTTGCTAATCCTTCTTGTGAGCACATCCTTCATTGCTATTGCTCAGAAGGAAAAACACCCAAAGTTGCAAGAGGCTATAGATAAATATCTGCGAGACTATTCTGCTCCCCCTTATAAAGCCCGCAGAATAATGCGCTGCGACAGTATCAGGGTCGATAAAGAAGAACACAGACTTCATATTTTTACTAACGAGCCTTTCTATGCTCAGCCTTTCAACCCGGAAATCGTAGAGAAGATCTATGAAGAAATAGCCGACCAGCTACCCCCTTCCTATAAAAATTATAATCTAACTATCTACGGCGGCCGCCAGCGGCCTATTGAAGCCCTAATACCCAATATCTATCGTCACGGAGAGAAAGACAAAGAACGTCTGTGGGGCGATATAGATTATACCGGCCAACCTTGGGTTCGCAACGCTTCACATCCCTACGAAGTCCAGAATGGTCTATATGGTCGTCACCTTATGATTTGGCCCAGCCATGGCTATCTAAAAAAAGAAGGTATTTGGTCTTGGCAACGCCCATATCTTTTTTGTACCACAGAAGACCTCTTGACCCAATCTTTTGTGTACCCCTTTCTTTTTCCTATGCTAGAAAATGCAGGTGCTACTATCTACTGTCCTCGAGAGCGTGACATACAAAAGTACGAAGCAATTGTCGACAACGACACCCCTTATAGCCAAGGCTTATATAAAGAATTAAGTCAAGCAGAATTTCCATGGTTTAATGCCTCCGATTCTGCATTTGCTCTTCCTTATAGATGGCTTACGGATAGTATTGAGCCCTTCAAATTAGGTACAGCCCGATTAGCAAACACCACGACACGAAAGGCACGCCTGACTACTGCCTCATGGACACCTCTTATTCCAAAAGAAGGAGCCTATGCCGTCTATGTCTCCTACCCTTCACAACCTAATAGCGTAAGCGATGCACATTACACCGTATACCACCGAGGTGGACGTACCCACTTCCGCGTAAATCAACAGATGGGCGGTGGCACATGGGTATATCTTGGAACTTTTGAGTTTGATAAGGGCGAGAATCAACATGGCCGAGTAGTTCTTTCCAACCAAAGCGACTATCGAGGTGTAGTTGGAGCCGACGGAGTACGCTTTGGTGGAGGCATGGGCCAAACTGAGCGAGAAGGAATTGGCATCAGCCGGCTACCTCGATATCTTGAAGCTGCACGCTACCATACTCAATGGAGTGGGCTTCCTGATACATTATTTAATACAGAGGGGGGAACCAACGACTACTATGACGACTTACGCTGCCGCTCCAATATGCTGAATTTCTTAGGCGGCGGCAGCCCCTACATGCCACAGTACGTAGGAAAAAAAGTACCGTTTGAGTTATCCTTAGCCATCCATTCTGATGCCGGCATACGCACCGACAATTCCATCTTCGGTTCCCTCGCCATTTGCACAACCAAGCGAGGAGAAGACAAACTTACTTACGAGTCCGGCCTCTCGCGTATGGCCTCCTATGATCTTGCTGCTATTCTATTAAAGAATGTCACCAATGACCTCTCCGGCTTGTTAAAACAACCATGGGTTCAGCGCGAACTTTGGGATAGGAATTACAGCGAGACACGTAGTCCGGAAGTGCCATCTGCCATATTGGAAATGTTCTCCCATCAGAACTATGGCGACATGAAATACGCCCACGACCCTATTTTCAAATTCTGCATGTCGCGTGCTATCTACAAAGGGCTGTTGCGCTTTATCTGTGAGCAGCACGACAAGCACTACACAGTACAACCTCTGCCTGTAAAAGATTTCTCAGCCTTACTAACTGAGGATGGTAAATCTGTCAAACTAAGTTGGGCCATGACAGAAGACCCTTTGGAGAAATCAAGTCGCCCCAGCGCCTACATAATTTATTCTAAGATTGGCAATGCCGCTTTCAATAATGGTGTCTTATTCGATGGCGGTCAAACCTCTATCACCATCCCTATAAACGAAGGGCTGCAATACAGTTTCAAAGTCACAGCGGTCAATCGTGGCGGCGAAAGTTTTCCTTCAGAAGTGCTCTCCGTGTACAAAGCTCCCGAGGAAAAGGCCCGCGTACTTATCGTTAATGGATTCTGTAGAGTAAGTGGTCCGGCCAGAATAGAAAGCCTTGACAGTCTTGGCTTCGACCTTCGTGCCGATATCGGTGTACCTTATTTATATACCACAGCATTCTCTGGCAGACAACTCAACTTCCAAGCTTTTACTGCCGGAGGCGAAGGACCTGAAGCCTTGGGCTTCTGCGGCAACGAGTTGATGGGTAAGACCATTGCCGGCAACACTTTCAACTACCCTGTGAGCCATGGCGCTGCCATTGCATCTTCACAGCGCTATTCTTTCTCGTCCTGTAGCAAGAGCGCTGTCAATAATGGGAAAGTGAAGCTGCAAGATTACCAAGTGGTAGACTACATCGCCGGATTAGAACGCAACGCACCACAAAATCTTCGACCTTTTAAGGTGTTCCCAGAAAAGCTCAGAGAAGTCTTTACCCATTATCTGAGAAAAGGAGGTCGTATCTTCGCCAGCGGAGCATTCTTAGGCTCTGATTTACAAAGCACCGACGAACAGCGTTTCGCTTCCGAGATGCTTAAATACCGCCACGCTGGCATTGACACCATTCCTTCTGACCAGCTTGGTGCAGACAGCATCTCTGCCGGTCAGAATTTTGACAATCGTGTGCAGGGCCTTAATCTTCAGATACCTTTGCACCGCACACTCTCCTCCACCCACTATGCAGTACAAAGCGCAGACGTCCTGCTCCCATCTTCTGCCGAGGCTTTCTCCGCCTTTCTTTATGCAGACGGCAAGGGGGCCGGCATCGCCTATCCCGGAAAAGATTATCGAGTGGTGGCCACAGGTTTTCCTTTTGAGAGCATCATCTTCCCCCACGACAGAGCGCGTGCCATGACTGCCATTCTCAATTTCCTTACCCAATAGCAACAGCCACTACTCCACGCATAAAAAGAAGACGGCGCTTGCTACATTCAGCCATTCTTTATACTTTTGCTCTATCATCTTTAACCTATAGAAATTATGTACAACATACAGCTCAACGAAAGCGGCACGCGCCACTTGGAAATCACCGAAGAAAATCTGCAGACCATCTGCAAGTATAATCTATTTGACGGACTGATTGGCTCCACCGGCTACGTCACAGAAGAAGCCCTTGAAAAGTTGCGCCACACTATCCGCTCGCTTATCATCTCTTCTACAGAAGATACCAAAGACCTGTTAGACCTTTGCATAGATGTTATCTACCACGACAAGATGAAGGCCTTTGGCTTACGTGCCTTGATGGATGTATATACCGAATGGAAAAACAAATAGCGGAACCACTCCGATACACATATAATATATTATATAAGCATCGCAACCATGAACGCACCCTCTAAGCCCTTGCTCCACGACTTCCTTCCCACCACGCGCAAGGAGATGGATGCCCGAGGTTGGCAGCAAGCCGACATCATTCTCTTTTCTGCTGATGCCTACGTAGACCATCCTTCGTTTGGAGCAGCAGTGATAGGTCGTTTGCTGGAGGCTGAAGGTTGGCGCGTCTGCATAGTTCCGCAGCCCGACTGGCATGGCGACTTCCGCGACTTCAAGAAGTTGGGACGCCCACGCCTATTCTTCGCCGTAGCTCCCGGCTGTATGGATTCGATGGTCAATAAATATACGGCCAATCGCCGCCTGCGTTCCGAAGATGCTTACAGCCCCGACGGGCGCCACGATATGCGTCCGGAGTATCCCACTATTGTTTACACCCAAATCCTTAAGCAACTTTATCCCGAGGTGCCCGTTGTGCTTGGTGGCATCGAAGCTTCTTTGCGCCGCGTCAGCCACTACGATTACTGGCAAGAGAAGTTGCGCCCATCCATCCTTTGCGACAGCGGAGCCGACGTGCTTATATACGGCATGGGCGAATTGCCCATCACCCATCTTTGTAACCTACTCAACGAGAAGTTGCTCCACGGAGTTGAAGAACGTTATGTCGCCACCACCGACTTTCGCCAGCTCCTTCGCAAATACCCCATACAGCAAACCGTCACGCTGGAAACCGAGGCTGATATTCCCGGCGGCATCAGCGAAGCCGACATCTATCTGCACAGCTACGAATCTTGTCTCAGAGACCCTCACCGACAAGCCGACAACTTCCGCCATGTGGAAGAAGAAAGCAACCGCTTGCACCCGGCACGCTTACTGCAAGCCACAGGCAATCAGTACGTCGTAGTGCAGCCACCCTTTCCTCCGCTGACCACTGAGCAAATAGACCACTCTTTTGACTTGCCTTACACCCGTCTGCCCCATCCCAAATACAAAGGCAAACGCATCCCGGCCTACGAGATGATTAAGCACTCCATCAACATCCACCGAGGCTGTTTTGGCGGCTGTGCGTTTTGCACCATCTCGGCCCACCAAGGCAAGTTTATCATGAGCCGCTCTAAAGAGAGCATCCTGCGCGAGGCCGAGAGCATCTGCAGCATGCCCGACTTCAAAGGCTACCTTTCCGACCTCGGCGGCCCCTCAGCCAATATGTACAAGATGCAAGGCCGCGACCGCAAGCTCTGCGAGCGCTGCAAGCGCCCCTCTTGCATTCACCCCGGCATCTGCCCCAACCTGAATACAGATCACCGCCCTCTGCTGGAGATTTACAAGGCTGTCGACGCCCTTCTGGGTATTAAGAAAAGTTTTATCGGCAGCGGCGTGCGCTACGACCTTCTGCTACACCGCTCCGGCAATAAGGCTATCGACCAAGCTGCCGATAGCTACACGCGCGAACTGATTACGCGCCACGTATCCGGCCGCTTGAAAGTGGCACCGGAACACACCTCCGACAAAGTATTGCGCCTCATGCGCAAACCCTCCTTTGAACAATTCTACAAGTTCAAGCGCATCTTTGAACAAGTCAACAAGGAAGCCGGTCTGCAGCAACAAATCATCCCCTACTTTATCTCTTCCCATCCCGGTTGCACTTCAGCCGACATGGCCGAGCTCGCTGCCGAGACCAAAGCCCTCGATTTCCGGCTGGAACAAGTGCAGGACTTCACCCCCACTCCCATGACCGTTTCCACCGAGGCTTGGTACTCAGGCATTCATCCCTACACAAAGGAAGAGGTCTATTCTGCCAAAACAGCAGAAGAGAAGTTGCGCCAACGCATGTTCTTCTTTTGGTACAAAGGAGAAGAGCGTGCAAAAATTGCCGCAGAGCTGCGTCGCATTGGCCGCGAAGACCTGCTTCGCCGCCTTTACCAAGATGAGGGCCACAAGAAGTTCAACAAGCCACAGCCCTCCTTCAAACCCCAAGATAAAAAGAAACGCAGGAGATAGCCATAGCCTCTCTTCTTGCTACGTCTGCGCCATACCCCGGAAGTGTTCAACCAACTTTCGGGGCCTGTTTTATATGCAGCACCATCTCTCCTCGCTCCGCTACGGCAAACTTATCCTCAACAAACTCGGCATCGGGATTCAAGGTATCGTTATCTTAGAAAAGTTTCATGCGCTTGACACAAAAGTTTCAAGCGCATGAAATTTTTATATCAAGCGCATGAAACTTTTGTGTCAACGCTATATAAAACACAGAAGATTGTTTGCTAAAAATTTTAGATTATAGCCATTTGTATAAAAAAATACCCATTTTATATATTCTTTGTAAAGAAAATTCTATCTGATAATAAAAAAATAAATAAATTTGCCGACGAAGTACTACTAGACATAATTCAAACCGTATACAATTATTTTCTAACTAATAACTATTTGACTATGAAGAAAGGACTACTCCTTTTTGCAGTTGGCCTCTGCCTTAGTTTCAGCAGCCAACTTTTTGCTCAGCAGATAATGGGCAATCCGGTAAAGAGCAGCACCGTCATTAAAGGCAAGGACCTGAAGCCTGCAGTTTCCTTTGAGAAACTGAATCGCGAAACTCGCGACCTCGCCACTATGACACAAGAACCGAAATGGATGACCAACCTCCCGATGGACTCTATGTTCTATCAGATGAAGATGTATGGTTTCTCAGACAACTGTCAAGCCAGCTACAGCACGCTGATCAGAAAAGACGTGGTGCAGAGATTTGTGGGTAACAAAATTACCACCATCAAGACCATCATTCCCTCAGGTGGCTACGACTTGAGTTTCTGGATTATCGACCCGTGGGGAGAAGAGCCAGAGCCCTTCTGGAGCATGGCTGTGGATGGCTCTTACATGGGTAACGTAGTAGTTGACGTTCCTTGCGACTTTGAACTCAAGGAAGCAAGAGATTTGCAGGTGGGCTACACCGTATCGTTCCCCGCCGGTCTTCCTGAACTTATATTCACCATCGTGCCCTGTACCAGAGACTACAACTTTATGATCAGCACTACGTCTCAAGACTTCAAACCGGGACAGATTTACGACTATTCTACCTACCCCATGTACGCTATGGGCAAGAAGACTTACTTTGGTCTTCCCTTCTACCTGGTAACCGAGGGCGAGAATGGTCTTAAGGACATCGACTTCCAGTTTGAAGGCGTAAGCCACTCCAAAGTGCTCATGGGAGAAGATGCCGACCTCAACACCTCCTTTGTAAACTTCAGCTGCAACTCCATCAAGAATGTAGCCTTCAACTATGAAGTGGGCAACGACGGCGGTATCATCAACCACAACAAACCCGTTCCCTACCTTGGCTCAGGCAGTTTCAAAGCTTCTGTATCCACCGACGAAAAGGCTGAGAGAATCCCCATCAAGGTGAAGGTAAGAAGCATCAACAAGGAGAACATCAGCGAAGACATCTCTGTAGAAGGTAGCGTAACAACCATCGACCCCGACAAGACTGTTGAGCGCAAAGTGGTGATGGAGGAATACGGCGGCACTTGGTGCGGTTGGTGTCCTCGCGGTATGGTGGGCATGGAAATGTTGCTGAGAGAATACCCCGACCACTTCATCCCCGTCGGAGTTCACTACGGCGATGTCATGGAGCACGAATCAGCCTACAGCCTCATCAACAACTACACTGGCGGCTATCCCGGCTGTATCCTCAACCGCTTGAAGCAAACCGACCCCTACTATGGCGACGACACCAACACTCCGTTTGGTATCGACAACCAGATTCTGCCGATGATCAACAGACCCACAGAAGCCACAGTGGCTATCGAGTCTGTAAGCCTCAGCGACGACCTCAAGAAGATTAACGTGACAGCCTCAGCCCAGTTCTTCGTAGACTGCAACATTAGCGAAAGCCCCTACAGCTTTGCCTATGTTATTACAGAAGACGGTGTGAGCGGCAAAAACTTGCCCGCAAATGAGCGCAAGAACTACTTGCAGAGCAACTATTATGCCAACAACAGCTCTTACAAGAACGAGGCCAACCTCAAGCACTTGGTATCTAAGCCCAGCTATTGGGAAACAGAATTCAACCACGTGGCTCGCTTCTACGACAAGGCCTACGGCATCACCGGAAGTCTTCCCGCTACTTTCCAGAACGGCGATGTGCTGAAGCACACTTATGAAATCAACCTGCCCGACAATATCCAGAACATCCATAACTGCAACCTCGTGGCCCTGTTGATCGACAACGGCTCAGGTGAGATTGTCAACGCAGAACATATTGCCATCTCCAGCGTGACCGCCTTGGAGAACGTAGCCGCCGGTACCAGCAGCGACGCCATTGTTGTAGCAGAAAACGGTGTGCAGGTAAACGCCACAGCAGCTACTGCCTACGTCTACACCACCGATGGTCGCTTGGTTCTCAAGCAAGCTGTAAACGGCAGCCAAGCCATCGCCTTGGAAAAGGGCAGCTATGTGGTTCGCGTAGAAAGCGGCAACAATGTATTTGCAAAGAAAGTGGTGCTCTAATCTATCACTTAGACAAATAAGCACATCAAGGAGACGCCCGGCAGGGTGTCTCCTTTGTTTTTAGCGCAGAGAGCGCAGAATATTGGGAGTAAATACGTAACTTTGCATCTGCAAAAACAGCCAACTATGAAACGAACAGAAATCTCCACCTTGGGAGAGTTTGGCCTCATCAACCATCTCACCGAAGGCATAAAGCTCGAGAACGCTTCGAGCCTTTACGGCGTGGGCGACGACTGCGCCGTGCTCCACTATCCCAACAGCCGCACGCTCGTGAGCAGCGACATGCTGATGGAAGGTATCCACTTCGACTTGATGTATACTCCCTTCAAACATTTAGGCTACAAGGCCGCGATGGTCAACTTCTCCGACATCTACGCCATGAACGGACAGCCGCGCCAGCTCATCGTAAACCTTGCCGTGGGCAAGCGTTGTTCTGTGGAAGACCTTGAGGACCTCTACGCCGGCATTCGCCTGGCTTGCAGCAAGCACCACGTTGACATCGTGGGCGGCGACACCACGTCTTCCGTCACCGGCTTGGCGCTGAGCCTCACTTGCATCGGCGAAGCAGCAGAGGCCGACATCGTTTACCGCAACGGAGCAAAGGACACCGACCTTATCTGCGTGAGCGGCAACCTCGGTGCCGCCTACATGGGCTTGCAACTGCTGGAGCGCGAAAAGCAGGTGTTCAACTCCCGCCCTGCGGAACAGGCCGAGGCTGCTCAACCCGACTTCGGAGGTCGCGAGTATCTCTTGGAGCGCTTCTTGAAACCCGAAGCCCGCCACGACATTGTGGAAGCCCTGAAGGCTGCCGGCATACGCCCCACGTCTATGATGGACATCAGCGACGGTCTTTCCTCCGAACTGTTGCACATCTGCAAGCAGAGCAACGCCGGATGCCGCGTCTACGAAGAACGCATCCCCCTCGACTACCAAACGGCGGTCACCGCTGAGGAGTTTAACATGAACGTATCGACCTGCGCCCTCAACGGCGGCGAGGACTACGAACTGCTGTTCACCGTGCCCCTCACCGACCACGAGAAGGTGTCGCAAATCAAGGATGTGAAAGTCATCGGCCACATCACAAAGCCCGAACTGGGCTGCGTACTCGTGGCACGCGACTCGGAAGAGTTTGAACTCAAGGCACAGGGTTGGAACCCCTTAGCCTAAGAGAGAGCGCTGCCGGAAAAAGCAGAGAGGTGCCATTTGACATTTGTAAAGCAAAAGGCCTTTTTTTCTGACAAACAGAGAATTTTGCATTTTCTTGCAGATTTGGATTTCGTCCCAAACGATATTATATTTGCATCGGCATAGCGGGAACACCTCCGGGTTTCCCGCTTTTTTTGGCCCTTAGAAAAGGAAAAACCAGGAAAGGGCGAAGAAAAATTTGGTAACTACTAAGGAAATTTTGGTAACAGCAAATTTTTCCTGCGAGCCTTCTAAGTTTTCTGCAAGCAAAACTATGCGTAAAACCATATCCTCTAAAAAGTTTAAGAAACTTTAAGGAATGACATTTGTAAAGCAAAACGCCCTTTTTTCTTTACATATGTAAAAATCAAGAGCCATCTTTATCGGCTCGCTAAAGCAGCAGGGAGCGCAGATAAATCTCTGCCAAAAGAGACTGACATTTTGACACTGACAAGCATGACGCAATAAAAAATATGCGTCTCGCAACAAGTTTGGCACGGTTTTGGCAGTTCATAGAGTGTGCAAGCGAAAAGAGCAGGCACACTCCTATAATAAATATAAAGTAATCACTCAAAAATAAAAAAGACTATGAACATTAAACCCTTGGCAGACCGCGTGCTGGTGAAGCCTGCACCCGCCGAAGAAAAGACCATCGGAGGAATCATTATCCCCGACACCGCTAAAGAAAAGCCCTTGAAAGGCGAAGTGCTCGCCACAGGCAATGGCACCAAAGACGAAGAAATGGTACTCAAAGTGGGCGACACCGTGCTCTATGGCAAATATGCCGGCACAGAGGTAGAGCTCGAAGGTGAAAAATATCTCATCATGCGCCAAAACGACGTGCTCGCCGTATTGGGCTAAAATCTTTTTTCAGACAACACAGAATCAAATTTTTCAATATAAGACACTATGGCAAAAGAAATCAGATACGATGTAGACGCCCGCGAACTGCTCCGCAAAGGAGCCGACGCGCTGGCAGACGCAGTGAAAGTAACCCTCGGTCCTAAAGGCCGCAACGTAGTAATCGACAAAAAATTCGGTGCCCCCCGCATCACCAAAGACGGTGTGAGTGTGGCCAAGGAAATAGAGCTGGACAACGCTTTTGAAAACGCAGGTGCACAGCTCGTGAAGAGCGTAGCTTCTAAAACCGGCGACGACGCCGGCGACGGAACTACAACAGCCACCGTGCTCACTCAAGCCATCTTGAGCGAAGGTATGAAGAACGTGGCCGCAGGCGCCAATCCGCTCGACCTCAAGCGCGGTATCGACAAGGCCGTAGCTAAGGTAGTGGAAAGCCTCAGAGAGCAGAGCGAAAAGGTGGACGACAACTACGACAAGATTCAACAGGTGGCCACCATCTCTGCCAACAACGACGAAGAAATCGGTAAGCTCATCGCCGACGGTATGCGTGCTGTCAGCGTGAACGGTGTCATCACCATCGAAGATGCCAAAGGCCGCGACACCGCCCTCAAAACCGTAGAAGGTATGCAGTTCGACCGCGGTTATCTCTCTGCCTACTTCGTGACCGACACAGAAAAGATGCAGTGCGTGATGGAGAAACCCAACATCCTCATCTACGATAAGAAAATCAGCAACCTCAAAGACTTCTTACCCATCCTGCAACCCGCCGTACAAACCGGCCGCCCCTTGCTCGTTATTGCCGAGGACGTAGACAGCGAAGCATTGACTACATTGGTGGTAAACCGCTTGCAGACTCAGCTCAAGATTTGTGCAGTGAAGGCTCCCGGCTTTGGCGACCGCCGCAAAGCCATGCTCGAAGACATCGCAGTGCTCACAGGCGGCGTAGTCATCAGCGAAGAGAAGGGTTTGAAGCTCGAACAGGCTACCATCGAAATGCTCGGTACTGCCGAAAAGGTGACCATCACCAAGGACAACACCACCATCGTGAACGGCGCAGGCGACAAGGCTAACATCGAACAACGCATCCAGCAAATCAAGAACGAGATGGCCAACAGCACCAGCTCATACGATAAGGAAAAACTCCAGGAACGCTTGGCAAAACTCTCAGGAGGCGTTTGCGTACTCGAGGTGGGCGCTGCCAGCGAGACAGAACAGAAGGAGAAGAAAGACCGCTGCGACGATGCGCTCTGCGCCACTCGTGCCGCCATCGAAGAAGGTATCGTAACCGGCGGTGGTGTGGCCTTCATCCGCGCACAGAAAGCCCTCGAAGGCCTCTGCGGCGACAACGCCGACGAGACAACCGGTGTGGCCATCATCCGTCGCGCTATCGAAGAACCGCTTCGCCAAATCTGTAAAAATGCCGGCGTAGAAGGTGCAGTCATCGTGAACAAGGTGCGCGAAGGCGAAGGCAACTTCGGCTACAACGCCAAGAACGAAACCTTCTGCGACTTGCGCGCTGCCGGCGTGGTTGACCCCGCCAAGGTAACTCGCGTAGCGTTGGAAAATGCAGCCAGCGTAGCGGGCATGTTCCTTACCACCGAGTGCGTCATCTGCGACAAGAAAGAAGACAAGCCTGAAATGCCGATGGGCGCTCCCGGCATGGGAGGCATGGGTGGTATGATGTAAAAAACACCCCTTACTCACATATCAGAAAATCCTGTTTCCGCGGAAGCAGGATTTTTCTTTTTCTACCCATCTGTTAGAAAGAAAATCCGTACCTTTGTAGCTTGTGCGAGAGTGAATTCTCTCTTAAAGCAAGAACCTACATTGCATAAATAAAACATCTACTAAATATGGAAGAAAAGCAACCCCTCACAGGCCTGAGCCTACAAGAAGTAGAAAAAAGCCGCCAGGAGCACGGCGAGAACGTACTGACGCCGCCTGCCAAAACTCCGCTGTGGAAACAGTTTTTAGAAAAATTTGCCGATCCCATTATCAGGATTCTTTTAGTGGCGCTCGTGGCGTCCATAGGCATTGCCCTGTTTGAATTTCTCCACGAAGGAAAAGGAGCAGATGTATTCTTCGAGCCCATCGGTATTTTTATAGCTATCATTCTGGCCACCGGCATCGGTTTCTGGTTTGAAGTAAAAGCCAACCGCGCCTTCGACGTGCTCAACCAAGTGAACGACGAAGACCTGGTGCAAGTGGTGCGCGAAGGAAAAGTTACCGAAATCGCCAAACGCGAAGTGGTGGTGGGCGACATCGTGATGCTGAACACCGGCAACGAGATTCCCGCCGACGGCGAACTTATCGAAGCCGTAGCGCTGCAGGTGAATGAATCGACACTGACCGGCGAACCCATTATCAAGAAGTCTACCAACCCCGAAGAGTTTGACAAAGAAGCCACCTACCCCACCAACCAAGTGTTGCGAGGCACCACCGTTGTAGAAGGTCATGGTATTTTCCGCGTGCTCAACGTGGGCGACAAGACAGAGAACGGAAAGGTTTTCACCGCCGCCCAAATAGACAACTCCGTAAAGACTCCGCTCAACCATCAGCTTGACGGACTTGGAAAAGTTATTACCAAGGTGAGCTACGTATTGGCCGCCATCATCCTTGTAGGCCGCACCATTACCTACTTACAAGGCGTGGAAGAAGTAGAATTTATCGGTCTCCTCGCCAACTTCTTGCAGACATTTATGATAGCCGTGACGCTCATCGTAGTGACTGTACCCGAAGGTCTGCCTATGAGCGTGACGCTCTCCCTGGCTTTGAGCATGCGCCGCATGTTGCAAACCAACAACCTGGTACGCAAGATGCATGCCTGCGAAACCATGGGCGCCACCACCGTTATTTGCACCGACAAAACAGGTACGCTGACCCAGAACCAAATGCGTATCTACGAAACCAAGTTCTTTGGTTTGAAGGAACAGAAACTTGCCGACGACGAAATGTCTAAGCTCATTGCAGAAGGCATCGCTGTCAACTCTACCGCCTGCCTTGACTTCGCCGGCGGCGACAAGCCCAAAGTGATGGGTAATCCCACCGAGGGCGCACTCTTGCTTTGGCTCAACGACCAAGGTAAGAACTTCGCCCAACTGCGCGACGGTGCCAAAGTGGTAGAACAGCTTACGTTCTCCACAGAGCGCAAGTACATGGCCACAGTGGTGGAATCAGCGCTACTGCCCGGCAAACGCATATTATATATTAAGGGTGCGCCGGAAATTGTGTATGGTCTCTGCCAAAAATGTATTGGCGACGTAATTCGCGAAGCTCTCGACGCCCAACTGCTTACTTACCAAAATCAAGCCATGCGCACCCTCGGCTTCGGCTATCAGATTTTGGAAGAAGGCGATGCTACCATCACCGACACAAAAGCCATTGCCGAGCGCCTTACCTTCTTGGGCATCGTTGCCATCTCTGACCCCGTTCGCTCCGACGTTCCCGCCGCTGTTGGCGATTGTCTCTCCGCAGGAATCAATGTGAAGATCGTGACCGGCGATACTCCGGGAACTGCCCGAGAGATTGGCCGACAAATAGGATTATGGAAAGAAGGAGACACCGACCGCAACCAAATCACCGGACCAGAGTTTGCCGCACTCACAGATGAGGAACTCGAGGAGCGCATACTTGATTTGAAAATCATCTCACGCGCCCGTCCGATGGACAAGAAGCGTCTGGTAGAAACTCTCCAGAAGAAAGAGCAAGTAGTAGCCGTTACCGGTGATGGAACCAACGACGCGCCGGCCCTGAAAGCCGCCCACGTGGGTCTTTCTATGGGCGACGGTACCAGCGTAGCCAAGGAGGCCAGCGACATTACCATCATGGACAACTCCTTCGCCAGCATCACACGCGCCGTGATGTGGGGCCGCTCGCTCTACCGCAACATACAGCGCTTCATCCTCTTCCAGATGACCATCAATGTGGTGGCCTGCATCATTGTGCTCATCGGAGCATTCCTTGGTTCGCAATCACCGCTCACCGTGGCCCAAATGCTTTGGGTAAATCTTATCATGGACACCTTTGCCGCGATGGCTTTGGCCTCGCTGCCTCCTTCCTACGACGTGATGAAGCACAAGCCGCGCCACCGCAACGACTTCATCATCAACGTACCTATGCGCTACGGCATCATCGGCATGGGCGTACTCTTCGCAGCGCTGTTGCTAGGCTTCTTCATGGTGCTGCAACGCTACGATGTTACTTCCTTGACCAACTTTAGCTGGCTGAGCAACGCTACCAACGACGGCAACATCACACTCTACGAGAGCAGCATCTTCTTTA
Source organism: uncultured Bacteroidales bacterium (assembly GCA_937901185.1). Lineage (GTDB taxonomy): Bacteria > Bacteroidota > Bacteroidia > Bacteroidales > Bacteroidaceae > Alloprevotella. The sequence goes on from CALCHR010000035.1 coordinate 23,080, forward strand.
CCATCTTCGTGATGCTGCAATTCTGGAACATGTTTAACGCCCGCGCTTTCCAGAGCGGACACTCAGCTTTCCACGACCTCAAGAACAGCAGCGGATTCCTGCTCATCGCCGTAGTCATCCTGATTGGTCAGTTCGTCATCACCTCTTTTGGCGGACAGATGTTCAGCGTATGCCCGTTGCCCGCACTCGACTGGCTCGTCATCATCGGCGCCACCAGTTTGGTGCTCTGGGGCGGCGAGTTGAAACGCCTGTTGCGCTTCTAACCCCCATTCGTCCATAGATTTTTCTAACCCGTCGAATAGTTTTGGGGCGTCAATAGTTTTTTACTACTTTTACAAAAAAATAAGTACACTACTTAATAACAAAAATATGAAAAAGAACCTTTTATCCGTCCTCCTCTTAGCCGGCACCACTCTTTTGGCCGGCTGCGGTGCAACAACTCAGTCCATCCTTGGCTCTACAGCCGGAGCTCCCGCTGCAAGCACTACACAGCCTGCGGCAAACAGCGGTGGCGCAGTTGGTTCAGTACTGGAAAGTTTCCTCGGCGCCATCCTCGGTGGCTCCACTCTGAAGCAAGCCGACATCGTGGGCACCTGGAACTACAGCAGCGCTGACTGCGTCTTTGAGACCGAGAATCTCTTAATGAAAGCCGGTGGCGAAATTGCTGCCAACAAGATTGAAGAGAAAATCAACAGCACCCTCTCAAAATTTGGAATCAACAACGGCAAGTGCAGCTTTACCTTCAACAGCAACAACACTTACTCCGCCGTGATTGCAGGCCGCACCATTCAAGGCACCTACACTCTCGACACCGAGAATAAGAAAATCACCATGACCTACCTCAACGGCTTGGGAACAATGAGTCCGCAGATTGCAAAAAGTGGCAACAAGCTCAGCCTGCTCTATGATGCAGACAAACTGCTGAAACTCCTGACCACCGTGTCTGCCCTTTCCGGCAACAGCACTGCCAACACGCTCAACTCGCTCCTCTCTTCCTACGACGGAATGTTGATCGGCATGGAGTTGCAAAAATAAAAAGAGCCACGGCTCTTTGTCTAAACCCAAAAGGCTGCGTTCTGAGTAGAGCGCAGCCTTTTCTCTTATCCGGCAGACCTACTTTCAGCAAACTTTCCAGCTGCTATAGCTCCGGAAAAGATGCCAAGAAAAAAAGGCGGCCACCAACAGAAAAACTTAGGACTTTACTAAGAAAAACTAGTAAACTACAAAATTTTCCTAGTAAACTCCGAGTTTTTCCTAGAAGTTTACTA
>CALCHR010000036.1 GCA_937901185.1 uncultured Bacteroidales bacterium
GTGGGCGCACCTCCAGCACCTCCGCATCTCCAAGATAATGGGCACCCAGAAGGAGCGGCTCGCAGCTCTGGAAGCCCCGGCGGACATTTACGTTATAAACCGGGAGAACGTGGTGTGGCTGGTGGAAACAATGGGCAAGAGCTGGAAGTTCCCCATCGTAGTCATCGACGAGCTCTCCAGCTTCAAGAGCGCCCAGGCCAAGCGCTTCAAGGCCCTGCGCCGTGTGCGCGGCAGAATCAAGCGCATCATCGGCCTGACCGGCACGCCGCGCCCCAACGGACTGGAGGATCTGTGGCCTGAGGTCTACCTACTGGACCAAGGCGCCCGACTGGGGCGCACGCTGTCAGCCTTCCGGGCCCGCTACCTGGTGCCCGAGAAGATGAACGGCCACATTGTCTACAGCTACCGGCCGCGAGACGGCGCGGAGGCTGAGGTATACGACCGACTGGCTGACATCTGCATGAGCATCCGCAAGGAAGATGTGCTGCAGCTGCCTGGGCAGATATACGAGGACGTGCTGCTGACCCTCCCCCCTGCCCTGCTCAAACAGTACAAAGCCTTCGAGCGGGACAAGGTGCTGGAGTGCCTGGACGAGGATGGCGAGATCGTGGCAGGCACCGCGGCCACGCTGCGCAACAAGCTGCTGCAGTTCGCCAACGGTGCCATCTACGACCTGGACAAAGTGGCCCACCACATCCACGACGTCAAGCTGGACGCCCTGGAGGAGCTGATCGAGGAGGCGGGCGGCGACCCGGTGCTGGTGCTGTATTCCTTCCGGCACGACGCCGACCGCATCCGGCAGCGCATCAACTGCCACGCCCTGGACACGTCGGAGGACATCGACGCATGGAACAGAGGCGAGATCCCCGTGGCGCTGGCCCACCCGGCCAGCATCGGCCACGGCCTCAACCTCCAGGAGGGTGGCCATATCACCATGTGGTACGGCGTACCGGACAGCCTGGAGCTGTACCAGCAGGCCAACGAGCGCCTGAACAGGCCCGGGCAGCGGAATGTCTGCCGGGTGTACCACCTGCTGGTGGACGGCACCCACGACGTGCGGGCGTTGCATAACCTGGGAAGAAAAGAGAACGGACAGGACGCGGCCATCGAGGCCCTGCGCCTGGAGATCGTGAAAGGAGCATAAAATGGCAAACTATAAAGTCAAGTATCACTTCACGGACGGCAGCGAGTTGATTACTTTTCCCGGTGAGAAGTCGGACAACATCTTCGACGTGGTCAACGAGCTGACTGGGACACGTTATCAGTGCGGACAAAACCCGGACGGCAGCGTGGACTTGGTCGATATGACGAATGTCTGCTTCGTCCGACTGGAGAAGGAGGGCTGAAAATGAACAGAAAACACAACCCCTGGGTCAGCCTGGTGGCGCTGCTCCTGCTGACCTCCCTGCTGGTGACCATCTGCACCGGCTGCAGCGTCACGCAGGCTGAGGCTGAGGAGCCCGACCGTTTCGCCTTTGATGACGCAGGACACAACCCTGAGCTGCGGGCCTACGTCATCACCGACACCAAGACCGGCGTGCAGTACCTGTTTGTCGATGGTTACAAATGCGGCGGCCTGACCGTGCTGCAGCCTGCATCTGCGGAGGAGGTGCCGCCCCATGGATGAGTGGTGCGTATTCTGTGGAGCACCCAGCCCCGGCGGCATCGTCTGCCCGAGCTGCCGGTGGAGGCTGAATGACCTGCCGGAGGATAAGCGGCGCGTCATCGAAGAGATTGAGGAAAATGAGAAGGCGCGGGAGACAATGCGGGCAGCTATAACTCACATGGGCGAGACACTGGCAACGCTGCTGGAGTCTATCACCACACTGTTGCGCCAATTTGGGAGGAAGTGACACCACATGAATGAATTGTATAAACGCACAGCGGAGCGCCTGGGACGCGTGGGCATCAAGGACCCCACATCTCAGATCACCGCACTGGCCCAGGAGATTGAACAGTACAGGGCGAAAATTCGCGGCATGGAGGACTTTATCGAGCAACTGACCACGAGCCGCAACCGCATCACCTACACCCAGCGAGAGAAGGTGTACCGGGAGGCCATCGAGGTCCACGGCTCCACTGTCCAGCAAATCGTCGCCCTGGAGGAGCTGAGCGAGGCGCAGAAGGAGATCTGCAAGCTGCTGCGCAGCCAGGGCAGCCTGGACCATCTGGCCGAGGAGGTGGCCGACGCCACCATCGTGCTGGAGCAGGTGCGCCTGATCCACGGCATCAACGACCTGGTAAACAAGAAAATGGACGAAAAAGTGGAGCGGCTGCGCCGCAACCTGGCGGCCGTGAGAGCCGAGCGCACCGAGGAGGGCTGAGCCATGGACCACCCATGCGAGACTTGCCTGCGCTGGCCAGAGTGCAACGGCGTGGACGCCGCCAACTGCCCACTGTGTAAAGACTATAAGGAGGTAACCCGATGATGACAAAGGAAGAAGTACGGGCCCTGTTGCCGAAAGTGGGCGACCGCCGCATGGAGGTACCCACGATCCTGGGAGACAAGACCTACGGCAAGAAGGCCAAGCCCTGCGTGGTGGTGTATGTAAACCGGGCGCATATGTGGTATACGGTGCAATTTGAAAACGGCACGCGGGAGAGCTACAAGCTGCCCCGCACCAAGGAGGACCAAAAATGACAGAGCGCGAGCTGCTCAAAAAGAAGCTAAAAAGCTACCGCGCCATCCAGCGGGAGCGCCTGCACCTGCAGCGGGAGATCGAGCGAGTGGAGGCGACCATGGACGGCCTGAAAGCCCCCAGCTGGGACGGTATGCCTCACGGATCCGGTGTCAGCGACCCGGTGCTGCAGGCAGTGGAGCAATACGACGCGCTGCTGTGCCGCCACAGGGCACAGGAGGCGGCGCTGGCCGCGGCGCTTGTCGAAGTTGAGGCATTGATCGCCAGCCTGGACAGCCCCACAGAACGCGACCTGCTGCGCTACAGGTACATCGACGGCCTGACCTGGGAGGAGGTCTGCGTGGCCATCAACTACAGCTGGCGTGGGACACACGACATACACGGCGCGGCGCTGGACAAGCTGCTGGAGAAATTTGGAGAGGAGGCGCGGGGTCGTGACTGACAGAGAAAAGCTGATCGAGCTGATTTGTGACAGCGTACATCGCATGAGGTTAGACTATCCCGAAGCCGCCGACCATCTCATCGCCAACGGCGTGGTGGTGCGAGAGAAGGGCGAGTGGAAATATATCGGCGGTGACGAGTGGTGCTGCTCGGTCTGCGGCTATGTGGCCAGTACAGAGGGCAGATGGGAGCCGATGATGGACGACTTCTGCCGTGGCTGCGGCAGCGATATGAGAAAAGAAAAGCCGGAGGCGTAAAGCCTCCGGCATTTTTTGTGTGGTTAGCAATTTGAGGATTAAGTCCAACAGACTGACATCATTGCAGGCCATAACTGCGTCATTGATGTACGCCCTATAGAGTCCAACCTCGTCCTCCATAAATACCCTCCGCGGTGCCCTACCGCTATTTCTTTTTGTTGGCTCCTACTATCGCAATAAACGCTCTCGCGTTTATGTGAGCAGAATATACTACGGCCGAAGTCGTTTGTCAACAAAAATTTTTGCGAGTTTTAGGGGGAATTTTTTTGGAGCTCACTGCGAGGCATTTTCTTGGGTGTCGTCCTCTTTTGCTGCTCTCCCCTTCTTGAGATAAAACAGGCCCAGGAGCAGACACGGCAGACCGATGATGAGGAAGATCCAGCCACCGAAGGACAGCGTCGGCAGGCCGATGAGCAGCGAAATGACCGCGAGCACCAGGAAGATGATGCCGTACACTTTGCACTTCTTCGGCGAGAGTGTAACCGCGCCGCCGGATCCGCTCTTGCGCTTCGACGGGCTGGAGGTGCTGACATAGGAGACCCCGGTGCCAGGCACGCCGACGGTGGTGGTTTTTCTGCCCGAGGTGTTCACCGTGTAGCGGGCGCCCTTAGTGCCCACGGAGAGGCTGGCTCCCTTTTTGCCAATGGTGGCGCGGACGCCCGGTGCGACTTTTACGCTTTTTCTGAAACGAGTGGCCATGGCTTTACCTCCAAAAAAAAATTATAAAAATATTCCAACAATTTTACAAAAAGGTATTGACAAACTACGCTTATAAGCGTATAATGAATAATGTCAGGAGGGGCTGGGAGGTAGCCCTTGAAGATTACAATAACCCTCGAAATTAAGCGAAGCACAACCCCTAAAACGAAGAAAAGCTCCGCACCGCAGAAACCTACAGCACCGAGCAATTCCCCTAAAACCAAAATCACCATAACACAAAACTAAAAGAAAGTCAAGCCCCTCCTGACCCCTTCGGGGGCTTGACTTCTGGACATAGGCCGCGAGGCCGGAAAGGATAACACCATGGAGAGCATCTACGAAACCGTCAAAACCGTCAACGGCTACGACATCACCCGCATGAAGGGCAGCCACGGCTGCTACCACGTCAACGTCCGCGAGGGCAAGGGCTGGCGCGAGTTCCACACCTTCCGCACCATCAAGGCCGCCGTCGAGTTCATCCAGACGGCCCTCAGCTAAACAACACGACAGGGGCCGGGCAACCGGCCCCACCAGTAAAACGGAGGACAAGCACATGAGATTTTTAGTCACTGAAATGCCCACCACCGAGGCCGAGTGCCCCTTCCACGGGGGCGGGCGCATCTGCCAGCTGGACGGGTGCCCGTGCGAATACTTCGCCGCGCCCTACAGCGAGCGAGACCCTGCCGACTGCTACCACCTCAAGGAGGTGGACACATGAAAAATAAAGTGTTTTATATTGTGCTCGCCAGGGTGAAGAAAAAGCACCCGGGATGGACTAAGGAGCGGGCCGTGCTTACGACAGCGCGGCTGGTGTCGAAAAGGAGGAAAAAAGCATGAACAACCTGAAAGAGTACCGCCGCCGGGCGGGCCTGACCCAGCTGCAGCTGGCGGCCGAGGTGGGCATCAGCTCCCGCACCCTGCAGGACTATGAACAGGGCCAGAAGCCGCTGGAGAAGGCCGCAGCCATCACCGTGCTGCGGATGGCCAAGGCCCTGGGCTGCACGGTCGAGGACCTGATCGTGGAGGTGGAAGAATGAGCGGGATCCGGGCGAAACAGACAGAGAACGCCATCGACCTGCTGCGAAAGATTGACGCCTGCGAGACCGAGGAGGACATCGAAAGAGTGGACGACCTCGCGCTGGAGTTGGTGCAGGCGGGTCTCATTACAAAAAAGGCCTACAGACACATCGAGGAGGCGATGGACGACCGTATCATGGACTTGGTGGAGGCTGGCAAAATATAACCCCCTCCCCTGCCCCGGATGGCCTGCAGCTGTCCGGGGCGCTATTTTTTTTGGAAATTTTAAGAAAAAGGTATTGACAAACTACGCTTATAAGCGTATAATAAAACCATAGAGAACAGGACACCACCGAACAGCGGGCCCCGCTTGAAAGGAGCACACCATGACCGACTACGTCAAGTATTTTTATACGAAGATCGACCGCTGCGCCAACACCGCCGCCTGCCGGGATCTACAGGAGCGGATTGACAAGGCCGAGGAGTACGGCTACATCAAGGGCCACGAAGCCATTGAGCTGACCCAGGCCCTGAACTTCCGCCGTGTCAAGCTGCAGCGTTACTGCTGATAAAGGAGGAGAACGCCGTGACATTTGCAGTATACACCGACACCGATGGCTACATCGGGGACGTCTCAGCACCGAATAGAAAGGCCGCCGCAGACTTCCTGACCGAGGAAGGCTACCCCGCCGGATCTTTTGAACTTCGAGAAATTAACGACTAAAGGAGGACGGACACCATGGCAACTCTGAAAAATTATGAAGTTACCGCCAAGAATGAGGAGACAGGCAAGGTATTCACCGACACCTTCTACGTCGCCAATGAGCGCGAGGCCCGCGCGGACTTCCGGGACTGCTACCGTCACGGCCGCTATACCATCATGAGCGTGGAGCCTGCAGCGGGCACCCTGACAGACGAGGAGGTCAAGATGCTGGCCAAGATCGCCCGGGAAAACATCCCCGCACTGAGCGGCAGGAAGGACCTGGAGGCCCAGGACCTGGACGAGCTGGACTTCTTCGAGACCGCGGTGTGGAGCCTGGAAACCGCTCTGGCCGCCGCATATAAGGCCGGCAAGGAAGCCGCCAAAAAGTGAAAGCCGACACCCCGGATGGCCCGCAGCTGTCCGGGGCTTTTTTGCAACTTTTTCGGCAATTTGGGGTGGAACAAAGTCGAGCCAAAAGTGGAACAAAGACCGGCCCACTTTGTTCCACTGTGCCTTTTGCAACGTGGGGTGCAGGGCGCGCCCGCTCCAAAGTGGAACAAGGTGGAACAAAGTCAAAAAAGTTTGTTCCACCTAAATAATTATCACTTTTTCATAAAAGACCATATTTCTATATTAAAATACTAAAATAATATTATTATTTTTAATAAATGGAACAATGGAACAAAAGGAACAAAGAAAATGAGAAATAGTAAAATAAGAGGAATATAGACAATAGAAATATATAATTTACTCTGTTTTAGGACTATTATAGAAAACCTTGTTCCTTTTGTTCCCTTTGTTCCACCCCCTAAAGTTTGGGCCTAAAAAGTTATTTTCTGAAAAGCCGCAAGAGTGCATAGAATTGCATACTCTTTCCTGGTATAATGATAGCGTGAGGATCTGGGCATTGAGCCCGGGTCCTTTTTTCATGCCCTGCCCGGGCATGTATGGAGGCGTGCCGTAATGGGTAGCGGAGCGGTTTGCTAAGCCGTCCAGGTGAAAGCCTGTGCAGGTTCGAGTCCTGTCGCCTCCGCCACACTACTACATGGGAGGCGAGGCCATGCTGATGAAGGCGTGCCCCAGATGCAAGCGACTGATCCCGCACGGCCTGTCCTACTGCAGCACCTGCGCCCCTGTGGCTGAGGCAGAACGGCAAGCCAAACAGGAACGGCGGGCCGAGTACCTGAGCAAGAAGTACAACAAGAAGTACAACACCAAGCGGGCCCAAGAGGACCCCAAGTACAGGCAGTTTAGAAACTCTAAGCCCTGGAAGATGACAAGCCGGGCGAAGCTGGAGGCCTGCGAGTATAAGTGCGAGGCCAGGCTGGAAGGCTGCAAGCGCATAGCCTGCGAGGTCCACCACATACAGCCACTAAAGACCCCGGAAGGATGGGAGAGGCGACTGGACTGGGACAACCTGCAAGGCGTGTGTGTGGCGTGCCACAACATCCTGGACGGCAAGCAAGGAAAGAGGCGGCAAACACCTGGTGTGGTGGATCTTCGAGAAATAGAAAGAAAGTTATAGTTTGATAGACTTTTGACCACATAACCCCAGGGGGTGGGTCAAAAAGTTTTGAGCTTTGGAAAGATAACGGACACAGAAAGGCCTCTTTGCAGAAAAAACTCCCCACGGCGAATAAATTCCACGCCTCGAAAACATTTGTAAACGAAAGGAGGACGGCGACCATGTCAGGACCGAGACAACCCATCGGCCTGGTCATCGCTAATGGTAAAAAGCATTTGACTAAGGACGAGATACGGGAACGCCAGAGCAGCGAACTGCAGCCGGTCGAGGATGGCATCGCCGCTCCCCCCTTCTTGACTGCTAAGCAGAAGAAGGAGTTCGACCGACTGGCCGAGCAGCTGCAAAAGCTCAAGATCATGGGCGAGACAGACTGCGACACACTGGGCCGCTACGTCGTGGCTGAGAGCCAGTACCGTGACGCCACCAAGGAGCTGCGGAAGCTGACCAAGGAACGGCCGAAGGCTGAGGACTTCCCCGACGACCGCACCGGCTACTACACCGCGCTGGATCTGTTCTACACCATGCTGGACAGCGCCACCAAGCGCCAGGACCGCTACTTCAAGCAGGCCACCACCGTGGCGCGGGACCTGGGGCTGACTATCTCCAGCCGCTGCAAGCTGGTGGTGCCGGTCAAGGAAGAAGCGCCCAAGGAGAACAAGTTCTCCCGCTTCGGGAAGGCGGCGGGCTGTGAATGACTGCCCCACGATATGCTGATCGGGTGACCTCCTACGCCCGGGAAGTGGTAAGGACTGGGCGCTACCCGGACACAGGGCAGCGCTGCGGCCAGCTTCACATCCTGGCGTGCAAGCGTCACTTAAAAGACCTGGACAGAGAGCGCACCGCGGACTTCCCCTACTACTGGGACCCCGAGGCTGCAGAGCGCGTGCTGGAATACGCCGAGACGCTGACGCTGGCCGAGGGCACAGAGCCCCGCCCGCTGCGTCTCATGGGCTGCCAGGCCTTCGATATAGGCTGCACCTTTGGCTGGAAGAAAACAGTCAACGGGTGCCGGCGCTTCCGGCGCCGCTATAAGTCCATCGCCCGCCAGCAGGGCAAGACGATGGAAAACGGCATAATGGGCCCGTACATCGCGGGTTTTTCCGGCTATAAGCATGGCAAGCTGTTCACCGTCGCCACCAAGAAACGCCAGGCCCGGCTGGCCTGGGAGGAAATGTCCAAGTTTGTCAAGGCAGACGCCGACCTGGCGGAGCTGTTTGACGTCAAGGATTATAAAAGCACTATCATCGCAACCGAGACGGAGTGCACCATCGAGGCCCTGAGCCGTGAGGCCGGTCTGGACGATGGCTTCCGCGCCATCTTTGCCTCCATCGACGAGCTGCACCAGCACAAAGATAACGGAATATACAAGGCCATCTACAACGGCACGCGGTCGCTGCCGGAGACGCTGATCTCCATGATAACGACCCGCGGTAAGCAGCTGAACAGCTTCTGCTACGAGATGGATAAATATGCCCAGGACGTCCTGCGCGGTCTAACGACTGCGGAGGACTTTTTTGTAGACATTTACTGCCTGGACGACGGCGACGACATCTGGGACGAGGACAACTGGCCCAAGGCCTGCCCCTTCACCTGCGCAGACCTGGAGCGCCTGGCCTCTATGCGGCAGGACGCCCAGACCGCCCGAGACATGGGTGGCATGGAGCTGGCGGACTTCCTGTGCAAGCTCCTCAATATGTGGGTGCGGAACACCGACGCCCAGTACATCGACCCGGACGCCTGGCAGGCCTGCGGCTCCAACCGCAACCTGGCCGAGATCGTCAACGCCGGCCACCGCGACTGCTGGGTGGGTCTGGACCTGTCCAGCGGCGGCGACTTGACCACCCTGGCGCTGGAGTTCCCGCTGGGTGGCGGCCGGTACTACCTGTACAGCCACAGCTTTATGCCTCGGGGCCGTATCGAGGAACACATGGAGACGGACCTGGCGCCGTACCCGACCTGGGAGCAGGCGGAGCTCATCACCGTGACAGGCGGCGCCACGTCGTTCATGAACGACTACGAGTTTATCGTGGCGTACCTGGCAGAGCTTCGGGAGAGCCTGGAGCTCAACTTCCTGGGCATAGGCATCGACCCGCACAATGCTGCCGGCGTCATGCAGTCGCTGGAGCAGTTCGGCTGCCCGGTGGTCACCATCGCCCAGAGCGCCCGCAGCCTTAACGACGCCACTGTAGCCATCCAGCTGCTGACCAAGGGAGGCGACCTGGAGTACGACCGGCGCAACGAGTTGCTGACGTGGTCCATGGCTAACGCCGCCATCGTGCGGAACAGCTTCGACGAGGTGAAGATCGACAAGAAGCCCGGCGCACGCTTTAAGCGCATCGACCCCGTGGACGCCGTCATTGACGCCCACGCGCTCATGCTGCTGAGTACCGGCGGCGAGGATCCGGTGGACCTCAACGACGAGCTGGACGCCTACCTGGTGGCCATGGGCTGGAAGTAACAAGGAGGAATTGAAAATATGAGACTTTTTGACCGGGTCAAGATGGCCCTGGCGGTGTTTCGCACGAAGGGCGCCGCCCGTGACGTGGCCAGCCTCAACGACCTGCTGGACTTTTTGGGCGTGGACCGCAACAGCAGCCCGGAGGCCATGAGCGAGGCGGTCTATTTCGCCTGCAATAAGGTCCTGGCCGAGAGCATTGGCAAGCTACCCCTCAAGGTGCAGCAGTACACACCGGAGCACGGCATCCGCGTGGCCCGCGAGCATCGGTACTACCGGATGCTGAACGAGCGCCCCAACCGTCACATGACGGCCAGTGTGTTCTGGAGCTACCTGGAGCTGTGCCGCAACCACCACGGCAACGGTTACGCCTGGATCGACGAGCGCAACCCTGACCGGCCACAGCTGTGGCCTCTGGACCCCTCGCAGGTCCGCGTGTGGTATGACAACGCCTGCGTGCTGGCCGACGCGCCGGATGTGTACTACCAGGTGAGCACCCCCAAGGGTGTGCTGGTCCTGGGGTCCGAGGAAGTGCTGCATGTTAAGAGCCATAACACCCGCGACGGCCTGGTGGGCATCCCTGTCCGGGAGCAGCTGGCGGCCACGATCCGCGGTAGTGCCAAGGCCCAGGAGTACATTAACAAGCTGATTGCCAGCGGTATGACCAGCAAGGCTGTGCTGCAGTACACCGGCGGCCTGAGCGAGGAAAACGTCAAGGTGCTGAAAAAGGGCATGGAGGAATACCTCAAGGGCGACCTGAAAGCCGGCCTTGAGAACGTCATCCCGGTGCCCGTCGGCATGAGCCTGACACCGCTCAACATGAAGCTGGCCGACAGTCAGTTCCTGGAGATCAAGCAGTACACGGCGCTGCAGATCGCCTCCGCCTTCGGCGTTAAGCCGTACCAGGTGGGCGACTACACCAAGAGCAGCTACGCCAGCGCTGAGGCGCAGCAGCTGTCCTTCCTGGTCGATACCCTGCTGTTTAACGTGAAACAGTACGAGGAGGAAATCAGCTACAAGCTGCTGCACGATGACGAGGTGGCCGAGGGCTACCACATGAAGTTTAACACCGCGGTGATCCTGAGAGCGGACCAGCAGACCCAGATCAACACGCTGAGCGCTGCCGTGTCCAACTTCCTCATGACACCCAACGAGGCCCGCGAGCGTCTGGACCTGCCCGCTAAGGAGGGCGGCGACCAGCTGCTGGGCAATGGTGCGTCCATCCCGGTGCAGTACACCGGGTCGCAGTATATGGACACTACGGCAAGAGAGGAGGAAAAGGCATGGCTGAAAAAGACAATCAGAGAAGTGGTGCAGGAGTGCCTGGCCTGATTCATAAGGCCGCACAGCTGGCCGCGCTGGAAGCCACCGAGGCGGAGCTGCGTGCGATCAACAAGCACACCATGGCGCCGCTGACGGCGGAGGACGTCTTTGTGTTCCGCGCGGTGCTGTGCGACAACGAGATCGACCGCGACTTCGAGCGTTTTAGTCTCAAGGCCCTGCAGCAGCTGCAGAAGCTGTTCCTGGGCAAGACGATCATCAAGGACCACCGGTGGATGGCCGACAATCAGGTGGCGCGCATCTACGCCACGGAGCTGGTGCAGTCGGACAAGGCGACCAAGTCTGGCGAGCTCTACACCCAGCTGGTGGCCCACTGCTACATGGTCAAGACTGCCGGCAACGCCGACCTGATCGCCGAGATCAAGGGCGGCATCAAGAAGGAAGGCTCTGTCGGCTGCTCCGTCTCCAGCTCTATCTGCTCTATCTGCGGTACCGACAATGCCAAGAGCTACTGCCGGCACTATGCTGGCCGCAGCTACGAGAAGGAAGGCGGCGCCCAGATCTGCACCTTCACCCTGGACGGTGCCCGCGACGCCTACGAGTTCAGCCTCGTGGCCGTCCCCGCCCAGAAGGCGGCCGGCGTGAGCAAGAGCTACACCGGCGAGACCGTCTACGAGGCGGAAGAAAGCCCGGAAAGCCCTGAACAGGGCGACACGGCAAATAACCCCACCGACACCGAAAAAGCCGCCACGCTGACGCTCCGCGCGCGCCTGGCTGCTGTTCGTGCCAAGACCAACAACATCACCGACTAAAAAGGAGGACTACAACATGAACAAAAGAATGAGAGAGCTGCAGGCTGAGATCCTGCGCAAGACTGCAGAGGCCAAGTCTCTGCTGGAAGGCGAGACCATGGACGTGACCAAGGCCTCCGCCATCATGGACGAGGTGGACGCCCTGACCAAGGAGTTCGAGACCCTGGAGCGCGTCGAGAAGGCCAACAAGGTCCGCGTGCCCGTGGAGGAGAAGCCCGAGGAAGGCGACGCTGTGAAGAAGTTCGCAGCTGCCGCCCGCGCCCGCTTCAAGGATATGAACGAAGGCGCCGGCGAGAACGGCGGCTACACTGTGCCCGAGGACATTTCCACCATGATCCACGAGTACAAGGAGGAGCGCTTCTCCCTGCTGTCCCTGATCGACGAGGAGACCGTCACCACCATGAGCGGCGCCCGCACCTTCAAGACCCGCGCCCAGCACACCGGCTTCCAGCTGGTCGGCGAAGGCGGCAAGATTGCCAAGGCAGCCGCTCCTACCTTCGAGCGCATCGCCTACACGATCAAGAAGTTTGCCGGCTACATGCCTGTGACCAACGAGCTGCTGGACGACAGCGATGCCGCTATCGCCGCCATGCTGATCGCTTGGCTGGGCGATGAGGAGATCGCCACCGATAACGCCCAGATCCTGGCCGTTGTCAACCAGAAGGCCGCCACTGCCATGACCGGCATCAAGGACATCAAGAAGGCCATCAATGTGGACCTGGCTGCCTTCGCCGGCACCTGCCGCATCGTGACTAACTCCGACGGCCTGCAGTATCTGGACACCCTGGAGGACGGCAACAAGCGTCCCCTGCTGTCCCCTGATCCTGTCAAGCCCATGGAGATGTACCTGTCCGTCGGCGTGCGCCGCATCCCTGTGACTGTGGTGCCCAATGACGTGCTGGCCACTGCTGGCGGCAAGGTGCCTTTCATCGTCGGCGACCTGCGCGAGTACATGAAGAAGTTCAACCGCAAGCAGCTGACCATCATGACCTCCAACGTGGCCGCCGTCGAGGGCTTCAACGCCTTCGAGGAGGACATGACCCTGTTCCGCGCCATCATGCGCGCCGACTATGTGGTCAAGGATGCTGCCGCCATCGTTCGCGGCGAGCTGACTGTGGCCTAACAACCGACCAGCCCCGGGCGGATAGCTGCCCGGGGCTGAGCACTAAACTGGAAGGAGGCGACGCGCGTGCCTACGTTTGAGGAGGCCCTGGCGTACCTGGGCATCGACTACACCGACGACGTCATCACCAAAAATGTCAACAGGGCCATGGCTACCGCGGCCAGGACCCTGCGCGGCGCCGTGGGATCTGACGTGGAGACCCTTATGCCCGACGACGAGCGGGTCAAGGAGTTGGTGCTGATTTATACGGACGACCTCTACAGCAACAGAGGCCTGTCCGCTAAGGTCTCCGCCGCCACGCGCCGCATGGTACAGACCATGGAGCTGCAGCTGCGCGTGGAGCTGCGGAAAAAGCGGGAGGAGACGGGCGTATGAGCTACCACCCCCTGACCATCCAGGTCATTGACCAGGACACGGAGGAATGGACCGACCACCTGCACCTACACGCTCTGCAGGTCAACAAGACCGGCGGCGGCGAGACGTCCAATGCGGGGGCGGAGCAGTACCACCCCCGGCTGACCTTCGAGCTGCGATGGTGCAAGCAACTGGAGGACGTGGTCTACCGGCCGCAGCTGTACCGCATCGTGTACCGTGGCCGGACGTACAACATCCAGGACTACGACGACTTCATGGAGCAGCACCGCACCGTGCGGTTGGTGGGTGTGGCCTATGGCTAAGACCATCAAGCCGACCGACCTGGCTGCCGCTGTCCAGCAGGAGCTGACCGTGTACCACCAGGACGTGACCGAGGCGGTCAACAAGCTGAGCGCTAAGGCGGCCCGGGACCTGGTCAAAAAGACCCGAGCCACCTCCCCGGTCGGTGCCCGCGAATCGTTTCGCAAGAACATCACCAGCACCATGAGTAAAAAGGGCCGCAACGGGGACACCTACGCCTGGTTTGTGAAAGGCAAGGACTCTCGGCTGACCCACCTGTTGGTGCATGGCCACGCGACCCGCGACGGCGGCCGCACAAAGGGCGACCCATTCCTGTCCAATGCCCTGGACGCTGTTCTGCCTGACTATGAAAAAGCCGTGGAGGAGGCTGTGAAAAATGGTAAATGAGATTTTGACCGCAGCGGCCCTCCCCGGCCGCCGCTCCCGTTTCGTGTCGCCCCCGGCCGGGCGCTACGTTGTATGGCAGGACGACATCGAAACGGATGGACCCGACGGTATGCCCCCCAGCATCTTCCGCCACGCTGTCACGCTGGAGCTGTATGCCTCTAAGCCTGACCCTGCGGCCGAGGCTGCACTGGAGGAAGCCATGTCCGTGCGAGGGCTCCACTGGAGCAAGCAGGAGCGCTACTGGATCGCATCGGAGCAGATGTACCAGACGCTCTACGAATTTAATTACACCGAAAAAAGGAGGACCTAAGTCATGCCTAAGCGTGATAAAAAGACCATCACCCTCGGCTCTGGCAAGATTTTTCTGCAGGCGTTCGCGACGGAAATGCCCACCGTGGACACTCTTTGCAAGGAGGAGAACCTGCTGGGCTACATCAAGGGCGGCGCTGCCCTGGAGTACACCGAGGAAACCTACGAGGAGAAGGACGACCTGGGCTTCGTGTCCAAGATCATCACCACCTCCGAGGAGGCCATCCTGAAGTGCGGCCTGGTCACCTGGAACGGCGCGACCCTGGCCAAGTTGATCGACCGCTGCCAGACGTCCGAAGCGTCCGGCAAGCGCACCACCAAGATCGGTGGCGCGGGTAACACCCAGGGAGGCTACTACGCCATCTGCTTTATGCATGAGGACAAGACCGACGGCAACCTGTGGATCCTTATTAAGGGCCGCAACACTGCCGGCGCAACCCTGACCTTCGCCGCAGATGAGGGCACTGTCATCGAGCCCGAGTTCAAGGCTATGCCCCACGATGACGCGGGCACCCTGGTGGAGCTGAGCGAGGAGATCCCCGCCAGCTAAAGCTGACAAGGCGGCGGGGCGAGTAACCCTGCCGCCTCATTTTTAGGAGGTATTTTTATGGCCGTTCTGGACCTTAACTCTGTTCAGCTGGAGACCCTCGACCTGACACTGCAGGACGCGGACCGCACCACGCTGCACGTCACGACCCCCACCGAGGCGCTGATCGCTGAGCTGGAGGCTTTCACCCCTGAGATGCTGACCGTCATTCGCACCGGAAACAAGGAGGGCGTGCGCAGTATCTACGACCTGGCGGCGCGGCTTATCAGCTGCAACCGCGAGGGAATCACCATCACCGGTGAGGAGCTGCTGAGCAAGTACCGCATGACCCTGGAGTCCGCTGTGGTCTTTTTCAGCGCCTACATGGACTACATCAGTAAAGTCACCAACCAAAAAAACTAAGGCTCCCGTACTACCCGTCGGCAGATAGTACGGGCGGCCATCAATACACCACTCGCTCGTGGTGGCGGCGTCTCGTGTCAGAGTATACCGGCCTCAACTTCTTCGAGGTATCGCAGCTGGACTATCTCCAGTATTTGGTCTGGCGGCGGGACGCCTATATTTATATGCTGACACGCACCGAGGCGGGGCAGGAGTATCTGGACAACGCCTGGCGCATGGAGCAAACCGAGCCCGACCGCTCGGCGCTCCGTAAGAAATACGGAAAGGAGGCGGCTGGAGATGGCAGGTAAAAACGTCATCAAGGGCTTGACCGTAGAAATCGGCGGCGACACCACAAAACTGGGCAAGGCGCTGCAGAACGTCGAGGATAAGTCCCGCGACCTCTCCAGCGAGCTGGGGCAGGTCAATAAGCTGCTGAAAATGGACCCCGGCAACGCCGACCTGCTGGCTCAGAAGCAGAAGATCCTGGCGGACGCGGTAGAGAACACTGGCAAGAAGCTGGAGACGCTGAAAGAAGCAGAGCGGCAGGTGCAGGCGCAGTTTGAGCGCGGCGAGGCATCCGCCGAGCAGGTCCGCGCACTGCAGCGTGAGATCATCGCGACCGAGAAGAAGCTCCAGGGCTATGAGGGTGCCGTCCGTGAGACCGCCGAGGAAATCGAAAACCTGGGAGAGAAGTCCCGCGCCGCTAAGAACGCCAGCGAGGGCCTGGGCGACACGCTGGACAATATCGGCAACGTCGGTCTGGCCGCTGTTGGTGGCGCTGTAACCGCAGCCATCACTGGCTTGACGGCCGCAGCTGAGGCCACCCGCGACTACCGCCTGGAGATGGGCAAGCTGGACACCGCCTTTACGGACAACGGCTTCTCCAGTGAGGCCGCGACGGGTGCCTATAAGGAGTTGGTCGGTGTCCTGGGCGAGTATGACCAGAGCGTCGAAGCCGCCAACCATCTGGCCAAGCTGACCGACAACGAGAAGGACCTGGCCAAGTGGACGGGCGACATCCTGCCTGGCGTGTTCGCCACCTTCGGCGACTCCCTCCCTATCGAGGGTCTGACTGAGGCGGCAAACGAGACGGCCAAGGTGGGCCAGGTGACCGGTCCTCTGGCCGATGCGCTCAACTGGGCAGGCGTCAACGAGGACGCCTTCAACGAGAGCCTGGCCAAGTGTACCACGGAACAGGAGCGGCAGGCACTCATCACCGAGACCCTGGCGGGCCTGTACGGCGAAGCATCCGAAGCCTACAAGGAAACCAATGCTGACGTCATCGCAGCCAACCAGGCGAATGACGCCTGGACGGCCTCCCTGGCAGGCGTGGGGGCTGCTGTGGAGCCTGTGCTGACCAGCGTCAAGACTATGGGCGCGGAGCTACTGACCAAGCTGGTGCCGGTCATTGAGACGTTGCTGGCCAACCTCCCTACCGTCGCCGTGGTCCTGGCAGGTATCACCGCCGCACTGATTTCTTATAAAATCGCCGCGCTGGCCGCTACGGCCGCCGAGAAGGGTATGACCCTGGCGCAGTATGCCGCTGCCGCCGCGCAGAAGGCGCTCAACGCCGCCATGACGGCCAACCCCATCGGCATCATCATCCTGGCCATCACGGCCCTGGTCGCTGCCTTTACCTACCTGTGGAAAAACAGCGAGAGCTTCCGCAACTTCTGGATCAATCTCTGGGCGAAAATCCAGAGCACCGTGTCGAAGGTCATTGACTGGTTTAAGACGGTGCCGCAGAAAATCTACAATGCTATACTCGGCGCCGTGTCCAGGGTCAAGACCTGGGGCAGTAATTTGGTGAGCACAGCCAAGACTGCGGCGACCAATATGGTGACCAACGTGGTCAACTTCGCCAAGCAGCTCCCCGGCAAAATTTGGTCCGCCATCGTCGGCGCCGTGCAGAAGGTCAACCAGTGGGGCGAAAATATGCGCAGCAAGGCGAAAGAGGCCATGCTCAACCTCATCAGCTCCGTGGTCTCTACCCTTAGCGCACTGCCCGGCAAGGTCCTGTCTGTCGGCGGCGACCTGGTCGCAGGTCTCTGGAACGGCATCACGAACAAGCTGAGCTGGCTCAAGTCCAAAATCAGTGGCTTCGCGTCGTCTGTTCTGGACAGTATCAAGGGCTTTTTCGGTACGCACTCTCCCTCCAGAGAGACCGAATGGGTCGGCGATATGCTCGACCAAGGCCTTGCTGAGGGTATGCTGAAAAACATCGACACGCCTGTCAAGGCCATGCAGCGCGTCGCAGGAGGCGTTCTGGACGCCGCCACGGGCATGGACGGGCTGGGAGTAGAACGAGGCCTGCAGCGCAGCAGAGGCGCCGCCGTGGCCGCCCAGGCAGCCACCACGAGCGGCCTGGCTGGCAAGCTCGACCTCATCCTCGCGGCTATTGAGCGCGGTCAGCTTATCACCATCGACGGCAAGCAGCTGATCGGCGCCACCGCCGACGGCTATGACAATGCACTGGGCCAGCGTAGAGTGCTGGCAGCAAGGGGGGCACGATAAATGGAAAAACGTGGCCTTATGATCGGCACCTATAACACCGCAGAGCAGCTATGGACACTCACAGCTTGGGAGCTGTCCGCTCCGGAGTACCAGGAAAACTTCCTGGACGTCCCTGGGCGCGACGGAGCGCTGGACCTGTCGGCAGCGCTGACCAATGGCGCGCCTACATACCACAGCCGCACGCTAACTGTCAACCTGGAGTGCTCCGAGGGCTCCAGGCTTGACCGCGAGGCGGCCATCAACACCATGATCAACTGGCTGGATGGCTGGCGGCAGGACATCGTGCTGCCGGACGACCCCGAGCACTACATCACCGGCCGCGTCAGCGTGAAGAAGGAATACAACGACAACGCCCACGCAGCTGTCACGGTGACCGCGGTCTGCGACCCTTGGCGCTATGCCATGTACGAGTGGGATCACACTCTGACCGCAGAGCCGACCGAAAAGACCGCGGCTCTGTTCAACGAGGGGCGGCGGACAGTCGTGCCTCTTTTGACTATCACGGGCGGCACTATCCTGCTGAAATATGGCGCATACTCCTGGTCCCTGGGGGCTGGTACCTACCAGCTGCCGGATCTGACGCTGCCCCAGGGCGGCGGCACGCTGACATACAGCGGCACCGGTACGCTCCGCATCTCCTATAGAGAGGCGGTGCTGTAATGGTACAGGTATACGCCGACGACCGGGTCGTCTATGATACCCGACTGCCGGACACGGCGCTGCTGGGCCTGGAGGTCTCCGTACTGGTCAACAAGGCCGGCACCGCCGAGATCGTCATGCCGCCCGACCATCCCGCCTATGACTACTTCACGGAGTACCGGACGGTGGTCACCATCTACCGCGACGGCGTGCTGCTGTTCCGCGGTCGTGCGCTCTACGCCACCGACGACTTCTATCGCCGCAGGACCATCACCTGCGAGGGTGAGCGCGGCTTCCTGCTGGATGGCATCATGCGGCCGTATCTGTACCAGGACGGCCCTGCAGCTATCCTGGCGGACATTATCGGCCTGTATAATGCGCAGGTCGAGGAGTTCAAGCGCTTCGTGGTGGGCACGGTCACCGTGACCGACCCCAACAACTACGTCCGACTGGAGAGCAACAAGGCCGAGCAGATCGCCGACACACTGGACAAACTGGTGGAGCGTGTCGGTGGTTATATCGTGTTCGGCACCAACGCCGAGGGCCAGCGTACCATCAACTGGTACGACACCCTGGACTACAGGAGCTGGCAGGTCATCGAGTTCGGCAGCAACCTGCTGGACTTCTCTCGCACCGGCGCCAACACGGACATGGCCACGGTCATCATCCCCTACGGCGCACAGGTCGAGGTATTGAACGAGGAGACCGGTGAGTCGACTTATAAACGGGTCGACATCACAAGTGTCAATGGGGGGCAGGACTTTATCCAGGACTATGACGCCGTCCACCTCCGCGGCGTCATAGCCCGCCCCGTCTACTGGGACGACGTAACGGAGCCGGCCAACCTGCTGGCGAAGGCACAGCAGTACCTGGCCAGCAGCAAGATGCTCATTAGCTCCCTGGAGCTGTCAGCTGTCGACCTGTCCGTCCTGGACCATAACATCGACAGCTTCCGCGTGGGCGACCGCGTGCAGGTACGCAGCAAGCCCCACGGCGTGGATGACCTTTTCACGCTGATGGAGCGCGACTATGACCTGCTCGACCCTGGCAAGGACAAGGTGGTCCTGGGCAAGGATCTGGCCTCCCTGGCTGGTGCGGATGTGGCAGGCGATAAAAAGAGCGCCAACGAGCTGAACAAGGTGGAGCATAACATCCGGGCCGAGTATCAGCTGAACGTCGCAAAGGCTATCGAGTCCGCCACGCAGACGCTGACGTCTCTCATCCAGCAGACCAGCGACTCCATCAAGCTGGAGGTGTCCGAGACCTACGCCCGCGGCGATGACGTGGAGAGCATGATCTCCACCAGCATCCAGCAGCTGTCGGACAGCATCACCTTCACCTTCACCGAGCTGCAGAAGGTGGTGGACGAGAACGCTGATGCGGCTGACCAGCGCTTCCAAGAGGTCTACAGCTGGATCCGTATGGAGAACGGCGACATCATCCTGGGCGAGGAAGGCAACGACATTCTGCTGCGGATTCAAAACGACCGCATCAGCTTCCTCGACCAAGGTGCCGAGGTGGCCTATATCTCCGACAAGCAGCTTTTTATCACGGACGGTCACTTCCTCAACAGCCTCCAGGTCGGTAATTTTAAGTGGCTGCCCCGTGAAAATGGCAACTTATCTCTCGTAAGGGTGGGTGGTTAAATGGCCGTAAGTATCAGCATCGCCATCACGCAAAACAGCCAAAACGTCGCCAATAATACCTCTAATGTTACGGTAAAGGTGACTGCGGCCTGGACCTACGGCTCCTGGAACCAGGAAAACCCGGCGCCTCCTGGCTGGCTGAAAATCGACGGAATAACCTACGATTTTAGGTCCACGTTTAACGACAATAATACAAGCAGTGGCAGCAAAACGATTTTCACCAAGACGGTGAACATCGGACACAACAGTGACGGCACTAAGACCCTGGCGTGCTCTGCGTCTTTTACCACGGGTACGGGCAGCGGAACAGTGACAGCCTCCGAGTCCAAAACACTGACCACCATCCCCAGGACTACGCAGCACACCCTCAGCGCGTCCAGCGCTGATATGGGCGGCAAGGTGACCATCAGCTGCCCGCGGGCGTCCGGCAGCTTCACGCACGACCTGGCCTATAAAATCCCGGGCGACGACTACTACATCGCCATCACCACGGGCGTGGGTACTTCGTACAGCTGGACGGTGCCCGACCGCGCCACCAGCATCCCGAACGCCACCAGCGTGCAGATGACGGTGCGCTGCATCACCAAGAGCGGCGGCACGACCATCGGTACCGCCTACGCCTACATCACGGCCAAGGTGCCCGCATCCGTCATCCCGACGGTGAGCTCCGTCGCGACGGCGGAGACGGTGAGCGGCCTGGCTGCTCAGTTCGGGGCATATGTGCAGAGCAAGTCGAAGCTCAAGGCCACCATCAGCGCCTCCGGTGCAAAGGGCAGCACCATCAAAGAGTACAGCAGCACCTTCGCCGGCAAGACGTACACAGGTAGCTCCTGGACCTCCGACACGCTGGCCACCTCCGGGTCGCTGACAATCAAGACGAGAGTCAAGGACAGCCGCGGCCGCTGGAGTGAGTACAAAAACACCACCATCACGGTGGTGGCCTACAGCAAGCCTCAGATCCGCTCGCTGACCGCCTATCGCTGCAACAGCGCGGGCGTGGCTGCGGACGATGGCGCCTACCTAGCGCTGAGCTATAACTACAGCGTGGCCAGCGTGGGCGGGAAGAACACGGCGGCTGTGACAGTGAAGTATAAGCAGTCGACCGCTGCTGACTACGGTAGCACGCTGCTCTCGCTGACCGCGCTCAGCGGTAACACGACAGTGAAACCTGCCAGCCCGACCTTCTCCGTGGACTACACCTACAACTTCCAGATGGTCGTCGAGGACTGGTTTGGCACGACCGCCACCACGGTGGCCGTCCTCCCGTCTGGAGCCGTCATCCTGGACATCAAGGCCAACGGCAAGGGCCTCGGCGTGGGTAAGACGGCAGAGCAGGACGGCATCGATTTCGGCTGGGACATCGTCGGTCGTATCAAGAGCATGGGCGGAATGTCCGGGCGCTACCGTACCGAGGACGGTATGCTGCTCCAGTGGGGCAGCGTGTCCATCACGCCTACGGCGGCCAACGAGGCCACCAACGCCATCGTGACTTTCCCGCTTCCTTATGTGGAGACGCCCATCGTAGTCGCCACGCCGTCCACCAGTGTGCCGAATACGCTCTCTGTGGGAGTGCAGCGCGGCGCTGACCTGGTGGGCGACCCGAAGCAAAAGGTGGCCATCACACTGGTGCGCGCCGGTCTCACCTCCACGAGCATCAGCTGGGTGGCCATAGGAAAGGGATGATTAAATGCGCTACATTGTGAACGCTAACAACTATATCACGGCCATCTCCTTCGGCTGCAAGATTGAGTGCCAGGACGACGGCTGCACCGAATACACCGGCAGCGTCCCTACGGGGTACACCTCTCTGGAGGACTGGTATGCGGACGAAGCGGAGCGCGTGGTGATGTTGGACGAATTGCCGCAATCGTCTACGGGAAAAACGATTATGACCACCGAACCGAAACGGCGCCTGCCGACGGAATCACGGGAAAGGCGCCTAACGATGACCCCAACCAAATAACGCAAACGGGCTTTTACTCTGCCCAGCACGCAAACCTCATGCCCGGCAGCTCTGGACGCTCGCACATTATCCACGTCGAGGCTATGCAAAATTATGCGGTGCAGTTCCAGTTTGACCTTAATGAGAATGTGTCCGCGATCCGCAAAAAGCTGGCGGGCACGTGGGGAGAGTGGAGGAATATCGACCCAAGCGCATTTGCACCCGACGGCTATGGCCTCGGCAGCGAAAACGCAGCGTCTGCTGTTAATGACGCCAACCTTGCAGTGGCAAATGGTTGGTACAAGTGCTCCAGCAGCGTAGTAAACATTCCCGCTGGCTGCTATGAGGGCTGGATTTTTGTAGAGAGTTATAACGCTTCCTACAAAAAGCAAACGTACAATTATGAGGTGGACGGCGGCCTTGTGGCGCAGCGCTTCATGAAAGCTGGCGTATGGGGCGATTGGGATTGGGTCAACCCGCCCATGCGGCCGAATACGGAATATCGCACCACGAAACGATTCAACCGCCTGCCAGTATACACATACTTCCTCAAGTACGGCTATTACAGCAAGGCAACTACGTCGATACCGCACGGGATCTCTGGAATCGTGACCCCCGTCAGCATTGATGTGATGAACAACGAGAAAGAGATTTTGACCAACAGCAGCGGCGTGAAAAACTTGACCCTTGATAGGACAAGCATTGGCATATCTTGCGACTGGGACATGGGTGACGCGTTTTTCTTGCTGGAATACACAAAGGAGGCGTGACCATGAAAAAGATCAAGTATGTTTTTCTATCTTCCGAAACCAACTGCGGAACAGAAGAAGCGCCCGACATCAAGCAGCATTTTATTCCCAAAGATTTTCCGTATTCGGAGGAGGGCTTAGAAGCTGCCAAGCGCGAAGCCTATGGGGACGAGCCTGAAATTTATGATGACGGACAGCCCGACCCCAGCATCCCCACGGCGCCCATCAATATCACCGCCGGAGAGTTTGTAACCGTCAACAACGTGCTGTACAAGGCCACCGAAAACATACCCAACGGTGAGCGCATCATCGTCGGGCAGAACGCCATTAAAACCACAGTAGAGGCACAACTCTACGAGCTGATGGGAGGATAAAAAATGTATATTGTCATTGAATTGCAGAAAAACCCCGAGGGCGTGGTCTCCAACATCGTGACCAGCCACAACACCCTGGCAGAAGCGGAGAGCAAGTTCTACTCCATCCTGGCCGCTGCCGCCGTCACCACTGTCCCTGTCCACAGCGCTGTCATCGTTTCCGAGGAAGGCTTCCCTGTGGCAAACAAGTGCTACAAGCATCAGTAATCACAAGGCAGAAGAATACCAAAGGAGGGGAGTCCATTGACCGTAACATTAACCTGGCAGTCGATTATAACCGCTGGTGCGGTTATTGGCGCAGCGGTGGCCGTCGTGGCCTACTTCGCCAAGATCGTCCGCTGGGTGGATAAGCAGAAGAAGCAGGACAGCGACATCAAGACGCTGCGTGATACACACATGAGCGATATGGCCCACATGAAGGAGGAGCAGACCCTCATGGTGTACGGCCTGCTGGCCTGCCTCAAAGGCCTCAAGGAGCAGGGCTGCAACGGCCCGGTGACCGAGGCCATCGACAAGATCGAGAAGCACCTCAACAAAAGAGCACACGAATAAAGGAGGAAAAATCATGAAAGAAAGACTTTCCAAGCTGCTGACGGTGAAGTCCATCGTCACTATCCTGCTGACCATCGTGTTTTGCGTCCTGTCTGTTCGCGGCACGGTGGATAGCCAGATGTTCCTCACGATCTTCACGACCGTGATCGCGTTTTACTTCGGCACGCAGGCCGAAAAGAAACACACCGAAAGCGAGGTGGGCTAAGATGGCGAAGGTATACCTCTCTGCGCCGCTGCACTGGTTTAACGCCTGCGCCGTGGCCGGCTGCGATGAAAACACTCATAATAACGAGTACCTGGACGAGCTGGAGGTATATCTGCACGCTGCTGGCATCGAGACCAAGCGCGGCTACCGCCGCCCGCCCCAGGACAGCACCACCGACGGCGATGAGCTGATGACCCAGA
>CALCHR010000037.1 GCA_937901185.1 uncultured Bacteroidales bacterium
TGCCGAGAAGGAGAAGGCGGTCGTCGGTAGTACCTTTAGCTCCTACAGTAAAGCCTTCGCTGGTAGAACGGATACCTTCTTGACCTGCCAAGAGGATTACCTCGTGGCTTTCGCCTACGTTGAAGCGGTACTCAGCGGTGTTGGTGATGGTCCACTGTGCTGAGCGAGAGTCTGAGAGGTAGCGGCTACCTACTTCTTCGCCGGGGAAACCGGGAAGCATAGTGTATTTATAGTTTGTGTTGGTAGCGTAGAGACCGAGCTGTGATTTCAAGGTCAAGCCCTTTACGGGGTTGAGCTGGATGTAAGCCATACCGTTGTAGATAATGTCGTTGGTGGTAGAGGGCTGCATCTCGCCAAGCCACTTGGTGTCGTAGCTGTCCATACCCCAGATCATGTGCTCTTTGCGAGATTCCGGATCAAACGGATCCCAATAAGCGGGATAGAGGTAAGCTGCTGAGGAGTAAGAACGGACGTTTCCTGAACCGTTGCCGGTGTAGCCGTTGCTTTCGCGGTCTGTGTAGACGATGTTTTGGTTTACACCGAAGGAGAGCCAGTCGTTGGCCTTAGCGTCGATGTTGGCACGCACGTTGTAGCGCTTCATGAAAGAGGCGTCGTCCACACCGGTGTTGTTCAAGAAGTTGGCAGACACGAAGTAGGCCACGTTCTGGCTACCGCCGCGGATAGAGAAGTCTGTCTCATACATGGGGGCGTCGTTGCGGAAGTGGTACTTCTGCCAGTCGGTGTTAGCACCGTGGCTCTTGAACTTCACGTAGTCGTTGGCGGTGATGATGCCGTTCTCGAGCTGGAAGTCGAGGAGCTCGGTGGCGTTCATCGGGTTACCTACGCTGCGTGCCAATTGGCTCCAACCAATCTTCTGACCGATGGTTACAATGGCTTTCTCTTCGCCTTTGCGACCTTTCTTAGTCACGATGTAGATTACACCGTTGGCAGCACGAGAACCGTAGATTGAAGTGGCAGATGCGTCCTTCAAGGTAGTGATGCTCTCGATGTCGCTGGGGTTCATCAAGCCCATGACGCTGGCGTCTACGGGCGAACCGTCTACTACGACAAGCGGAGTGTTACCTGCAGAGAGAGAACCTGTACCACGAATCTGGAATGAGGTGCTGTTCACTGAACCGGCGTCGCCTGTGTTGTTGAGCACCTGCAAACCGGCCACTTGGCCCTGCATGGCGTCCATCACGTTGGTAGACGGGGTCTCCTTGATGCTCTCGCCGGATACTTTAGTTACGGCGCCCACCACGGTACCGAGCTTACGGGCTGAACCGTAACCGATTACCACGGCTTCTTCCATCAAATTGTCGTCCTGCTTCAATACAACTTTTACGTTGCCTGCCACGTTGACGCTCTCCGACTTCATACCGATGTAGGAGACGTTCAAGCTTTTGGCTGAGGCCGGAACGGAGGGTAAGACGAACTTACCTTGCTCGTCGGTCACTGTGACCATTTTTGTGCCGGCTACCTTCACGTGGGCTCCGAATACGGGATTACCATCGGTATCTACTACCGTACCGGTTACGCGAGTTTGAGCAATAGCCGTTCCTACTGCCGCGAATAGGCAGAGGAAGAAAAGCACTAGCTTCTTGTTCATAAAAATATAACCATTAAATTAAACATAGAATTGTTTCTCTCTTTTTACCTGTTGTCGCTCAGCGACTTATACTTCTTACATACACAATTCCCCAGATCTCTTCTGGCGTTCTCAAACTAATGGAGCCCGGAGGAGGGAGGTGGGGAACAAGGTATCAGTTCGCAAAAATAGACTAATATTTTTAATTAGCAAAGTAAAAGGGGGCTTTATTGGTACTTTTTTTATAAAAACTGCTCTTAAAGTGTGTTTTTGTAAAGAGAAAAGCATATTTTATAGAATTTTTACCTTTCGTCGGCGCTGTTCTTTCGCGCGCGTATATATAAATAATGTGTAGCGGGAGTTTCCTTGAGGGATTTCAAGGCTCTGCCGATGGGCTTGGAAGGGGGCTTTGTAAGCGTCTGAAAATCAAGGGCCATTTTGGGCCGTTTCTTAGGTAAAAGCTAGGTAAATTTCGGTAACTACTAAGAAAAATTCG
>CALCHR010000038.1 GCA_937901185.1 uncultured Bacteroidales bacterium
GCCGCCCCCCTTGGCTTGCCGTACATTCTGGCTGCTGAGGCAGTAGGCTTTACAGGCTTGAAGTTGAGCGAACCGACATATCCTGCCTTGTTGAAAGGCTGCCAGAACTCGCACATAGGGATGTCGGCATATTTGAAGTACTCCATTATGTCGGCAGGGAAGACATCTCCGCCTGCGGTCTCATATACCACTTTCATACCTCGTTCATGTCCCAGCTCGGCCATCCTGCGATAGAACTTGTTTGCGAAAAGGTCACCGATGGTACCTCTCCAGTCAAGAAGGAAACGCGATGTGGTCTCAGGCTTGTCTATCACATAACCGAAAACAGCAGGAAGCCATTTACGCAGTTCATAACCGCAACGTCCGGCAAACTCTTACTCCATATTTCTGGTCCAGGTCTGTGTATGGCATTCCCAGCTGTCAAGGAGAAGACCGTCAAGAAGGCCGTCTTCATTGAGAACTCCGTCTGCCAGACGACCGACATAACCTGCAAAATGAGCCTCCGGACCTGCAGTAGAGAGCTTGTCACATTCCCATCCCGTACCCTCCTTCGGAGCAGGACCGTTCTGTTCGCCTGCATTCACGTGACCTATGCGAAGGACGGTCCAGCGTCCCTGCGAAGGTGCAGTCCAGACAAGACGACCTTCGGCATTGACATTTCCGGTGATATCGACTATTCTTTCCGAATCCACATATGCATCAGGAGACTGGATCACATCATCGCCGGTGCGCGTCATGATGTTCATGTTGACGACAACGTACGGGGAGTCGGTGACCTCAATGCCGTACTGGGTGATCGGGTTGCCGATCGGACCCATCGCGTAGGGAATCACGTACATCGTGCGGCCCTTCATGCAGCCCTTGTACGCCTTCTCCATCTTCTTCTTCATCTCGACGGGATCCATCCAGTGGTTGGTGGGGCCGGCGTCGATCTCGCGCTTGGAGCAGATGAACGTGCGGCCTTCAACGCGCGCAACGTCGCTCTCGTGCGAACGGGCGAGGTAGCATCCCGGACGCTTCTTGTCGTTCAACTTGATGAACTGGCCATTCTTGACCATCATCTCGCAGATTGCCGTATGCTCTTTCTTCGTGCCCTTCACGACGACAATCTTGTCGGGCGTGCAGAGCTTGTTCCACTTGTCAACCCACGCGAAGACCTTCGCGTTGGCGAATTTGGGCGTCTTGGCCATGTTCTTTTTTCTCCTTGTGTCTTCTTTTGAGAGCGTTATCCCTCTGAAAAATTGCCGCATATTATATATGTTTATAAATCTTAAATCAAGCCTTTGATGCTTTAAGCGAAAATTGCAGAGGCCCCGGTCCCCGCAGGGAGTGTCAGAGGCGGCCGGCATAACGGATCATGCCCGCGGATGCGCCTTGGCGTATTCGTCCTTAAGCCGTTCTATTGACACGTGGGTGTATATCTGGGTGGTGTTGAGCTGCTCGTGCCCCAAAATATCCTTCAGCACGCGGATATCCACCTGCCCCGACTGGTACATGAGGGTGGCGGCGGTGTGGCGCAGCTTATGCACCGAGTAGTGCTTGGATTCAAGACCTGCCATGTCAAGGTATTTATAAACTAACCATTGTACCGTTTTATTGCTGATTCTCTTGTATTGCTTACTGATAAATAAAGCATTTGTATTTTTAACGGAATTTGCACCAATCACTAACATAGTACATAAAAAGAATAATGCCAAAATTGTTGTAATAAAAATTATTACTTTCCCATCTTTTTTCATAATTCATCTCCTATTATATCATTTATTATATTTATAATTCTTAGTAAATTAATAATTACCTTTTATCGTACAATTACAATGTTTTATTATGTTTTCAAAATCTTTTATAGATATTCCTATCATAAAAATTGTATTTTGTTTCATTTATTAGGACATGGATGGGTATTTATGCGGTTTTTCTAACATTTCTTATGTTTTACAGCATAAAGTGTTAATAAACGTATACAACTTATTGATTTTTTTATTTCCTTTGCGCACAAATACGTTCTGTACTAACAGTACTTAAACCTATAACAATTAAAATTAAAGTCTTTTTATGAGAAAATTACAAATGCTTTTAGCCCTCCTGTGCATGTCCATAGGACTGGCTGTGGCTCAAGTCACAAAGGTTACCGGTGTGGTAGTCGACGCTGACACTGAAGAGCCTATTATCGGTGCATCTGTATTGGTAAAGGGTACAACCATTGGTATCATTACCGATATTGACGGTAAGTATGAAATCAGCAACATTCCTGCTGGAAGCAAATCATTGGTGATTTCTTTCGTGGGTATGCGTACAGTAGAAGTACCTATCACTACTTCTGAACCTCAGAAGATCGTGATGCACGCAGACGCACAAGTGATTGATGAAGTCGTAGTTGTAGCTTACGGTACTGCTAAGAAGTCTTCTTTCACCGGTTCTGCTTCAACCGTAGGTGCTCAAACCATCGAAAAGCGTGCCATCACTAACGTGACTGCTGCTCTCGAAGGTAACACTACCGGTGTACAGGTGACTTCTGCAACTGGTCAGCCGGGTGAATCTGCTTCTATCCGTATCCGTGGTTTCGGTTCAGTAAACGCTTCTTCTGCTCCTTTGTACGTTGTTGACGGTGCCGTTTATAACGGTTCATTGGGTGACATCAACCCTGCCGATATCGAATCAATGACTATCTTGAAGGACGCTGCTTCTACTTCATTGTACGGTTCTTCAGCTGGTAACGGTGTGGTTTTGATCACTACCAAGAAGGGTAAGGGTAACGGCGGTACTAACTTCAACTTGACAGTTAACCAAGGTTTCTCTAACATCGCTTATAGCGATTACGCTAAGGCTGGTATGAAGGATTGGTTCGAATACCAATGGCAAATGCGTAAGAACGCATACGTTACTGCTGGTGACGATGCTGCTGTTGCTGCTCAGAAGGCAACTGAAGGTCTCGGTGACTTGTTGGTTTACAACCCGTTCAAGGGTATTCCTAACAACGCTATCGTAGGTGTTGACGGTAAGATGAACCCATCTGCTAGCATGGACAACTTGAAGTGGGGTGATGACTTGGATTGGGAAGACGAAGCTTACAGCACTGGTCACCGTCAGGAATATTTGTTGAGCTACAACACTAAGACTGACAAGAGCGACACTTATGCTTCTGTATCTTACTTGAACGATAAGGGTTACATGAAGAAGACTGACTTCGAACGTTACTCAGGTCGTTTGAACTACAACGTTTATCCTGTGAAGTGGTTCAAGACTGGTTTGAACTTGTCTTTGTCACGCGTTTTGTCTCAGTACTCTACTTCTGACTCAGGTTCATCAAGCTCATACAACAACTTGACTCGTTTCATCCGTCACATGGCTCCTAACTACCCGATCCACAAGCATGATTTGGAAACTGGTGCTTATTTGGACGTTGACGGTAATGTAACAACTGATCCTTCTAAGTATGTTTATGACTACGCTGGTCAACGTTTGGCTGACGCAGGTCGTGACGCATTCGCTGAAACTTTGTTCAACATGCGTCAAACTCAACGTAACCAACAGAATGTGAACACTTACGTGACATTCTTCCCAATCGAAGGCTTGAACCTCACTGCCAACTACTCTTACAACAACGTTGACCGTCGTCGTAAGGTATACGAAAACCCATTGGTAGGTGACGGTGCCCCTGGCGGTCGTTTCAACATCTTGTCTACTCGTGCTATCACTGAAACTTTCAACCAGTTGATTTCTTATAACAAGGACTTCGGCAAGCACACTGTTGACGCTATGATCGGTCACGAAAGCTACGCTTACAAGTACGAATACTTGTACAGTATGAAGAACACTGAAATCATCAGCGGTATCTACGAATTCGACAACTTCGTGAACATCTCTTCTGTATCTTCTTATACAGACGAATACAAGAAGGAAGGTTACTTCGGCCGTTTGAACTACGACTATGCTGACAAGTACTATGCTTCTATGTCATACCGTCACGACGGTTCTTCACGTTTCCACAAGGACAACCGTTGGGGTAACTTCTGGTCATTCGGTGCAAGCTGGCGTGTATCTGAAGAAGAATTCATGAAGGATGTTACTTGGGTGAACAGCTTGAAGCTCCGTGCTAACTGGGGTATCGTAGGTAACGACGCTGGTTCTGGTTACTATGGTTACATGGCTCTTTACTATAGCGGTCAGAATGCTAACAAGGGT
>CALCHR010000039.1 GCA_937901185.1 uncultured Bacteroidales bacterium
ACTACTAGGAAAAATTCGGTAACTACTAAGAACACGAAAGTAACTACTAAGAAAACGGGGGTGATGTAGGGGCTAAAAAAGTGGGGCGAAGGGATGGCTACAGACCGGAAAAAATCTGAAACGAACCGAGCGGCCAAAAAAGAAAATGTATCTTTGCAAAGATGAAACCTCTCTTGATTTTTCTGCTGAGCTGGCCGCTCTGCCTCTTTGGGCAGAAAAGCCCTACCGAACTAGCCATCGAACGACAGGGCATGGTGGACATCTGCACCATAGACCCCTCGCTGAAAGTAAGCCTTATGTACACCCGCGCCGACAACTTCACCGGGCGCGTGCTCTACAAAGACCTGCACACAGCCTATCTGCACCCCGAAGCGGCGCAGGCTCTGAAAAAAGCGCAGGCCGAACTGAAGCGCCGACGCCCCGACCTATCGCTCAAGGTCTACGACGCGGCGCGCCCCATGTCGGTGCAGCAACTGATGTATAACGCGGTGCGCGGCACCTCTAAGGCTATCTACGTAAGCAATCCGCGCAACGGCGGCGGACTGCACAACTACGGCCTGGCGGTGGACGTGACGCTCTGCCATGAGGCAACGGGCGACACGCTGCCCATGGGCTCGGTGATAGACCACCTCGGAGACCTTGCCCACGTCAGGGACGAGGCGGCCATGCTGCAAAACGGACGCCTCAGCCGGCAGGCCGTAGAGAACAGAAAACTGCTGAGAGAGGTGATGAGCGCCGCCGGCTACAAAGTGCTCAGCACAGAGTGGTGGCACTTCAATTTCAAGTCGCGCGCCACAGCCAAGAAATATTACAAAGTGATTCGCTGAGTACACATTATTATATATATGGAACCCACACTCGACGCCACCCGCCAGTTCATAGCCACCCACCGCTCACGCCCCGTGAGCGAGCTGGCACTGGCGCTCTCCAAGCGGAGCGACATCGATGCGGCCTTCGCCCTGCGCCAAATAGAGGGATGGCAACGCCTCAACAAAAAAGTGCCCACATGGGCCGAAGTGGAAACATTGCTCTACCCCCCTCGCCTATCGCTTGAGCAATGCTCCGGCGAAGCCGCCGCGCGCTACAAAAGGGAGGTGGTGGAAAAACTCATCGGCCACGGCCACACAATGGCCGACCTCACCGGCGGACTGGGTGTGGACTTCTCCTTCGTGGCTCCCCTCTTTCGCCGCGCCATCTACGTGGAACGACAAGAAGAGCTATGCCGCCTGGCCCGCCACAATTTCCCCTTGCTCGGCATCGGCCATGCAGAGATTGTAAATGCCGACGGCACTGAATTTCTGCAAACCCTGTCCGAAGCAGACCTGCTCTTTCTTGATCCGGCACGGCGCGACACTGCCGGACGCAAAACAGTGATGCTGGAAGACTGTGAGCCCGACGTGGGAGCACTGCTGCCCGTGCTACTGGAAAAGAGCCGCTTCGTCCTGCTCAAACTCTCGCCTATGCTCGACCTACACAGCGCCATCCGCCAACTGGGCTGCGTTTGCGAAGCCCACATCGTGGCCGAAGGCGGCGAGTGTAAAGACCTGCTGCTCATCCTCTCCAAAGCGCCCCAAGCCATCACCATCCACTGCGTAAACGACGGACAGGCCTTTGCCTTTACCCCCGAGGAAGAAGAAACAGCCGCGCCGCCACTGGCAAGCAGCGTGAAGAAATTTCTCTTCGAGCCCAACGCCGCCATTCTCAAAGCCGGTGCCTTCAAGAGCATCGCCACTCGCTTCTGCCTTGAAAAACTCCACCCCAACAGCCATCTCTACACCGCCGACCATCTGCCCGAGAATTTTCCGGGCCGTGTGTTCGAAGTGGAAGGCGCCACGGGATTCGGCAAGAAGGAACTGCGCCGCTTCTGTCAAGGCACCGAGCGTGCCAACCTCACCGTGCGCAATTTTCCGGCCTCCGTGGCCGAACTGCGCCAACGCCTCAAACTCAAAGAAGGCGGTCAGGCCTACTGGTTCGCTACCACACTGGCCGACGGAAGCCACGCCCTCATCGCCACCCACAAAGCAGAGAAATAAAAAAAGTAGGATTTTTTTGTAACTTTTCCCCGCCTCACCCGTCATAGTATATAGAGAGCAATGAAAGATTTAGATTTCAGATACGACCTATTGCCGCTGAAGAATAAGTTGTTTCGGTTGGCGCTCCGTATCACGCTCGATACGGCGGAGGCCGAGGACGTGACACAAGAAACCCTACTGCGCATCTGGAGCAAGCGCCATGAACTCGGCGAACTTAAGTCGCTCGAAGCCTACAGCCTCACCGTTTGCCGCAACCTTGCCCTCGACCGCAGCGAGAAGAAAGAAGCGCAAAATCTGCCCCTCGACGAGCAAGCCCTGCAAACGGCAGACACCACACCTTCGCCCGAGGAACAACTGGAGCACGAAGAAAAACTCCGACGCATCCACCGCCTCTTCAACCGCCTCCCGGAAAAACAACGCGCAGCCATGCAGCTGCGAGACATCGAAGGAAAGAGCTACCGCGAAGCCGCCGAAATATTAGGCATCAGCGAAGAGCAATTCAAAGTAACTCTCCACCGCGCACGCCAAGCCGTCCGCACAGAATACGAAAAGATAGAACGCTATGGACTATAAATATATCGAACAATTATTAGAGCGCTACTGGGCAGCCGAAACTTCTCTGGAAGAAGAAAGCACGCTGAAGGGATTCTTCGCACAGAGCAACGTGCCCGCACATTTGGCTCGCTACAAAGCATTGTTTGATTACGAGCAAGCACAAGCCGAAGTGGAACTCGGCGCAAGCTTCGACGAGCGCCTCTGCGCTTTGGCCGAAAAAGAAAACGCCACAGCAAATCAGCGCCCCGCAAAGCTCCGCCACCGCCTGCAGCCCTTCTTCAGCGCCGCAGCCTCCGTAGCCCTCATCCTCTTCTTAGGCATCACCGCCTACAACCTCTTCGAAGAAAACAAGAAGCCCGTGGGATGGGACTACAACTCGGCCACCTACACAGACACCTACGAAAATCCACAAACAGCCTACGACGAAAGCGTCGAAGCGCTGAAACTGATAAAAGATGGCCTGAACACCGCCGTGGCCGACTCTGCCGGAATGCGCAACAGCTACACCTTTACAGAAGAAAGCCCAGAATGAAAAAAATACTGCTACTCCTGGTCATCACCCTCTGCGCTGCTAATGCCCAAGCACAGAACGAACAAGATTTTGCAGCACGCTACATGCAGCTCTACAGCGAAGGCACCTCGCTCGTGTGTACCACAGTGAGCCCCACCATGATAGAGAAACTGCTGCAACTCCCCATCGAAGAAGAAGCCGACGCCGAAATGAAAAGCGTATTGGCACAGCTCAAAAGCATACGCGTAGTGACCGACACCACAGCCACCGAAACTACCCTGCTCTTTGAAAAAGCCGAACAGCTGGTGCAAGAAAACCCCGAGCGCTACGAACCGCTCTTCAAGCAAGAGGATAAAAATGTCTATGTGCGCCGCCGCGGCGACTACATCGTGGAACTCGTGTTCCTCGCCAAGCAAGAAGAAGGCCCCTTCCACATCGTAAACCTCACAGGCTACATGGAAGAAGGATTCATAGCCCGACTGCTGAAAATATAAGAACCTTAGTTAATACCAAATATGTGCCGCTCCGAAACGCGGAGCGAAGAGTGAGACATCACTGCCTTATTAAAACACCCCGGAAACTTCTAACAAAAGTTTCGATTCTCTCAAACATATCCGGCGGGATACAAAGATAAAATGGGAGGCCACCCTCGCGGAGGCCTCCCTTTATCATTTTATGCCCTCGTTCCCTGCTCGCCACAGCTCTATCCCCACTTGCAAGCCCAAGCCATTCTCTTCCCCACCGACACCACCTTCAGCCACCCCTACATCACCCCCGTTTTCTTAGTAGTTACTTTCGCGTTCTTAGTAGTTA
>CALCHR010000040.1 GCA_937901185.1 uncultured Bacteroidales bacterium
TGCACCGATGAGAGATTTTGTCGGGTTTTATCGTATGGGCTTTCCATTGCCATTTCTAAAATCCAACTGACAAATTCAGGATTGCCATCCTTAAAAAATATGTCAGTTGTCAAAGTAAATGCGACTAAAAACGGGTCTTTATGACACTTAGTTGCATTTAGTTGTTCCAAATATGCATTTACTTCTTCCAAAAAACGCATTGCAGGCAAGTATTGTCTGGAAATGATGTCATCAGAGACTGAATTTTGATACAATTCCCCCAACCCCAATCGCAGGTACTTTTTTCGGAAGTGGTTGATGCGACTGGGGTAAGGGTGGCCACTAAGGCCGACTATTGGGTGTTGCGATACGTTAGTCTTGCAACACCCAATTTTTTACTTTGACCTCTATTCCAAGCAGAGAAGGCTTCAGGATTACGTCGTTTGGACTGATGTGGGAAATGCCGAACAGGGAGGCGATCTCAACTCCGTATTCCTTCGTGAACAAATCGTATGGGATGCCTTTGATTTCTTTGCGTATGTAGCTGTTTATGTGCGACATCATCAGGGAGACGTCATACTGCGAAAGCTCATTGAAGCTGGTTGTCTCGTGGTAGCGCGTTCCTTTGGGCAGGACTCTTCTCACTTCGACATGGTTGCGTTCGCATTGGGCCTTTTCGTATGATGCGCGAGGATTGCAGTAGAAAAGAAAGGTCAGTCTGCTGCCGTCATCGTCGAATTCGATTCTTGCGGGATTGGAAAACTCTGTGCCGTTGTCGGTAAGGATTACCGGAAAGAGCTTTGCGAACATCTCCCTGCCTACGTCCTCTCCGTATCTGGCCTTGAGTTTGCTGCGTATGTCCCGAAAAACCCCAATGACGCATTCGCTGGTTTTGTTCTCCAGCAAGAAGGCGAGCATGAAGCCGAAAGGGTTGAACATCAGTGTCAGAAGCACTTTTCCGCCTTTTACGCCTTCTACCGTGTCCATCTGTACAACGCGAAGCCCCGGGTTTTTCTCGATGAACTTCAGGTAGTCTTCGCGCGTCCTTCCGATGCGGCATTGCTTATCCACCTTGTGTTCTACGCTTTTGGATGCGCGTGGTTTCATCGAGCATGCCCTTGGCAGTTCGTGCCTCTTTGTGGAAAGCAGTCCCGAGTTGATGTATCGGTAGCATGTTTTCAGGCTGATCGAGAATTTGTCCGGATTGTTGCTCATTGCGGCATAGACGCTTTGGCCTTTGCCTGTAAGATCATGCAGCAGAGCATCGAACGCCAACCGTTCGCCTTCGGTGATGTTTGCTCCGCTGCGCGATTCGGACAATATCGTTTCGTAAGACCTCTGTGCCGCGCCATGGATGTAGAAGCGTTTCCTTAAAACGCATTTGCGTTCGTCCGGACAGCCGTTGCAGACGAATGGAGGGTTGTCCAGACGTTCGCATTTCTGTTCGACGTAATCCGAGCAATGTGAATTGCACAGCCTGCAAAATTTGCAGAATCTTTTTTCGTCATAAGGGCAGTGTGCGCAGATGTTCCGTTTTGCGCATTGCATTTTGAAAGCACATCTGTTGGCAACCCTATATGCCGCACCTTTGTCGGATTCGACAGCCCTGGCTTTTATCTCGCGCGTTATCGTGGTAACCGGTCGCGAGAGCGCCTTGGCAATCGCATATATGTTTTTTCCCTCTTTGAGCATGGACTCGATTGTTTTTCTGTCCAGGTCTGTTAGCCTTGGTTTTTTCATGGTGTCTCCTTTTTTGTTCGCTCCGCACCATGCGGGCGATAGTGCATATAATGCCATTTCTCAAAGTAAATGCCACTATCCCCCTAGGGGGATAGGATAGGAGAAGGATTGATTGATACCAAGTAGATGTGATTGGTTGCATAAAAACCTGTTGGAAGTGGTAAATGCGACGGGTATGGTCGCATTCACTTTGGCAAGGGACACACCCAGTTTGTCAAATAGAAAAGACACTATATAGATAACTTGGTGTTTTTTGATTTGCCAAATACTGGACACTCAATCTTCGCTTTTCTGCTATGGTTATGCGTTGGTTGGTTGTACTATTGTCTGTCCCTTCGCGGTGAAGTCCAGCCGTCCCCGAAGGGGTGGCGCGAAGCGCCAAGGCGGGACGGGCCGCGAAGGGAGAAAGATTCTTCCCTGCGTGTTTGTCCATGGTGTAGGCATCCTGAATGCGGCGTATCTTCCGCAGACGCTTGCGGACTCGCCTGTAGAGATCCATCCCGCTTAGCTTTGCTTTGTAAGCTTTGGGCGAGTCTCTTTGCTCTGGTGTGAGCACATTGTCGTCAAGCACCCTTTGGTATGGGGTCTTTGGCTTGTCGTACTTGCACTTATAACCCTTGCCGTCGTTGCGCTTCGTCTTTTCGACAAGCATTTTACAGGGGCAGAAGAAGTTCCTGAAGTCCGACCAGTCATCGCATAATTTTGTAAGTTCATCTTGCAGAATCGGGCAGTCCAGTCTGATTTCCCCGAAAAGTTGCCTTCCTGACGAGCGGTTTTTCTCTTCCACATGGGCGTTGTCGTTGCTGTGTCTCGGTCTTGATCGCCACAAGAATGTCTGTCTCGCTTTGCTGCCAAGGTACGCACTGACATGGTGGTTGAGGATTTCCCCGCCGTTATCGGAATGTAGTGAAATGATTTCAAAGGGGAATTTGCCTTCTATGTGTTTGAGGGCTTCCAATGTGGCGTATTGTCCACGGTTCCATGTCGGGCAAAGGACCGTCCATTGCGTTTTTCTGTCTGATGCATCAAGTATCCAGAAGAAGTTGTCCGCGCTATTTCCTCCGCCAAGAGCGAAGGTATCCACCTGCACGTCTCCCGGAGGGACGTTGCAGGCCCTGATGCTTTCGCCGGAGGCGCAAGGCGTGCTGTTTTTCACTTCATTGCGCCCGCCCCGGCCTGAACGCTTGTTCCCTTTGGCCCAACCTGGCTTTATCCTTGTCTCTCCTGAAAGCATCCGTGACATGGTGCGGTCGCTCATGGCAAGAATCTTTTCGCGGATGGAAGGCTCTATGTGTGCAACTTGCGTAGAGTATTCGTCCACCCAGCGTATGGATTCGGCTTTAAAGTACGGCAGGCACGGGCATCCGGATTCGAGCCAAACCTTCTTCAGTACGGCGGCAACATCTTCGCCATAGGTTTTCCCACGTCCTTTGCGTTCGCGGAACTTTCTGCTGCCCGTCAGCAGTCGATTGGCGTATTTGCGTTCGTAGCCTGTTGTTTCGCAGACTTCGTCAAGCATTTTAATCCGTTTTTCCCGGTCAGCTGTAGCATATAGCCGACGTTTGGCGCCGATATATTCGTTTGTTGCCATTCTGGACATTCTTTTCATTCCTTTATTTTATCGGCAGTGTCCAGTATTTGGCAAACGGGAGGCAAATAGAAACAACCTGCCTTTGTTGATAGTGTCCGTTATTATGGCAAACTGCGGTACTTCATGCTGCCGATTTCGCCTTCTTGTTAATAAGAGTGAAATTTGATATAATTTGCGGCGAACTCTCAAGGGAGTTCATATCCAGCCGCAAGGTTCTGCCGACGCGGAGCGAGGTCTCGAATCGCAAGGTTCGAGACCTTAGCAAT
>CALCHR010000041.1 GCA_937901185.1 uncultured Bacteroidales bacterium
CGATGGTGGGTGCACCGGTGATGAGAGCGCTCACGGCGGCCTCACTCTTGGTGTGCTTGAAGAGTTTGTACGTAGAGAGGTACGACAACAGGAAGAGGCCCACGAGGATGATGAGGCTGATGATGAGCAACTTGCCATCGTCGAACAGCATCGTGCGGTCGGCCTTGACGATGGAGACGAACAATGCCGCCGGCAAGGCATAGGTGAGCACCAGTTTATTGAAGATCTGTGCATTGGCAGCAGTAAACACGCCGCGCTTACCCGCTGCATATCCCAACGCCATGATGACGAAGATGGGAAGGATGTCTTTGATGAGAATGTCGAACATAAGCTTTCTTTTTTAGGTTAATCGGAGAATTCCGAGGACTCAGGGTGCTCTGAGTTCTCCGAGATCTCTGATTACATCTTGATGGTTGTCTTCGGATTCAAGTTTCCGATATGTCCGCTCTCGGTGCCTACGGCAGGGTCGATGACGCAGTTGATGAGCGAAGGCTTCTTTGAGGCGAGCGCAGCGGTGAGGGCCGTGTGCATTTCGTCGGGAGTAGTGACATGGTAGGCGACGCCGCCAAAGGCTTCAATCATCTTGTCGTAGCGAGCGTCAGGGGTGAGTGTGGTGGGCGAAGGGTCGTTGCCGCCACCGAGGTTGGGGTCGTTGCCACGGTAGATGCCACCATTGTTCAGAACCACGATGGTGATGGGCAGGTGATAACGGCAGATGGTCTCCACCTCCATGCCGCTGAAACCGAAGGCACTGTCGCCCTCGATGGCGATGACCTGCTTGCCGCTGGTGACGGCAGCTGCGATGGCGTAGCCCATGCCAATGCCCATGACACCCCAGGTGCCGGTATCGAGGCGCAGGCGAGGGTGATACATGTTAATGACATTACGTGTGTCGTCAAGGGCGTTGGCGCCTTCGTTCACGACGAAAATATCCTTGTATCCCTGCATCACATCGCTCACAGCCTTGAGGGCATTGAAATAGTTCATGGGTGTGGTGGGCGTGGTGAGCTTGGCCTGCATCTTGACGGCGTTGGTCTGCTTCACGGTGTCGATAGCCTCGCGCCACTCTTTGGGACACTGGATGTTGAAGTTGTCCATCTTGGCTATCAGCACATCGAGCGACGATTCAATATCGCCTACTACGGGTGCTGCTATGGGGCGGTTGCTGTCTATCTCCTCGGGCTCAATGTCGAGCTGGATGAACTGCACGGTGGGGTTCCACTTCTTGCCCTTGCCGTGGGTGAGCAGCCAGTTGAGGCGGGCGCCGATGAGCATCACTACGTCGGCCTCACCGAGCACGAGGCTACGCGCCGAGGCGGCACATTGGGGGTGGTCGTCGGGGAGCAGGCCCTTGGCCATCGACATGGGGAGGAAAGGAATGCCAGTCTTCTCTATGAAGGTGCGCACTTGCTCATCGGCCTGTGCATAGGCGGCTCCTTTGCCAAGGATGATGAGGGGCTTCTGTGCCGAGGAGAGGAGTTTCAGGGCACGCTTCACCGAGCCCGAACAGGGGTATTGCTTGGGCGCTGGGTCGACGGGCAAGAAGAGCGATGCCGAGGCTGCCTCGGTGTCCATCGTGGTGCCGAGCATAGCAGTGGTAATGTCGAGATACACACCACCGGGACGACCCGACACGGCAGCACGTATGGCACGTGCAACGCCCACAGCGATATCCTCGGGGCGATTGATGCGGTAGGACGCCTTGGCGAAGGGCTTGGCGATATTCATTTGATCGAGACCCTCGTAGTCGCCCTGATTGAGATCGATGATGTTGCGGTCGCTCGAACCACTAATCTGTATCATTGGAAAACCGTTGATGGTGGCTGCCGCCAAAGCGGTAAGCCCATTGAGAAAACCCGGAGCCGACACGGTGAGGCAGATGCCGGGC
The DNA here is from genome assembly GCA_937901185.1 of uncultured Bacteroidales bacterium. Classification (GTDB taxonomy): domain Bacteria; phylum Bacteroidota; class Bacteroidia; order Bacteroidales; family Bacteroidaceae; genus Alloprevotella. The sequence goes on from CALCHR010000041.1 coordinate 1,889, forward strand.
TTCTTGGTAAGGTAGCCACTGATGGCAGCGGCATTGCCTGCCGACTGCTCGTGACGAAATCCGATATAGCGGATACCCACCTCTTGTGCGTGGCGGGCAAGGTCTGTGACCGGAATGCCCACGACACCGTAGATGGTGTCCACGCCATTACGTTTGAGAGCATCGACCATGAGGTGCATGCCGTCGGTGAGAGTGGCGTTGGGGTTGTTGGTGATATAGTCCATGTAATTAGGAGTTAGGAGTTAGGAATTAGGAGTTCTCGGAGGACTCATTTTTTTACTGTCATGCTGAGCGTAGCGAAGCATCTCGCAGAGTGCTCTGGTGAAAAGGGACTCCTTGGTGAAACTAAAGCTAAAGGTGCTAAAGCACGCTCTTCGGAGGAGCTGAAGTCCCTTTCATCGTAAGCAACGCTATCATACCGCGTTGCCGTCGCAACCAATGCTCATCTCGCATTGGCGTCGCAACCGACGCTCATTGCTTTCAGCGACCTAAAGGCCCTGCGTCGGTCCTACGTGAGATCCTTCACTGCGTTCAGGATGACAGATTACTTTATTATCAAGCGGTCTTGCAGATGATTTGCTTTTTGCGCAATGCCGCAATCTCCTCGCCTGTGTAGCCAATCTCGCGGAGCACCTCGTCGGTATGTTGCCCGAGGGCAGGAGCGGGCTTCACCTCGGGCTTGTAGCTCGAGAACTTGGGAGGGCAGCCGATGGTGAGGAACTTGCCGCGTCCAGGTTGGTCAACCTCGACAATGGTGCCACACTTACGTAACGACTCGTCTTCGGCGATCTCCTTCATTGTGAGTACGGGGCCGCAGGGAACACCCGCCTTGCCCAGGGTCTCAACAATCTCCATCTTCTCACGAGTGATGGTGTAGGCCTCTACGGCAGCGTAGATCTCCTCCTTGATCTTATTGCGCGCCTCGGGAGTATTGTACTTCGGGTCGGTAGCCCACTCGGGGTGGCCGATGGCGGTAGCGGCAGCAGCAAAAGGCTTCTCCTCGTTTTGCAATACGATGTAGACGAAAGCACCGGAGTCGGTTTCCCAACCCTTGCAGCGATAGCACCAGCCCATCACCTGTCCGCCTTCTACATTACCGCCACGAGGTACGGTGTTGCCAAAGGTGCCGTTAGGGTATTGAGGAAAGTGTTGGAGCACGCCCGTGTGCTCGAGGATGAGCTGGTCGCGCAATTTTACACGACAGAGGTTGATGACTGCATCTTGCATGGATTGCTCTACGAAACAGCCTTCACCTGTCTTTTCGCGCTGCATGAGCGCGGCTAAGAGCCCAATGAGCAGGTGCATGCCAGTGTTGCTATCGCCTAAAGCGGCACCCGATTGGGTGGGGATGTTGTAGTCGCCCTTCCACCAACCGGTAGTGGCAGCTGCACCACCCGCACATTGTGCGACAGGCTCGAAGGCCTTGACAGAGGCGAAGGGTGAGTCGTCGTTGAACCCCTTGATGGTTCCGTAGATGATGCGGGGGTTGATCTTGTGTACCTCTTCCCAAGAGAAACCTAATTTGGCTACAGCTCCGGGATGGAGGTTCTCGACGAAAATGTCAGCTGTCTCAAGTAATTTGGTGAGAATCTCTTTGCCCTCGGGCGTTTTCATGTTCAGCTCAATAGAGCGCTTGTTGCAGTTGAGCTGTAGGTAATACAGACTGTCCATACCCGGATAGTCGAGCAGTTCGGTACGCGTAGGGTCGCCAAGACCTACCCGCTCAATCTTTATCACATCGGCGCCAAGCCACGCCAACATTTGTGTGCACGAGGGCCCCGACTGTACCTGGGTCCAGTCTATGACTTTGATACCTTGCAATGGTGCTGTCATATCAGTAATCTCCTTGTTGTTTTGGTTAGACATAAAATGAATTTGTATTGTTTCAACAAGAAAGAATACGATATGTTTCTTGCTCGCTTGCTTTTTTAGGGAATGCAACACGTTTTAAGAAGTTGCTCTTGGCTTTACCTTCAATTTAGTTTAGGATTGTCCTGAAGTGGATGGTCCTCTAATAAGTTATACTAAATAGTGGTAGTCTATTTGTAAGGGCAAACTTTGAGATGCTAATATAGTGGAGAGTGAAAAGCATCCTCGATGTGCTCGATTCTTTGGTTTCCTAACTCTCCAGTGATGGCAATAATGTCGAATCTTACAGGAAGATCGATGCGATGGTAACGGACGTAGGCATTGGCTGCCTGCATGATTTTGTGAATTTTCTCATCAGTGACGGCATCAATGGCATCTCCATAGCGGCAGGATTGGCGGGCCTTTACTTCAATGAAGACGAGTGTGCCGTTCTTTTGGGCTACAATATCGAGTTCCTTGTGACCAACACGCCAATTGCGGTCGCGTATGGTGTATCCGCGTGCCATGAGATAGGCTGCTGCGCGATCTTCGCTGATTATACCGAATTCGTTGTGCTGTGCCATAGCTGTCTTGTCTACAGAGTGCAAATATAGAATAAAGTTTTGAATTGGTGAAGCGTGGCCGTGGATGAGTGTATCGGTGGATTGGTGAAATCTATGATTAGGAATGTAAGGCGATGGAACTTGGTGCTGAAATGCGATAAAAATAGGGAGAGATGGAAGAAAATGGAAACTTTCCTTTGTGTTGTAGAATAAAATTGCTATATTCGCCAATGAAAAGATGAAAATCTGACAATGATGGAAACATGTTGGGCTTTTCTCTTATTTATATGTATATAGCAAGGTGTGCCTATGATAGAGAAATTCTTGAACTATCTCCGGCTTGAGAAAGCGTATTCGCCTCATACGGTGGTGAGCTACGGAAACGATATTAAGGCGTTTGAGGTGTACCTTGGGAATAAAACTCATGGTGAATATGATTTAGTGACAGCTGATGCCGACCTGGTGAGAGGGTGGGCGGTGGAGCTGATGTCGTCAGGATGCAATGCTACTACGGTGAATCGTAAGCTGAGCTCTCTGCGGACGTTCTATAAATTCTTACTAAAGAAAGAAATGGTAACGGTGTCGCCTGTACAGAATGTACATGGACCCAAAAAAAAGAAGCCGTTGCCGCAGTTTGTGCGCGAAGCAGATATGGAACGATTGCTCTGTGGCACGAGTCAAGGAGATGCATGGGAGGAATTGAGAGAATATGCTGTGTTGCAGCTCTTCTATGAAACGGGTATCCGTCTATCGGAACTTGTAGGACTTGATGTGGAAGATGTGGATTTTGGCCGCAAGACGATTAAGGTTACAGGAAAACGTAATAAGCAGCGTGTCGTTCCTATTGGAGAAGGATTGGCGGAAACCCTGAAAAGGTATGTGGATGCTCGATCTTGCAAGGAAGAACGGAATGAATCGTCTCTGTTCATTACGGATAAAGGCAAACGTGTGTATCCGCATTGGGTGTACCGATTGGTGAGAAAGAATCTATCGCAAGTCGTCTCGTTGAAGAAACGAAGCCCCCACGTGTTGCGGCATACTTTTGCTACAGCCATGCTGAATAATGAGGCAGAACTGGAAGCTGTGAAGGAACTGATGGGGCATGAGAGTGTGAGCACGACACAGATTTATACCCATACGACGTTTGAAGAACTGAAAAAAGCATATAGCAAAGCCCATCCACGGGCAAGTATTAACTAATATAAACAAGGAGGTAAGTATGAAAACTAACATCCAGAGCATCCATTTTGATGCAAGTGAGCAATTGCAAGCGTTTGTTGAAAAGAAAACAGCAAAGTTGGAGAAGTTCTTCGACGAGATAGATACAGTAGAAGTAGTCCTTAAAGTAGTAAAGCCGGAAACGGCAATGAATAAGCAGGCTGATGTAAAAGTGCTGGTGAAAAATGAAAGTCTTTTTGCATCGAAAGTTTGTGATACTTTTGAGGAAAGTGTGGACCAATGTGTCGATGCATTACGTATTCAACTTGAAAAATATAAGGAAAAATTGCGCGGAAAGTAAAAAAAAAGCAGAAACCTTTTGCAGGTTTGAAATAAATGCCTAAATTTGCAGCCGTTTTCAGCCCCGTTCGCTGGACGGCTGCTTAAAACTGCCTCTTTAGCTCAGTTGGCCAGAGCACGTGATTTGTAATCTCGGGGTCGTTGGTTCGAATCCGACAAGAGGCTCAAAAAAAGGAACGATATTAAATCGTTCCTTTTTTCGTTCCCCAGCAAAATTCCATACGTTCTGCAATTTTATTCTCTGACGGATTATTACAAGGGTTCCAAAGTTGCATATCCAACATTTCCTTTGGCAAATACTCTTGTTGCACAAAATTATTAGGATAATCGTGTGGATACTTGTAACCATCTGCATAACCCAATTCTGCCATCAGTTCTGTTGGAGCGTTGCGTATATGAAGCGGCACTGGAAGATTTCCTGTCTTTCTTACAACATCTAAAGCTTTCCCTATACCTAAATATGCAGAATTACTTTTGGGAGATGTAGCCAGATAAATAGTAGCTTCAGCTAAGGGAATTCTCCCCTCAGGCCAACCTATTTTATTAACAGCATCAAATGCAGCATTAGCCAAAAGCAAAGCATTGGGATTTGCCAGCCCAATATCCTCAGCTGCTGAAATAATTAAGCGCCGGGCAATAAATTCCGGTTTTTCTCCTCCTTCAATCATCCTAGCTAACCAATACAATGCTGCATCGGGATTACTTCCTCTAATACTTTTTATAAAAGCCGATACAATATCATAGTGCATTTCTCCATCTTTATCATACCCCAAAGGAGTTTCCTGCAAACGATCTACAACCAAAGCATTATCAATAACTAGGACCTCATTTTCAGGCGAAGATTTTGCTATCAGGTCTATAATATTCAACAGTTTACGGGCATCCCCCCCACTCTGCCTTATCAATGCTGCAGTTTCTTTTACCTCTATTTTTCGTCCAGACAGCTCAACATCTTCATATAAAGCTTTATTGATTAGTTTCTTGAGATTTTTTTCATCAAGACTTTTCAACACATAAACTTGACAACGAGAAAGTAATGGGCGTATCACTTCAAAAGAGGGATTCTCTGTTGTTGCTCCAATGAGCGTTATTACCCCAGTCTCTACAGCCGCCAACAAAGAATCCTGCTGCGATTTACTAAATCTATGAATCTCGTCTATAAATAAGATTGGACTTCCTTGACCAAAGAAACGCGACTTGTTAGCTTTTTCTATCACATCACGTACATCCTTCACACCACTATTTATTGCACTTAGTGTATAAAAAGGCACGTTCAGCATATTAGCTATTATTTTTGCCAAAGTTGTTTTACCAACCCCCGGAGGCCCCCATAATATAAATGAGGAAAGACGCCCAGTATCTATCATTTGACGCAAGACAGCCCCTTCCCCAACTAGATGTTCCTGGCCTATATATTCATCAAGAGAATGTGGACGAAGACGTTCTGCTAATGGTTTTGACATACTTATTTTTTTAACTTTTACTCTTCTATTTCTGACAATTCCAACCAACGCATAGATGCTTCATCTAGCATATCAACAATGATTGGCAATCGCTTACTTTTCTCTGTTAAATCCTCTACAGATAAAAGTCCGGAACAAAGTTCATCTTCAATCTGTTTCTTTTCTTTCTCCAACTGCTCCAGCTTTAATTCCAGCTCTTCCAGTTCTTTTTTCTCCTTAAACGTCAGTTTCCTTTTACGGGTAGACATTCTGTCTATACTCTGTTTTATGTCCTTAGACTGGGTAGATTTAGAAACATCTTTCTCAGTTTCTTTTTCCTCAGCCCAAATTCTGTATTGTGTATAGTTCCCGGGAAAATCATCCACACGACCATCCCCATTGAATACCAATAGATGGTCAACCACCTTATCCATAAAATATCGGTCGTGACTAACAATAATCACACAGCCCTTAAAATCAATCAAATACTCTTCTAGAACTTGCAAGGTTGCTATATCCAAATCATTGGTAGGCTCATCCAAAACTAAAAAGTTGGGATTCTTCATCAACACCGTACACAAGTATAGGCGCCGACGTTCTCCTCCACTCAATTTATATATATAGTCTTGCTGACGCGAAGGAGGAAAAAGAAAATAATTCAGAAATTGCATAGCTGTCAATCTCTTACCTCCACCCAAATCTATAGTCTCTGCAATTTTCCGAACTGCATCAATCACTTTATCTTGAGGATTAAACTCCATTCCCTCTTGAGAATAATAACCAAACCTTACAGTTTCTCCTATAGAAAACTTACCACTATCAGGCTTTACCTCTCCCAATAGCATCTTTATAAAGGTAGACTTCCCAGTTCCGTTTCTACCAACAATTCCCATCTTCTCATAGCGAGAAAAATTATAGTAGAAATCTTTTAACAAAACTTTATCTCCATAAGACTTGGAAATATATTCTGCTTCAAAAATTTTACTCCCTATATAACTACTTTTTACATCAAGTCTAGCAGCTCGCTCTTCCACCTTGCGATGAGCTTCTTTTTCCAACTCATAGAAAGAATTAATACGGTAACGCGCCTTGCTTCCACGAGCACAAGGCATTCTTCGCATCCAATCCAATTCTTTCCGATAAAGATTATTTGCCTTTGCTATATTTGCAGTTACTACAGCTATCCTATCTGCTCGTTTTTCCAAATAATAAGAATAAGAACCATGATAAGCATAAATACCATAGTCGTCAATCTCTACAATCTGTGAACAGACTCTATCTAGAAAATACCTATCATGCGTCACCATCAACAAAGCCTTAGAACTCCGTTGCAGAAAATTCTCCAGCCATTCTATCATTCCTAAATCCAAATGGTTTGTAGGTTCATCAAGAATGAGCAAATCAGGCTCCGCCAATAAAGCATTAGCCAGAGCCACTCGTTTCAATTGTCCTCCAGAGAGCTCTCTTATCGGTTGAGAGAAATCTACTATATTTAGTTTAGAAAGAATCTGTTTTGCTTTTTGCTCGTAATCCCAAGCCTCACGCAACTCCATCTCTTCTAATAGCTCATCCAATCCCGGATTGCCAGGTTGTTCCAAACAACGTTCATAGCGAGTGATTAAAGCGGATAATTCCCCGGCCTTCCAAAAACAAGCATCGAGGACAGACATATCCAATGGATAATCTGGTGTCTGTTCCAAATAACCAATTTTAAGATCGCGTCTAAAAACAATCTTTCCAGACTCATAATCTTCCTTCCCAATCAATATATTCAGCAGTGTAGATTTTCCTGCACCATTCTTTGCAATCAGACCAACATGTTGGCCTTCTGCCACCGAGAAAGATATATTTTCAAATAGGACCACATCGCCGATGCGTTTAGTCAGACCTTGAACATCTAAAAAAGGAGTAGTAGCTGCCATAATTATCTGCGAATTTACAAAAAAATGAAGAATTACTATTCTCACATAAAATAAAATGCTTAATTTTGCATTGTGAAAGGACAGCCAGTCTTTTCTCTCCTAAACACAAAATCCATTAAGCCTACTCTTATTTTTTAATTAGCTTAAGAGCTACGCACCCCCACACATTTATTATATATATTTATTATTATGCCACTCTTTACCAAAGAACAGCTTATCAGCAAGGACGAAAACGAGTTGCGCCAGATAGCAAACTCGTTAAAGACTCCCCATAAAAATAGTTCTGTAAAAGAAGAGCTGATTTATGACATTTTAGATGCTCAAGCAGAAAAAACCGCAGAACAAGCCTCTAGCACCCCTAAACGCAGAGCTAGAATTTCTAAAAAAGAAGCAGACCATATATGTTCTGTTTCAGAAACAGCTAGCGAGGACTTAACCAAGGCTTGTGCTGCCGAAGTCACACCCCCCAAGAAGAAAAGAGGACGCCCCGCAAAGAGTGAGTCTAAAGAAAATACGGAAAAATTTGATGCACCCATCGAAGAAAAATCTGCAGAAGAACAAACTGAAGAAATTGTGGTGGAAACAGAAAAAAACCTAGAAGAATCTATCCCAGACTTTATCGCGGAGCAAATCAAACAGCGTGATGCTGAAGGGCAAGAAGAGATAGCCAATCTAGATGAAATAAAAGAACAGCTGCAAGAAAAAAATGCAGCCACTAACAACCTTGAAAACCTTAAAGAGGAAACTGATTTTATTATCATTGAAGACATCCCCGTCATCAACGAAGAAACCTTTTTCTCAAATCTCTCCATCAACGAACCCCAAAACAGAGTCAAAGAGAATATTACCACTTTGACAAATAACATTAATGTACCCGAAGAAGAAAATATTACACCCGATAATAGCTTGCCATCCTTTGAACACACGTTGGAAGGACGTGGTGTTTTGGAACTCATGCCCGATGGATTCGGTTTTCTTCGCTCATCTGACTATAATTACCTTAGTTCTCCCGATGATATATACGTCAGTCCCAATCAAATAAAAATGTTTGGCCTTAAGACAGGCGATGTAGTAGAAGGCAACGTAAAAGTGCCTCGCGATGGCGAGAAATTCTTCTCTTTGGTTAGCATCAGCAGAATTAATGGCCTACTTCCCCAAGAAGCTAGAGACCGTGTAGCTTTTGAGCATCTCACACCACTATTCCCCGAAGAAAAATTCAATCTCTGTTCTGGGAAACACGACTCTCTATCCCGACGTATCGTTGATTTATTTACTCCTATAGGAAAAGGCCAACGTGCATTGATTGTTGCACAGCCCAAAACAGGTAAGACTATGCTGATGAAGGAAATAGCTAACGCTATTGCAGAGAACCATCCTGATACTTATCTGATGATGTTACTTATTGACGAACGCCCCGAAGAAGTAACCGATATTAAACGCACTATTAAAGGCGAAGTGGTATTCTCTACTTTTGATGAAGCGCCCGAACATCATATAAGGGCGGCGGAACTTGTTATAAACAGAGCAAAAAGGCTTGTGGAAGTTGGCAAAAACGTTGTTATTTTGATGGACTCTATTACAAAATTAACAAGAGCGTATAACAACACCGTTCAATCTTCTGGTAAAACTTTATCTGGTGGTATTGACCCTGTTGCGTTATTTATGCCTAAAAAGTTCTTTGGTACTGCAAGAAATATTGAAAACGGTGGTAGTTTAACTATACTTGCTACTGCACTTATAGAAACAGGAAGCAGAATGGATGATGTTATATTTGAAGAATTTAAAGGTAC
>CALCHR010000042.1 GCA_937901185.1 uncultured Bacteroidales bacterium
CTTCATCGATGCCTGACTGAATTGCAACATATTCCTCGGCATCACGTCTGTCCTCGTCCTCATTTGCGAACTTGTCCAGGTCATCCAACAAAATCACGGAGGGGGCAGCCTCTACGGCTTGGTCGGTTTCACCCAGGACGCCTTGCAACGCCTTGTACGTTTTAACCGCGGTTTCTTGCGGGTGTCCGGCAGCCTCGAAGGCTGTGGTCAATTTGCCCATCTCGGTGCGATATTCTCGCGAGCCTTCGGCCGCTCCGACTAAGGCGCCAAGCGCAGCACCGGCAGCAGCCGTGACGGCTGTGAAGCCCACCTTTGCCGCTTTTGCAAAACTTTCGCCGAGTTTGCCTGCGGACTCTCCCGCTTCTTTCGATGCCTTTCCGTGTTTCTTTAAGGCGTCGTTTGTCTCTTCGATCGCTTTCTCGTAGCTCTTGGCCTTTTTCTCGGTCGCTATGATTTCACGTTGCAACTCACGAACCTGCGCCTCTGAAACCTCGCCCCGCTCGAACTGCTTCTGTACTTGCTTTTCGGCCTCTTTTAGTTTGTCTAGTTTTTCTGCCGTGTTACTGACTGCGGACGCCAGGACCTTCTGCTTCTGGGCCAACAGGTCAACGTTTCCGGGGTCAAGTTTTAAAAGGCGGTTGATGTCACCGAGTTCACTCGATAAGTCCTGCGACTTTCTGTTTACAGCTTCCAGGGCTTTGCCTAACTGTGTGGTATCGCCACCGATCTCAACGGTCAGCCCCTTGATTTTATTGGCTGCCATAGGCAGGGTCCTCCTTTCATTCTTTTTTAAATTTCGCTCTTAATGCCTTTCGGTCGGGTTCCGTTTGCTCCATCCTCCACGCGTTGTCGAGGTATTCCTGCCCCTTCTCCGATTGGCTCATCTTATGAATGAACGCGTCCCGGCGCCATGTTAAAAATACGATATAGTTGAGCTTCCTCACTTCGTGGAAGTTCAAGCCTGTGTACTCTGCCACGAGGTTCGTCCAGTAAGATGTCGTTGTATATTGATGACTGCCCTGTCTATCCTGTAACGGGTAGTAGGGCACTATGAGTTTTTTGCGTTTTTAATATCGTCTATAAATTCCAAGTAGTTCACTATAAACACGACAAGCAACGCATAAGTCACGCCGTACTTGGTGCGGAGTTCTTCGCCCGTAAGCTTGAACGCCGCCGTACGAAGCGCCGCTTCCATAACGCCACCCGTTGCACCAAAGATTACGCCTGCACCAGAGCCTTCTCCAAAGATAGGGTCAAACTCTTCTTCCTTTAAGTCAGACGGCTGAATATTATCCGCTCTAATCATTCTTACAAGTTCTCTTGTTGTGATTACTACATCAGTATCTTTTCCAGCGTATTCTTCGTAGAAGAGTTCCATTTCGCTTTCACCCTTCTTAGCTACACATGGCATTACAGATACAGTAAAGATATCTTCTGGGCTTACACCAAGTTTCTGTGCAAAATATGTTTTCATAACTGCACCAAACATCTGCTGTGGAGATTTTGCTGTAGATAAGTATTTTACAAGGTGTGGATACTGTGTCTTAATAAAACGAATCCATCCTGGACAGCATGATGTGAACATTGGTCTGTCTTTTAATTCACCAGATGTAAAACGTTTTACAAATTCTGTTCCTTCTTCCATAATTGTAAGGTCAGCTGTAAATGTTGTATCAAATACATAATCGATTCCCATCTGTTTCATAGCATCAAACATCTTACCGATTGTTGCTTCTTTTGGTTCAAATCCTAACTCTTCTCCCCATCCTGCACGTACAGCTGGAGCAACCTGAGCCACTACAATTTTCTTCTTATCAGCAATAGCATCCCAGACTTTTTCTGTATCATCACGTGCAATGAGAGCACCTACTGGACAGTGAGTGATACACTGACCAC
>CALCHR010000043.1 GCA_937901185.1 uncultured Bacteroidales bacterium
GGACGGGCTGATTTCAATTCTACGAAGTCGAAGTCTCTGTCTGCTGCCATGTCAAAAACTTGGCGCACCTTCTCCCCTACTTTTATAGAAACGCCTTTCTGCACTCGCACCCAACTTCCGTTGCGCCACACCTCAAAGTAGCGCTTCAGCGAGAGTCCGGCAGTCGTGGCCACCACTTCTGTTTCGGGCTGCACAAAGGTGGTTCTTACGCTGCCCCACGCCGGAAGTTCCTGCTGACTCTGCAATTTTAACTGCGCCTGTTGCGGGGCTTCCAGCAAAGATTTTATGGCGTCCTCGGCCAGCACCTCTCGCACATAACCCGGCTGCACCGGCTGCTTTTCCTTACTGGCAACATTGCTAACCACTACTTTTTTATCCGTACCCAAAGAATAGCTGATCGGCGTCTGATTTGTCAAAGCGGCAACGGCTTTGTCTTTATTGCCGACCATCAGCAGGGCATACACGGCATCGGTGGTGGCGCGCGAGGTTTCCCAGATTTGAGTGCGCTTGGCTTGCAGAAGCCACAGCTGCATCTCCTCCACAACAGCCTCCACATCGGCTACTTCCGAGGCGGTTTCGGATTGCTGCAAAGCCTCTATCGTGGCTACCTGAGTAGGTATTCTGTAAGACAATGTTTGCTGGGCGCGATGCGTATCAAAGTAGCGACCCATTTCGGGGTTTACCACGGTGTATTCCAACAGACTTTTTACATTGCGCTGAGCTTCCTGATTGTATCCTCCATCCGGAAGAAAAACGGAGGCGATGGCTTTTCCGTACATTGTCAGCTGGTGCGACATCTTAGAGGCCTTTTCCAATAAGCCGGAAGCCACTTTGTCGGGCTGCAAGCCCATCAGATGACGCAGATAGAGATAGCGCAAATGCCACTCGCTCGGCGTGACGTCTTTTGCAACCACCATTTTGTCCTTGGCCACTTCCTTCGACAGATACTGGAACGCTGCGTCGAGGCATCTCTCCGCCTTTGTATCTCCGGTCAGCTGCTGTAAGCGTGCCAACAATATGGCGATGTCGCAGGTGGTGTATACATTGCCGGACATTCCTTTATACCAACTCCAAGAGCCATCTTGGTTTTGCAATTTCTGTAGTTCGTTGAGTGCAGAGTTGCTACGAACCGCCGCAGCCTGGCTGTCAAAAAGGCCCTTCAAAGCCTTGGTGCGCGCCTGTTCGTTTTCGGCCTCACGCAACCAAGGTGTCTCTGCTGCCAAATTGTAGAAATTATTTTCCAACAAGCCGCCCATGTTCTCCTCGGGCATTTGCTGCACCACAGCATTTATCTGAGGATGGCTCTTGGCTATGTAATTGCCCAAGACCAAGGCATAGTATCGTGTAGCCCACTCTTGGGAACTATGGCAAGGCGACTCGGCAAGCACGGGCAAAGTTGCCACAACATTCCATATAGGGTTGGAAGAAATTTCCAAAGTCAGTTGTCGATGCGTAGCCTCTTTCGCGTCAAGCAGAGGAGCCAGCGAAACTATTTGGTTTCCTTTTCCTTTCAGAGAGAAAGGCAAGGTGCGCGTCACGCTTGTAGCACCTGAAACGACGGGCAGCAGTATTTCTTCGCCGTCGCTATGTCCTTCTGTCTTTGCGCTGACATGGCATACCAACAAAGGCGCTGCGCTCTTCACTTCATAAGCAAAGGTCAAGGTCTCGCTACCTTGTGCTGCCACCGCAATCTTTTTTCTCTCCGACAGAACCACTTTATCCGTATCGGCCTCACGCAGTTCGCACACCACTTCGCCCTGCTTCTTTTGGTCAGTCAAATTGCGCACCGTCACAGGCAGCAGGGCTTTGTCGCCCTCACGCACAAAGCGAGGCAAAGCGCCTTGCACCATCCACGGCTTGCGCGCCACTACGTCGGCTTGAAGTTCTCCGTGTTTCATATCCGCCGTGTGGGCCAAAGCATTGAAGCGCCATTTGGTCAAGCTTTCCGGAAGTTGGAATCCAATACTTACTTCTCCTTTATCGTTGGTGCGCAGGGCGGGATAAAAGAAAGCTGTCTCTTCAAAGTTTGTGCGCAGTTCCATTTCCTCATCTTCGCCTCCGGAGAAGGTCTGCGCCCGCCCGGCGTTATTTTTCCTTGACATGTAAGTAGCCAACATCACCCGGTCTTGCCTTCCGTTTCTCGCAGAACGAAAACCTACATTGTTCCAGTTAATCGTTGCACGCTCCGGGCACATGAGAGGGCCATTAAAATCCACATCTTGCAGCTCCACTTCACTACAATGAGAGGAGTGGCTCGGATTTTGTATCTCCGGACGACTGAAATGCAGAGCATAGTCCCACCACGGATTGTAGACAAAAGCATCTAACGAAGTGTCGTAAAGGCGGGCCATGAGCGAAGCCTTTGCGGGACGGCCGTCAGGGTGCTTTACGGAGATGCGCCACTCTTCTTGCTGACCGGGTGCAAGGGCTGAACGGAACGAGGTCCATTCCAGTTTCAAATCTTTGTTGGGAACGGGGCGCTGCAAGTTTACTGCCACCTTGTGCTCCACACCATTTTTTCTGAACACAAAACATGCCAGCGCCGAACTGCCATAGGCTTCTTTGTGCTTGAGGGAGAAGCGCAGGATGGAATCGGAGAAGAGCACGTGGCGGCTTTCCTGTATGCCTTTTGCAGTAGTAAGATAATAGTGGAGATGTACATCTTTTAGCGACGAGCCTATCAGCACCAAAGCCTCATCGCCAGCTTTGTTCTTCTTGACATGCTGCCAGAATTCGGTCTTTTGAGCGGGGCGCTTATCATTCTCTGAGAAGAGCAGGAATTCCTGTTCCAAATCCTCGCCCTCTTTGGAACTGGGCTGACAAAGGCGCAGCTTATACTTGCCCGAAGGCAGTTTCTTCAAGAAGTTAGGTTGAAATCCCTTGCCGGTTTCTACGATGGATTCGGCCATTTTTTGTTTTCCGGAATACACGCGGCACACCACTTTCCCGGCTTGGTTGTCGCCCGCGGCATTATTGCGGTACACGACTATTTGCGGCAGGTCTTCTTTCAAAACAGATTCCGGCCACGTGGTCTCAAAATATGTAGGCTGTGTACTTGCGCACACCCACTGACTTGTGAAGGTTGTTTCGCCATTGGGTGCTGTCACCTTGCAGGTAAGTTCGTAGGTGTAGCGCACAAAGCGGCTGGTGGCCTCTGAAGGATTGTAGGCCAATACCACAGGCACTTCGAAGCACCCCTGGGCATCGGCGGTCAGCCTTCCCTCTTCTGTCTTAAAGTTTTCATCGCTGAGTAGTCCCCAAGTTTGTTTTTGTACACTCCAATGTACTTCTGCTCCTTCCAGCGCTATTCCGGTGAGCGTCTCAGCCTTTCCTTTTACCACTACAGTATCGCCCAGGGCATAGGCCGTATTGGGAAGTGTCAGCTCGGCCTTGATGGTGGGGCGCTTGTATTCTTCTACGAGGAAGCCTTTGTAAGAATCTCCGCCGTCATACTTTGCCCGGATTGAAAAATGCCCTAGCAGACAATACTTAGGTAGCGTAAGTTCTCCGGAAACATTGCCGAGGGGGTCGCTGGTAGTTGTCAGCGAGTCGACCACCTTACCGGTTACGTCGCACAACTCCATCTCCACCTGCTTCCCTTGTATGGTTTGAAAGTGATCGCCTTTCTGTTTGAAGAGAACGCCGCCCACCTGCACCTTCTGCTCAGGTCGGTAGATGGCGCGGTCTGTAAATAGCTGCAACTCGGTCTTCTCTCCTTCGGCCTCCTTGCCTGCATGATTTACGTAAAGAGAGAAACCGGGCATGGACTCATCGCCGGGCATCTGCGCAAAGAAGTGGTGTCCATAGCGGGTGGTTGATTTTATCAGGAAGCCATTTCCGTCTTTCGGCTCATGGGTGCAGAGAGGTTTGTAGTCGCCGTCGCATTCTATTACCTTACAGCCTTTCAAGGGACTACCATTCTGTGCATCCACTAGGGCGAAGTATACATTTTCTCCATCCCAGATGGGTTCCTGCAAAGCCATTCGCGTCACGAAGAACTGAGCGGAGTGGGTCCCGATACTGTCGTTCATCAGTTGCAGACGATACACACCCGGCTCGTCAATGGTCAGTTTCACCTCTCCTTTTTGAATTTTATAGGGGGCGCTTTTGGGGAAGTTGCAGGTAAGGGTTTTCAGAAGCTGACCCTCTGCTTCCTGCCAGCAGTCACTCTGTTGCATAGCGCAGGTGTGAGCATTTGTTCCCAGAGACATGACGCGTAGCACCACCTGCTCGCAGTTGCGCGCCTCGATGGGCACTACGTATTCTTTGCCGGGATAGAGTATATTGGGCACCTCTGCGTAAGTCACGCGCTCTTCTTCTATATTGCGCACCGCCTTTTCCAGTTCTGCTGCCCGCTTTTCTGTCTTGTAGAGGCTCCATCCTTTTTGTGCCACCACATAGGCCAGACTGTCATAATATTCTTCCTTTGTGTTGCGCAGGTCGCCAAGTGCCTTCTCCCACAGGATATAGGTCTCCACGTTGAGCGGAAGATCCTCGTAATCCTTTGCCAGGGTCTCCAGCCAAGTCAGTTTTTCCGTAAATTGCAGGCACGAGGTCTTCTCCAACAGAGTGCTGAGCTGCGCCGGCCTATTGCCTTGTTTCTCATAAACGGCGGCCACCTTGTCTGCCATAGCCAGGCGGTCCGAAATAGACACATGGCTCTTGCGGATATACTCCAAATAGACAAACATAAGCATATCGTTGCTGCCGCTCTTTTTGTCTGTGTTGTCCACCGTGAGTAGTTCTTCATAGCGCGTAGCCGGCACCTCGGCCAGCTTCTCGGCTTCTTCAAAGGCGGCTTGCCAATGGGCTTTAGCCTTCAGAGTATTGTCCTTCAGGAGGCTGACGGAGTAACCACTCATCTGTTCGTAGAGTTCTGCCAATGCTGTGTGCCACAGGGCTTTCAGTTCGGGCGCTTGTTTCTTTGCCAGCAAACTATCCATCTCGCCTACGGCCTGCATGGCCTCTTCCACAGAGATTTGCTCCAGACAGTTGCAACGCGCCATCCACATCTTCAACAGCTGCGCTTCGTTGCCCTCGGTCTCGGCCTTTTGCTCTATCTTCTCCAAGCAATCCAAGGCCGTGCGCGGAAAGTCATCTGCGATGGCTTCGTTGACTTTTTTCCACAAAGAAGAATAGGGTTCTTTCGGAGTGCACGCCGCAACAATCATGGCAAGAACTAAAAGGAACAGACTCTTTTTCATAGTACAGAACAATAGAGATTGGAAGACATAGACAAATTCTTTGCCCGCCCACGCTTTGCTAAAAAATACCGGGGAGGCAGCGAGAGCAGACTGGATAGCAAAAGTACATATTTTCTGTACACATTGCTGCTCCACAATGTTTAATAATTCATAAAAAGGGAGGGGAGCGAAAACATGGGTCGGCAAACCGCGAGCCGGGCTTTGGATTTGGAGTGCCAAAACTACAATTTCGGAGTACTCACAGCCCTCTTTTTATAAGCCGTAGATTTCTGTCGTTTCGAAAGTCTGACTTAGGAAAAACTAGGTCTACGAAAAATTTTCCTAGGTCTTAAGAAATTTTTCGTAGATCAGACTTTCGAAACGCTCAAAAATGACTACTGATTATCAGATAGTTACAAAGGGATTTTTTTGAGGCATGTACCCCTTGAGATTCAAATGCCGAATGACGGCATTAGCTACACTGCTGTCCGTAGCGTTGGAGCAGCAGTTCGATACCCTTGCGGATGGAGTGGAGACCAAACTGCTCGGGACAGATTTCGTGGAGCGGGAGCCAAAACAAGGCCGCCACATCGTCGGCCGCCGCAAGCTGCGCCTCGTCTTTCAGGGTGCAACGAAAGAAAAGGTCGGTGGTGTGCACCACGAAGTTGGAATAGTTGTACGTATTGGGTTGCGAGAAGAGGAACTCCTCAATGACGGCCTCGGCGCCGGTCTCTTCCTTCACCTCGCGCAGACATCCCTGCTCGGCTCTCTCGCCCGGATCGACAAAACCACCGGGCAGGTCGAGCGTACCCTTGGCGGGGTCGAAAGCACGGCGCGTCACGAGCAAGCGACCGAGGCTGTCAAAGATGACAGCCACCGTGGCGGCCGAGGCATTGTGGTAATAGGTAAAGCCACAAGCGGCACAGCGCTTGGAGCGCTCATCGTGTTCTTCAAAACAGGCTGCGCCACACTTTGGGCAGTACCTGAACAGTTTCAAGGGATGCATCTGAGGGTTCTATTATTTATATATGAGTGTGGTGAGGTGCTCGGGGTTGTACACCTCGGCCGCCACCTCTTGCAAGGTGTGGGGCGTGAGGCGGTCTATCTCCTCGAATATATTCTCCACGCGGCGCTGGCAGTTGTAGTGGGCAAAGGTTTTTCCCAGCGCCAAGGCATAACCCTCGCCATTGTCGCAGGAGATGCCTATCTGACCTTTGAGCTGCTTCTTTGCAATGGTCAGTTGCGAGTCGGTGAGCGGGCGGTCGTAGAGCTTTTGCAACTCGCGCACCACCAGTTTGCGGCAGCGCTCCACGTCGTGGATGTCGCAACCGAAGTAGACATTCCAGAAGCCCGTGTCGGGATAGGTATTCAGGTAGGAATCTACGGAGTAAACCAAGCCGGCCTTCTCGCGGAGCGAAAGATTCAGGCGCGAGTTCATTCCGGGACCGCCAAGCAGATTGTTGAGCAGCAGCATGGCGAAGCGTCGCTGATCGGAACCGCCGAAAGCCGGTGAGCCGAGCAAGACGTGGGCCTGGTGCGTGCCTTTCTCTACCACGCGTGTCTCGCCCTCACAGCAGTGGCACGCCAAAGCCGCAGGAAGCGGCGCGGACAAAGCGGGGCGCGGCGCCACAAGGCGGAAATTCTTCTCCAACACACGCACGGCACGGTCAAAGTCCACTTGTCCATAGATATAAAAGATGGCATTCTCCGGGCGATAGTATTTCTCGACGAAGCGCAAAGCGTCGGCGGTGGTATAGGTGCGCAGGCGCTCGGCAGCGCCTAAGATGTCGCGGCCGAGGGGCTGCGCCTTGAAGAGCATGGCCTCGAACTCATCGAAGATAATCTCGGCGGGCGAGTCCTTATGGCTGTCTATCTCGTCGCAGATGACCTCCACCTCCTTATCAATCTCGCGCTGCGGATAGGTGCTCCCGAAGACGATGTCCGTAAGCAAATCGGCGGCGCGCTCGAAGTCCTGACGCAACACGGTGGCGCAGTAGACCGTCTCTTGCTTGTTGGTAAAGGCGTTCAAGTCGCCTCCCACGCGCTCCAGACCATTGATGATGTGGAAAGCGCGGCGACGGTGCGTCCCCTTAAAGCTCATATGCTCGATGAAATGGGCCATTCCGGCGTCGGCCTCATCTTCGTGACGCGTTCCGGCGCAGACTACATAGCCGCAATAAACTACCTCGGAGGCAGAGGCTTCGTGGATGACGCGCAAGCCATTGGAGAGCGTGGCGATATGACAGAGATTGGACATAGATTCTACTTGAATTTTTTAAGGAAGGGTAAGCGGCGCCAGGGCAAGTCGTGGTAAACGATATGTGCCACGAAGAGCAAAATGCAACCTGTGTTGAGCAACAGACGGAGCCACATGTTTTCTATCCAGTGGGCACCGGCGGTCATCACCGCAAAGAACAGACCTGCGATGAGGACATAGACAAAGATGCTGACAAGGGGATAGCGAATCGGATAGTAGCGCTGGCCCACGAAGTAGCTTAGCAGCATCGCCGTGCCATAACCTGCCACTCCGGCCCAGGCGCAGGCCATGAAGCCATATTGGGGGATGAAGATGATGTTCACAGCAATGAGCACGGCACAACCTGCGCCGGAAAACCAAGCGCCCCAAATGGTGCGGTCAATCAGTTTGTACCAGAAGGAGAGATTGAAGTAGACTCCCATCATAATCTCGGCGGCCATCACGATGGGCACTACTTTCAAGCCGTCCCAATAGTCGGGGGCGATGATGTACTTGATGATGTCGAGATAGCCTACCACCATCAAGAAGGCCAACAGGGTGAAGATGAGAAAGTACTTCATGGCCTTGGCATAAGTGGCGCGGTTGTCTTCCTCCTTTTGCTTGCTGAACACGAAGGGCTCGTAGGCGTAGCGGAAGGCTTGCGTGATCATCGCCATAATCATGGCTATCTTCACACTGGCTCCGTAGATGCCGAGCTGCACCTTTCCGGCCTCGCCCTCAACGATGCGGGGGAAGATCATCTTGTCGGCGGTCTGATTCAGAATACCTGCGATGCCCAGCACAAGGATGGGCCATGCGTAGGAAAGCATGCGGCGCAAGAGAGCGCCATCGAAACAGAAGCGGAAGCCGCTGAGCTCGCTATAGAAAAAGAGGGTAACAAAGGCGGTGCAGAAAAGATTGATGGCAAAGGCGTAGAGCACGTCCTTACCGTCGAGCGCTACGAAGTAGATAAGATTGAGCGCAATGTTGAGCACGATGAAGAGCAACTTCAAGGCAGCGAATTTCAAGGGGCGGCGCTTGTAGCGCAAGTAGGCAAAGGGTATGCTCTGAAAAGCATCGAGCGCTACCACCACGGCCATGATGGCGATGTATTCGGGATGAGCTGCGTAGTCGAGAGCGCCGGCTATGGAGGGCAAGAAAGCCATGACAAGAATCAAGAAGGCTACTCCGACGGCGCCCACAGCTGTCAGCGTGGTGGAGTAAACGCGGTGGGGGTCTTCATCGCCCTTGTTGATGAAGCGGAAGAAGGTTGTCTCCATGCCGAAGGTGAGGAGCACGAGCAGCAAAGCCACGTAGCTGTACACTTCGGTGATGACGCCATAGCCGCCCGAAGCGGCGGCGAGCTTTGCGGTATATAGGGGCACGAGCAAGTAGTTAAGGAAGCGCCCTACGATACTGCTCAAGCCGTAGATGGCGGTGTCTTTTGCCAAAGATTTGAGTGAGGCCATATAGATTATGGTAAGATGATTTTATCCAAAGAAGAGATAGCAGATGCCAATGGCCGCGAGCACGCCGGCCAAATCTGCCAGCAAGCCGCAAGCCACGGCATGACGCGTGTAGCGCACGCCGACCGAGCCAAAGTAGACGGCCAGAATGTAGAACGTAGTGTCGGTGGAGCCTTGGAAGATGCAGCTGAGGCGGCCCACAAACGAGTCGGCGCCGTAGGTCTGCATGGCATCGACCATCATGCCGCGTGCTCCGCTACCGCTCAGGGGTTTCATCAAGGCCGTAGGCAGAGCGCCCACCCATTCGGCATCGAAGCCCATTTGCTTGACGCACCACGCCACGCCCTCTATCAGCCAGTCCATAGCGCCCGATGCGCGGAACACACCAATGGCTACGAGGATGGCAACCAGGAAGGGGATGATGCGGATGGCGGTGTCGAAGCCGCCCTTGGCTCCTTCGATGAAGGCGTCGTATACGTTTACCTTCTTTCTCAGTCCGGCCACGATGAAGCAGATGATGATAGTAAAGAGCAGCACATTGGCGCTGGTGGTGCCCACAATGTTCATCGTAGCGCTATCCAGCTGGGCGAAGCCCCAAATGAGGGCGGCCACGCCGGCCGATAGCAGGCCGAGCGTCAGAAGGAGCGTGCGGTTCAGCAGATTGATGCGCTGATACAGACTGGTCACAATGATGCCCGTGAGTGTAGAGAAGAAGGTGGTAATCAAGATGGGGATAAAGATGTCCGTGGGCTGTGCGGCGCCCATCTGTGCGCGGTAGACCATGATGCTTACGGGGATGATGGTGAGGCCGCTGGTGTTGAGCACCAAGAACATGATCATCGGGTTGGAGGCGGTGTCTTTCTTCGGATTGAGTTCCTGTAGGCCCTCCATGGCTTTGAGTCCGAGCGGGGTGGCGGCATTGTCCAGGCCGAGCATGTTGGCGGAGATGTTCATAAAGATATTGCCCACCACGGGGTGTCCCTTGGGGATGTCGGGAAAGAGTTTGGAGAAGACGGGGCCGAGCCAGCGCGCCAGCACATTGACCACGCCGCCGCGCTCGCCTATCTATACGAAACAAAAATGCTAAAGGAAAACACCTTAAAA
>CALCHR010000044.1 GCA_937901185.1 uncultured Bacteroidales bacterium
TTTACAGCCGTAGGCATATAAATGTTGTAGCTGAGCTCGTACACCGTCTTCTATTGTGCTAAAAGATGCACCAGCAACACCACCGCCGGTGGCACCAAGACCACAGTAGTTATTTTGTGTTGGTTTAACTGAGGATCCGACAAACTTAAACCAGCCAGTTTCTAATATTGACTGTGCGATAGCGCGTAACGGATCTATACCATATTTAGGTGCAAGTTCAAAAAAAGTTTTTGCAATGTCTATATTAAAGTCAGCATTGTTAGCTTTAATCTTTTTAATAGCTTTTACACAATCTAAAGTGGTACGTTTAATAGCTTGATCTATAATCTTAGTTTTTTTAGGATAAGCTAAGTCATATACAGCTACGTTATCAGTACTTTCTTCTGTTTCTGGTTTAACATTTTCTTTTGGATTAATCCAGCTACCAGGAGAACCACCTGTTTTATCAGCACTAATGTTGTACATACCATTGACGCCATCTGGATACTTGTTATAAATATAATAAGTACCTGGAGTATACTTACCAGCGGCTGCATTTTTCTGAGCAGCTGCGTCAGCGGCAGTATTATATTTGTTTATATCAGCAATGACCTCATAAGTTTTTACTACAGGCTTAGGTTGGATAGTTTCCTCTAAAACACCATCTGCTTTCAAGAGAGCTGCAACATCAGCTCTAACAGTTGCCATGCTCTTACCGTGTTTAGGGAACCAGTGGTCAATATCTCCGTGATTACTACCTAAGCCAAGTTTATGACTATCATAGTGACACAGAATCGTTGGCACCTTCACGCCATTAACTTGAACAGTACCATTCGGATCAATGTTAAACATCTTGCACAGATAGGCAGTAATTTCACAAGCTTCTTTATAAACTTGATTAAAGTAGTTTTTATCCGTTAAAGCATCTTCACAAATTTCGAACTGAATCCAACCATTATTACAGGAACCTTTACTACCGCTGCCACATCCCCAAGGTTTATAATTCCACGGCATAGTCTGAACGGTCGTTACAGTACCATCAGCAAGTTTTCCAATCCAACAGTTGAGGCCTGCCTGATGGTTAATATGATTCCAGTCATTTTTGTACTGATTTTTGCCGAGCACCTCAAGCCACTTATCTTTTGAATATGTATCTGCAGTTGGTTTAGTGTCACTCGGCTGTACGTATCTTTTTAGTGTGGGATTGTTTGCACCAGTGCTATGCCATAAAACACCTTTAACAGTCATTTCGGACGTGCCTTTATAACAAGTGCTCTGTGTTTGCATGCACACAAGTGGCTTATTATTTGAGTTATATTTCATAAGCTTTGCTCTCCTTTAAAACTTTACTATAATTAGATGTTATATTGATATGGAACTAGCTTATACCAACCAGTTGTTGTGTTCGCTTGAGGATAGTACATAGTAATCTCAGCAGCGGATGTAGAGAAAGCACACCAGCCCCACCCGTCATACGTACTTTCCTTTGTTAAAAATATAGAATATGTCGTATCAGGTGTGACAGTGTTATCTGGTAAGTCAAATACTAAGTAATAAGTAGAACCGCTAGTCTCGTCCTTACCGGCCCTTGTAGTTTTTGAGGTATCTTTATATACAAGGCTAGTAGCAAGTACGTGTTCACTAGATATTAAATTATTATACACATACTTAGGAACAGCAATGCTATATGGTCCAGCCACACCAGAAGCCAGCACGCCTATACATCCGATAGGTGAAGACTTTTGATTTGAGACTAATTTAACAATAACTTTATTACCAGCAGGTTTTGTTGTATCTGGTTGCTTAAAGTCAATTTTTGAACACCAGTTATATACAGTACTGTCATTGTAACCTTTACCGCTATATAAAGAGTGACCAGCTGTTATCCAATAGTTCCATTCAAGTATACTGTAATACTTGTTAAGTACAGTAAGCGGTACAGCCTGTTCTGAGAATATAGTATATGTTAGCTGAACTTCGATTTCAGTCGTAGAAGCTTCAGTCCAGCCGGTTCCAGAATACTGGTCATTACATTTCTGCAGGTACAAGTAGTATGTCTTATCGGGTGGCATGGTTTTGCCATCTAAATCAAATACAAAATAAAAATATTCACCAGGTTGTTGGTTTATACCTGCTAAAGAAGTTTCATTAGGATCTCGATAAGCATAACTGTAGGCAAGAGTGCTATCTCTATGGCTCAGGTCTTCAACATTAGTTGCTAGATCTTCCGTTGATAAATAGCCGATACAACCAATGGGAGAAGACTGGTCTACCAATTTTAATTTGACAATCACTTGCGAACAGGTATCTATTCCAATATCAGGTCTAGTAAGCTCTACTTTACTACTATAGTCATAAGTAGCATCATTATATGTACCAGTACCAGAATATAAAGTGTTACCGTTTCCTTCTACAGTAAACCACGCATTGTTACCGACAGCAATGGAGCAAGCATTAACAGATAATAGCTGAGAGTTTATAGAATTACCAGCGTTATCTTGACTATAAGTAGGTGTTTTTTCTTTTAAATAGACTACTTTACCATCTGTGCTATAAGAAGGCAGAGTATCAACTACCTCATACTGTTCTAATGATAGTACAAATTCATTTATAGAATTATCGGCATTAACTATAACCTGCTGAATTTGTCGTGATTGAGTATCTATATGAGAAAAACAAACTGTGTTTGCTTGATAATAATCATATGAATACCATATGCCATTATGTTTAAGAGTAACAGCTCCGCCAAGGTCAATTACCTTTTTAATTTCTTGAAATGTATAATTAATAAAGCCGGTCTGCTCATTTACTGTTACTACAAGCGAAGGAGCAAATTTAAAGGAGTTTCGGTTAATAGTGCCCTCACGGTCAACGACAACATAATTATAATAGCCTGTTCGTTCACAAAAACTGCCAAAAACAATTTCCTCAGTATCTTTAAAGTCAGCTCGTAGAACAGTATAATAAATCTCGCCCTGCTCATCATATACAGCTACATAATTATCAGCAGCAAGAAGTTCTAAAAGATCATAAGAAGTATAATCAATAGCAGTAGTTAGCTCATCTATCCTAATTATTTTAAATTTGTTATTTAAAGCTTCATCAATAGCGCTATGAACTTGGAAAGTCTCTTCAAAAAAACTTACATTATTATCATTGTGTACCACATAGATCTGAGCAAGTCCTGAGCTGCTCATGTTGATAAAAGTTAGGTAAGAATTATTATAGCTAATTAAAGTACAGTATACACTACCGTTATACAAAACCAGTAGACCATTATTAACTGCATGCGAATATAGCTGTTCAAAAGTATGACTTAATGTAGACTTGCCAGTAATTGAAGCGATAAGTAACTGAGACGCATCTCCGTTTTCTTGAATGCCCAAATTTGCTCTAGCTTGAGCTTTCTGTGACTCAGACAGCATTTGGGGTGTGAATAAAATAGAAGAGTCTGGGGTCAAGTAAAAGTCTGTATTGTCTGTATTACCTGCTGTGTATTCTCGTTTATACTGCTGCTCACTCAACTTGTGGAGCTTTAAAGTTGATTTATTTTCTGTAATCACAGTAAGTTAGGTCCTTTCTTAAATATGCTATACTTAGTACTTATTCAATACGTTTATCTACAACTAAGATAGCACCACTATTATCAATTAACACTGAATTATCGGCAGCCAATAAGGTGGCTTTCTCAAATTTGTTAACAGTTAAAAATACACCGTTTGCATCTTTTAGCACAAAATTATCAGCGCTATATAATTTAGCATTTGCTATGAGAGGACTTCCTATATATAACTTAAACGGCTTACCATTTATGTTAATTCTTACTTTGTCATTTCCTAAATATAAAGCCATTGTTATCCTTTCATGCTACTAACAGAGATACGTAATATCTAAGTTAGCGCTAAATACATTAAATTTTTATCCAAATGGAGCCATTAGGCGCATTAGCCGGCTCGCTGGCCTGCGTATAAATCTTTACAACCGCGGCTTCAATTTGTTCAGAAACCTTGGTAGTGCCTACTAGCTCTTTAAGGTCATCAATTTCATCAACTTTTCTAAGTCTTTCATCAATTTCAGCACCATCATATGCTAATTTATATTCTACTGTCATAATTTAAATGCTCCTTTACGTAACTTAAAATACTTATTAATCGTCATCGTCCCAAGTGATAATTTGTATGCCAGTGGCGCCTATATTATCTCTAGCTTGAAGCTGTTGCTCATCAGATAAATTCTGCGAATTATCATATAGTACACAACCTGATTGTATATCTATCATACCGGTAGTAATAACACCGTTTCCATCAATCCAAAGTTGCTCAACAGTGTTTTTATTGGTATCAATAAATACGAATGAGACAGTCAAATTAAGGCCGAATTCATCAGTTTGTGCAGTACTAAAAACAAATCTGCGACTTTCTAAATTATCTGTAACATCTAAAACAGCGAAACCGCCGTTTTGTATATGAGCATAAATCTCTGATGCCGTATAATCAGAAATCATGCGTCCAGTTGGTTCGCCGTCTATAAGCTCAGATTCTGGTCTTACTATAAGAGTAGATAAAATACCTAAATTTTCTTTTGCCTGTGCTTTCTCTTCTGTAGACAAACTTTGTGCCTCATTATAACGTAGCACAGGTGACATTGTTGTTAAATATGCCTCGTAAAGTTCTTCGATGTTGCCTTCAGAGTCTATTACTATTTTTTCTACTATACCTTGGTCATCTGCAATAAAACTAAATACTGCAGTAGTACTCGACCAAGCGGTTAGTACTGCAAATGTTTCGTCATTGTAATGAAGTAATACCGTACCTCCACCAGCAGCTATGTGATTATATATGTCAGTTGCAGTGTGACTAGCTTTATGTTCATTATTATAAGGAGCACCTACAATCAATGAGGCACCAAGATGCGAGTTCACATATTGCACTTTGCCGTTTGTAAATATGTGGTAACCTTCTAAACTTCTTCCGTCCCGCTTAATGCTACCAAAAAAGAGTGCTCCACCATTAAACCATAGAAGTGGATAGTATCTATCTTTAGAGTGATTGTTTAATAAAACAGTACTACCGGTTCTTACACTAGCACATATTAGCTGTAGATCCGCAATGCTTATTGATGTAGCATCTTCTTCTATCTGAAACACTAAATTTTTTATGCCTAAGTTATTTTTAGCTTTGGTTTTTTGTGTAGCTGTCAGCTCTTGATCTTCAGTGTAGCTAATAAATCTTTCTGTAATATTTTGTAGGTCAATAAATCCTTTATCAAATATATCAATTGACTTATCTTCATAGACATTGATTTGTTTAATTTTGTTATCTTCAGCATTAATGCATGTAAAATTAGCAACTTTATCAGTGGCATCCTTTTCTGGATACCCGCATGATTCTAGCTTATATAGGAGACCCTCATGCTCAAGCATAACAATGCTGCCAGCATTAGCATAGTTAAATATTTCAGAAGCGGAGTAGCACGCAATATGGTATTCGCCGTCATCTTCATCTGTTAATGTTTCTATTGAAACAACAATACCTTGCTTAGTAATAGTAACACCATCTATGCCTACTTTATAGAAGCCCTCGGTTATAATGCTTCCGTCATCAAGTTCGAGCGTCTGTGTAACAGTAAAAGATAAACCAGGATATAAGGCAATAGACCTCATCTCTTGGTACTCCTCTTTTGTAGTAATTATATATCTACCATCAATAGGTTGCTGAGATTTTAAATTAAATTGTGCAGAAAGGGTTGTACCGCCCGAATTAAAACTCATTTACAAAATGCCTCCTTATTAGCTTATTGTATATGAAAACTCACCGGTGTTCGGAGAAGTTAAAGCATATTGGTAGTACATACCACCATTTTTTGCTATTTCTGTGCGAGTAAATGCTTCTGTAACGTCAAATTTATTTGCATCTATGATTTTAGTTACTTTTCCCCAAATCTTTGGATATTGAAATATAGCTTTTTCATTTGTTAATGTGACTGTAAAGGTCCAGCTGCTTCTCTTGTCAAGCAAAACTGTAGTTTTAGCTTCTTCAGTACCATAGTAACATTTTCTATTTATCTTAATAGTCTTTGTATAAGATAGCCTACCAGCCTCAAAATCGTCACCAGCTGAATATGCAACAGAGCCACCAATTGCTTTACTTGTCATACTATCGGTAACCGGAATAGTAATACCAGTGATTATACCGCCTGCTTTTTTTGTCGTAGGGTCTAATGCATCAGCCGGTCCGCCGACACCTTCGATCGTAGGTACGTAGTCACCAGTGTAGGTGGTGGCACTATCTTCAATTTTCCAAGTAGCTGTAATGCCTGTATATGAAGTGGTTCCTAAGTCAGGTTCTATCTGAGTTGGACTAATAGTGAAGCTAAAAGAATCCTGAGCAGGAGCAACACCAGAACTGACACCAAGGAGGGTTGCAATA
>CALCHR010000045.1 GCA_937901185.1 uncultured Bacteroidales bacterium
AAAGCTAGGAAAATTTCGGTAAATACTAAGAACGCCTAAGTAACTACTAAGAAAACGGCCGCGATGTGGTCTTCGTTTGCAGCCTCATCTTGCCCTCCGAAAGCCAAGCCCATGTAAGAAAAAAAACGTATCTTTGCAGCTCAATTTTATACCTAACAAGCTATGAGTTTACAATGTGGAATAGTCGGACTGCCCAACGTGGGCAAATCGACCCTTTTCAACTGCCTGAGCAACGCCAAGGCACAATCAGCCAACTTCCCCTTCTGCACCATCGAGCCCAACGTGGGTGTTATCACCGTGCCCGATGAGCGCCTCAGCAAGTTGGCCGAACTGATTAACCCCAACCGCATCGTGCCCACCACGGTGGAGATTGTGGACATTGCCGGCCTCGTGAAAGGCGCCTCCAAAGGCGAAGGCCTGGGCAACCAGTTCTTGGGAAACATCCGCGAGACGGACGCCATCATCCACGTGTTGCGCTGCTTCGACGACGGCAACGTGGTGCACGTTGACGGCAGCGTAAACCCTGTGCGCGACAAGGAAATCATCGACACCGAGTTGCAGCTGAAGGACCTGGAGACTGTGGAGAACCGCATCAAGCGCGTAGAGAAAATAGCAAAGGTGGGCGGCGATAAGAACGCCAAGTTGGAATACGACGTGCTCCTGGCCTACCGCGAGGCCTTGCTGCAAGGCAAATCGGCCCGCTCTGTACAGTTTGAGAGTAAGGACGAGCAGGTGGCTGCCCGCAACCTCTTCCTGCTCACCTCTAAACCCGTGCTCTACGTCTGCAACGTAGACGAAGCCAGCGCTGCTACGGGCAACCACTATGTAGAAGAAGTGCGCGAGGCCGTGAAGGAAGAAGGTGCCGAAGTGCTCGTACTCGCAGCGCAGACCGAAGCCGACATTGCCGAACTCGAAACCTACGAAGAGCGCCAGATGTTCCTGCAGGACGTGGGCCTCGAAGAGAGCGGCTGCAACCGCCTCATCAAGGCTGCCTACAAAATGCTCGACCTTGAAACCTACATCACCGCCGGCGTACAGGAAGTGCGCGCATGGACCTACCGCCGCGGCTGGAAGGCTCCGCAATGCGCCGGAGTGATCCACACCGACTTTGAGAGAGGCTTCATCCGCGCCGAAGTTATCAAGTACGACGACTATATCAAATACGGCTCCGAAGCCGCCGTGCGCGACGCCGGACTCCTACACGTAGAGGGCAAAGAATACGTGGTGCAGGACGGCGACATTATGCACTTCCGCTTCAACGTATAATCCGTCTCCTTAGCTCCGCTCCGCTTTATGGTACACTGGAACCCCGACCTCGTAGCCTTTAGCTTAGGCCCCATCGAAGTGCGCTGGTACTCGCTCTGCTGGTGCATCGGCCTGGCGCTGGCCTACTTCGTGGTCTATAAGCTCTATCGCCGCCAAGGCATCGCTCAGGAAAAGTTTGACCCTCTTTTCCTCTACTGCTTCATAGGCATCCTGGCCGGCGCACGTCTGGGCCATTGCCTCTTCTACGAGCCGGGATATTTCCTGGCACACCCCATGGAGATGCTGCTGCCCATGCGTAAAGACGCAGCAGGCGAATGGGTGTTTACAGGCTATGCCGGACTGGCCTCGCATGGCGGCACGCTGGGACTGATGATAGCCCTCTGGCTCTACATGAAGCGCACGGGGGTGAAACTCCTCACCGTGCTCGACAACATAGCCATCGCCACGCCCATCACAGCGGCCTTCATCCGCCTGGGCAACTTGATGAACTCCGAGATTGTGGGCAAGGCCACCGGCAGCAACTGGGGCTTTGTCTTCGAAAAGTTGGGCGAAGACTTTCCGCGCCATCCGGGGCAACTCTATGAGGCCATCGCTTACCTCGTATTCTTCTTCGTGGGCCTGTGGCTCTATCGCCGCCGCCCGGAAAGCGTAGGGAGCGGATTCTTCTTTGGCTATTGCCTCTTCAGCATCTTCTCCTTCCGCCTCTTCGTAGAGATGTTCAAGGAAGTGCAAGAGGCATGGGAACTCTCCATGCAGGCAGCCATCGGACTCAACCAGGGCCAAATGCTAAGCGTTCCGTTCATCCTCCTGGGAGGCTACTTCCTGTTCTTCCACCACAGAAAAGCGAAAGCCTAAGCCACACATATAATATATATAAGCACTGCGGAGCCTGTAAAGAACGATACAGACTCCGCAGTGCTTATTTCTACCCTTCGATGGGGCTTACTTGTTCATCAGACGATTGAAGAGCTTGTTCACATGGCGACTGAAGACTATCAAAAGTACAGCTGCAAGCACTACCACCACACCCAAGAGCAGGCGCGAAGTGAGCGGTTCGCCGAAGATAAAATAGCCTATCAACACCGCAGTGACCGGCTCCAACGCACCCATCACGGCGGTGGGCGTAGAGCCTATGTAGTGGATGGCCATAGTCATGCAGAGCAAAGAGATAACTGTGGGGACCAAGCCAAGAAGGCTGGCGTAAAACCACTGGCTTGGCGTGGTGAGCGGCTGCAAAGGCATGTCGCCGACAAAGGACCATAGCAGGATGGAGAACAAACAGAAGAGCATGGCGTAGAAGGTGAGTTTCACGCTCGACATACCCAGCGCCGAGCGATTTACCACTACGATATAAATGGCATAAGCCAGGGCAGAGAGCAAAGCCAGCACGATGCCGAAGGTACTAAGGACGGAGCCGTCGTCGCCCTTGTAGAGCAACATGATACCGCCTACGGTCATCAAGATAGCTCCGCCGGTGGCCACCGTGAGACGCTCTTTGAAGAAGACAGCCATCAGCAGCGCTACCAGCACAGGATACATAAAAACAATGGTGGCAGAGATGCCGCCACCCAAATAGCGGAAGCTCTCAAAGAAGGTGAGCGACGACACGGCAAAGATGACACCCAGCAACGCCAACACTTTCAGTTCGCCGAGCTTCACGGCAAACGAACGGCGCTGCACCAGCATTATGACAGCAAGGATGCCGGTGCCCAACAAGAAGCGGTAGAACAAGACCGAAACGGGGTGGAGATTTTCTTCATATAGGAACAATGCGCCAAGAGGATTCATGGCGTAGCTCACGGCGGAAATAATGCCGTAGATATAGCCTTTTATTGTGTCGCTCATCTGTAGAATTTCGTTGGTGGCTCTGCTGCAAATTTTGGTGTAGCGGAGCGCTATGTTTTTCTTGAGCAAAGGTACAACTAAAATACTGAACGGCGCAAGCAAATTCCCAAAAAGCGCCTTGCCCTAAGGCTTAAAAAGATAGGAGGCTCGCAGAACGTTCTGCGAGCCTCCGGCTTTTCTGTCCTCCCTTTCGGGATGGGCTTGTATTTGTGTCTCGGCAATGCGGATATGACTGCCGGAGAGGTATCAGGCGTCGATTTTTGCGTAGGAGGCGTTGCGCTCGATAAACTCGCGGCGGGGTGCTACGTCGTCGCCCATGAGCATGGAGAAGATATAGTCGGCCTCAGCGGCGTTCTCTATGGTTACTTGCTTGAGCAGACGTGTTTCGGGGTTCATGGTAGTTTCCCAAAGCTGGTCGGCTTGCATTTCTCCAAGACCTTTATAGCGCTGTGTGAAGATGCTGTTTTCGGCGCCGTCGCCATACTTCTCGATGAAGAGCTGGCGGTCGCGGTCGGTGTAGCAGTATTCTTCCACTTTTCCTTTGCGGCAGCGATAGAGGGGCGGCTGTGCGATGTAGAGGTAGCCGTCTTGGATGATCTGCGGCATGTAGCGGTAGAAGAGTGTCATGATGAGCGTGGCGATGTGCTGACCGTCTACGTCGGCATCGGCCATGATGATTACCTTGTGGTAGCGCAGTTTTTCGAGGTTGGCCTCTTTGCTGTCTTCGCCCAGGCCGAAGCGTACGCCGAGGGCTTGGATGATGTTGTTCACCTCGTCGCTCTCGAAGGCTTTGTGCCACATGGCTTTTTCTACGTTGAGGATTTTACCGCGCAGGGGAAGGATGGCTTGCGTGGCGCGGCTTCTTCCTTGCTTGGCTGAACCACCTGCGGAGTCTCCCTCGACGAGGAAGAGTTCGCACTCTGCGGGGTCTTTCGATGAGCAGTCTGCCAGTTTTCCGGGCAGGCCGCCGCCTGTCATCGGGCTCTTGCGCTGCACGCTCTCACGGGCTTTGCGGGCTGCCACGCGGGCTGTGGCGGCAAGGATTACTTTGTCTACGATGAGCTTGGCTTCTTTGGGGTGTTCCTCGAGGTAGTTGGAGAGTGCTTCGCCCACGGCTTGGTTTACGGCGCCGGTGGCTTCGCTGTTGCCGAGTTTGGTCTTGGTCTGTCCTTCAAATTGGGGCTCGGCCACCTTCACTGAGATGACGGCTGTCAAGCCTTCGCGGAAGTCTTCACCGGTGATTTCCACCTTGGCTTTCTCCAGCTGCTTGGCGGCGGTATCTTCGGCGTATTTTTTCAGCACACGGGTGATGGCCATACGGAAACCTGCGAGGTGCGTACCGCCTTCGATGGTGTTGATATTGTTGACGTAGGAATGGAGATTCTCGGAGTAGGAGGTGTTGTACATGATGGCTACTTCGATGGGCATTCCGTTTTTCTCTGTGTTGAGATAGATGACATCGTCGAAGAGGTGGGTGCGGCTGGAGTCGATGTAGCGAACGAACTCGCGCAAGCCTGAGTCGGAGTGGAACACGTCTTGGCGGATGTTGCCCTCATCGTCTTTGCGCAGGTCGGTCAGCGTGATGGTGATGCCGGCGTTGAGGAATGCCAACTCACGCATGCGGTTGGCCAGGATGTCGTATTTGTAGGTGGTGGTGGTAAAGATGGTTCCGTCGGGCCAGAATTGCTGACGCGTACCGCGCTTGTCGGTTTCGCCCACTACGGTGACGGCATATTGGGGATGGCCTTTGGCGTACTCCTGCTGATAGATTTTTCCATCGCGGAACACCTGGGAAATCATCTTACCGGAAAGGGCATTGACGCAGGATACACCAACGCCGTGGAGACCTCCGGACACTTTGTAGGAGCCTTTGTCGAACTTACCGCCGGCGTGGAGCACCGTCATGACCACTTCGAGGGCTGAGCGGTTCTCTTTGGGGTGAATGTCGACGGGGATACCGCGACCGTTGTCTTGTACGATGATAGAATTGTCTTCGCAGATGGTCACTTCGATGTGGGTACAGTATCCGGCCAGGGCCTCGTCGATAGAGTTGTCCACGGTTTCGTAAACGAGGTGGTGAAGACCTTTCTCGCTGATGTCGCCAATGTACATGGCAGGGCGCTTGCGTACAGCCTCCAAGCCTTCGAGCACTTGGATGTTACTGGCTGAATAATTGGCGCCGTTCTGTTGCATTTCTTCCATATATATGATAGCTTCTTTTCAGTGGCTTATAACTAAGCAAAAGTACTAAAAAACTTTGATATAGCCACTAATTTTTCAGTCTGTTTTTAAGAATTTTTTAATTCCGGCGGAGAAATGGCTGTCGGGGTCTCTGAGGGTGCCGCCGATGGCTTTTTCGGAGCTTAAAGGAAAGGCAAAAGGAGATTTTAAGCGGGGCAAAAAACAGAGTAGCTGAACGCTGTTTTCTTAGTAGCTTTCTAGGAAAACTTAGTAAACTACAAATTTTTCCTAGTAAACTCCGAGTTTTTCCTAGAAGTTTACTAAGAAACGCCCGAAAATGGCCCTTGATTTTCAGGAGATTACAACGGATGTTTTTGAGGGCTGAACGGCGATGGAGAAGTGGACGGAAACGGACACTGCGCCATGGAATAAAAAAAGGGGCTGCTCCGGGAGCAAATCCCGAGCAGCCCCGATAAGGCTTATCGTATGAAGATGGGTTTACTTCACCAATACTTTCTTGCCTCCGATGATGTAGAGACCGGCGGGAAGTCCGGCTTTAGCATCGGCAGCCTTTACGTTAGCACGTACACGCACACCGGAGACGGTGTAAACATCTACGTTCTTGCGGCTCACCACGGGAGCGTTTTCGATACCGGTGATGGCGTTCTTCAATTCGATGGTCACATAGTCAACACCTTCTTCGCCTTCCACCACAAAGTCTCTGGGGTGAGTACCGTTCAGGTAAGCTGAGTTGGGAGCTACGTTCCACTTGTTATCTTCAGAGAGGGTGGTCTTCACCACGAGCTCATACTTGTAAGTCATACCTGTGATAAGCTGGAACACACCGATGTGGTTCTGGCTGGTAGACATACCGGTGATAGAACCTACGAGACCGTTTTCGGTCTTAGCTTCGAAGTTGTAGTCAGGGATTTCTGAACCTGAAACGAGCTGGAAGATTTCGTCTACCGTACCGGTGGGGCTTTCAAAGAGATCTTCGTTGAACTCGGGGATGCAGTAGATGAACGGAGTACCTGCTTCGATGACCTCGTCGAGGATGAAGGAGAGATAGAGCTTACCGTCCTTCTCGCCCATCACGCGGAATGCGTCGCCGGTCACACCGTCATAGTTGTTCACAATGTCATAGGGGAAGCAGAATGCCTGATAACCTCTGTAGACAGGACGATAGGTAGTACCGTCTTCGCTGAGAGAAGCTTCTTCAAAAGCAATGGCGCTGTTGTCGGCAAACTTAGCTACGTCGGAAGCCAACATGTTGTTGTAGCTACCCAAGTTAGCATAGAGATTCTTACCCACTACGATGTTGAAGCCACCTGATACGAGGGCTGAGCGGAGCTGCAATTTGGTGGGGTTCACAGAGAGAGTCACTGCGTTGTTCACCTTTTCTTGAGCGGCCATATAGAGACCTGTACCTACGTTGCGGATGGTCACAGAATTGCCTTCTACGCTTTCGATGAACCACAAGTAGTTGGGGTTAGTGGCGGGATCAACAGTGTCTTCGTCCTTGCCGTCGGCAACAGTGTGGCCGCCCCATTTCACATTGGCGCCCTCAGCATTGCTGGCTGCATAGAACATAGACTTCACATTGTTGGCAGCGCTTTCTGCTTCAGTCATAGTGCGGAGCACAAAGGTAGTGTTCACACCGGGAAGGTTCAGCGAAGCATCGAGAGCGGCGCGAGCCTGGTTGAGCTTCTCTACGTTGGCGCTGATTTCTTCGAGGGTCATGTTCTCGCTCACAGCGAGAGCCACTTCCTCTACTGCAGCGTCGAATTCAGTCTTGGCCTCGAGGGGGAACTGACCTACTTCGTCGCCCACGGGTGCATTTTCTACCCACACTTGAGCTTCTTCAAGGAGAGCCACTACGCGAGCGGGATCGGGCAAGAGAGCGATGAACGCATCGTAAGCTGCTTGGAGCGCCTGGATAGTGCCTTCGGTGGCCTTACCGCTTTCAAGTTCGGCAGCAGCAGTGGCGAGTTGCTTTTCAAACTCTGCACGCACGGCAGCATCTACTTGCTCGTAAGAAGAAGAGGCGGGATCGTATTGAGCAGCGTAGGCATCAAACTTACTGAGGTAGAAGAACGGATAGTTGTTGTGCTTTTGGTTGCGGGTAGTCTCTGTCACAGCGAAACGGATGTAGCGATAGGGCTTAGACATTTCTACTGCTGCCACGCCGGTGAAGTTGAGATACTCTGTACCATCAACGGTGGTGGTATACTTCCAGTCGATTGTGTAGTTGCCTTCGAGCGCCCACTCGCCTTCGGGGTCGTTGGTTGCGTAAAGGGCAAACTTGGTCGGGTTACAATTGTTGATCTGACCGATACGCTGAGACATCTTGAAGACGAGGGCTTGGTATTCGCCGTCGAGGTCTACTTGGAGATGGTGAGGAGCATCGGGAGTGTCGCCACGCCATGCGCTGTGGAAGTAAGTAGTGAAGTCATTGTCCACCAAGGCTGACATTTCGGGGGCCTCAGCGTCGGGAGCATTGCTGCTCATCTGTGCTGCGTCAATGATAAGACCGGGCACGTCATAGTCGCCACACTCTACGAGTTCGTTCTCCACTTCTGTTGTCACAAACTTGCGACCCTTTGCATAAGCGGCTTTAGCTGTGCCATAGATGGCTTCGAGCTGAGTGTTCAAGCGGCTTTGTTCCACGAGGTCGCTCATGCCGTTGAGCACAGCCTCTGCCACGGGGATTACCTTAAAGTAAGAGTTGTCGCCAGCACCTGTTCCCCAGAATACGATATTGCCTTGGGGGTCAGTGTTCCAAGAAACGGTATTGCCGCGAGTGGTGTTGATGATGTCGAAGTAACCTCCCAATGAGCAACCTTCTGAGTATTGGAAAGTATAAGTTTCTGAAGGCTGAGCAGTGGTAGGAATGATTGTTGAGTTGCTCTTGTGAGTACCGGCATAAGCACCTGTAGCGTAGTTGCTGATGGTAAATTTGCCTTCACCGGCGTCTTTCACCTCCCAGATGTAAATAGCCTTTTCGAGGTCGGGCTCTTTGGCTATGCTGAAACCACCTTGCCACTTGATACCATTGCCAGAGTCGTAAACACCCTTATCGGCGCTCAAGCTACCCATAAACCAATAGTAGCCGGCAGTTACGGGCACAGCGCTCTTCAGCAACTCGGCCTTTGCATTTTTGAGTTCTGCCACCAAAGTTTCACACTCTTCTACAGAGGGATTACC
Source organism: uncultured Bacteroidales bacterium (assembly GCA_937901185.1). Classification (GTDB taxonomy): domain Bacteria; phylum Bacteroidota; class Bacteroidia; order Bacteroidales; family Bacteroidaceae; genus Alloprevotella. The sequence continues at coordinate 8,497 of CALCHR010000045.1, forward strand.
GGGCTTAGCCAGCATTTCTTCACACTCTTTGTAGAGGGCTTCTACCTTATCAAACGCCTCCTTAGAAAACTCACCGGGATTTGTTCCGACGGGGAAGAGAGAGCTGTCAAAGCCGTTGGGGAAGAGGATAGTCAACTCCTGCACCAAGATGTCCTTACCCTTAGCTTCGTCCACAGCGTAGAAAACCCACTGGTTGGTGTCGGTATACGGAGAGATAAAGGGGTCGCCAATGCTACCCAAGTAGTAGTAGTGGCCATCCTTCTTATTGCTGCAGCAGAGCACCCAAGCGTTTTCTACAGGACCGCCGGGGCCTTTGCCTGTAGCCACACTCTCACGGCCGTTGCTAGAGTCGGCCACGGGCGCCATCAGCGTAAAGGTATAAGCCAAAGAAGCATCGTTGGTGTAAACCACGTAGGGGTGTACGCCCACTTCGCCGCCGGGAGGGTTGTCCCAGCTATCAGCACCACCGCTGAGCTCTTGGTCTTTCAGATACAAGCCTGTGGCCACTTGCTTCAAGCGATAAGTGGGGAGGCCGTCAACAGTGTTACCGGTTTCTTCGAGCATGTAGATACACTCGTTGGTAACCACAGCAGATTCTTTGTCGCCACACAAGAAACGAGTCTCGCCAGCGTAGCTTACAAGGAGATTCTTACCGGTCACAATCTCGGTAAGCACCTCTCCCTGAACCCATGATGCGGCTTGCGCACCAAGTCCTACCATTGAGAGTAGGAGCAACGAAAAAAAGTAATGTAACTTTTTCATTTTGAGTTTGGTTTAAGTTAATAAATAAGTGAGTTATCTTTTCCATAAAAACTTCTCCTCAGCCAGCATTAGGCTTCAGAAGAGAGTTTCGGACAAAGATACAGAGTTTTTGTTAATACAGCCAAGCATAGATGTATTAAATAAGTTTAATAGAACTCGCCACAACTTTCTTTAGAACATTTTTTAACACCATGCCTCGCTTACTCATCACCCCAAACCATTCCCTTTTTTCGTCCCCATATCACCTCAGTTTTCTTAGTAGCTTTCTAGGAAAACTTAGTAAACTACAAAATTTTCCTAGTAAACTCCGAGTTTTTCCTAGAAGTTTACTAAGAAACGACCGAAAATGACCATTGATTTTCAGATGATTACAAAGACCATTTTGGGGCCATCCCAACCGCCCGTCATCACCCGATTTTTTAAGCAACAAAAAAAGAAACATCCGCAGCTGCAGATGTTTCTTTTTTCAAAGTGGACCAGCTTGGGCTTGAACCAAGGACCTCCAGATTATGAGTCTGTTGCTCTAACCAACTGAGCTACAAGTCCGAACGGAGTCTTCTTTAAGATTCCGAGTGCAAAAATAATACTTTCTTCGGAGACTGCCAAATTTGTTTACTCTTTTTTGGACAGCTCCGAAGAAAGTAGGAAGTGGAGCATATAGCTTATTGCGGGCTGCCACACCATGCGGCTTTACCCGATGGTCATATACTATTGGAAGTCGGCGGCGCTCAACACGTAGCGCTTGCCTTTCTCTGTGGCGAGGCGTACAGTCTTGTTTCCGTAACGCACCACGCAGGGCTCACCGGCACCGGAGAGGATTTCCACTTTGTGGAGTTTGCCTTCCTTCCAAGCTATGTCTACGGTGAAGTTGCCGCGTGCTTTCAAGCCGCTGATGCTGCCTTCTGCCCAGGCATCAGGAAGGGCGGGCAGGAGGTGGATGCAGCCGGCGTGGCTCTGCATGAGCATCTCTGTAACACCGGCTGTGCCGCCGAAGTTACCATCAATTTGGAAGGGGGGATGGATGTCCCAAAGGTTGTCGGCTGTACCGTTCTTGAGCAAGTTGCCGAAGAGTTTATAAGAGCGATTGCCGTCGTGCAGGCGGGCCCACTGGTTGAGCTTCCAGCCCATGCTCCATCCTGTAGCGCCATCGCCGCGGTGGTTGAGCACTACGCGCGATGCCTCGGCAAGGCCGGGAGTGGTGAGGGGCGAAATGGCAGAACCGGGATGAAGGCCGTAGAGGTGGTTCACGTGACGGTGTTCGTCTTTGGGGTCGTCGATGTCTTTGCTCCACTCCAGAATCTGACCGTAGCGACCTATGCGATAGGGCGCAATGTTGTCGTGCACGGCCTGCCAGTTGTCGGCTTCGGCACGGTCCACTTCGAGCGTGAGCGCGGCACGAATGGCGCACATCAAGATGTCGCGTGCCACGGCGTGGGTAAAGGTGGTACCTTCGTCGATGGGTCCGTGCTCGGGCGAGGTACTGGGAGCGGCGGTGTAGCTGCCATCGTTGCGCTTCCAGAGGAAGTCTTCGGTGAACTGTGCACACTCCTTGATGATGGGATAGGCGGTGTGGCGGAGGAAGTCCTTGTCGCGTGTAAACTCGTAGTATTCCCAGAGGTGGGTGGCAAGCCAGGAGGCCGCCATGGGGTTATAGTTCCACGACATATCTTGTCCGGCGAGGGGTGCTGTAAAGCCGAAGATGTTGGCAGAGATTCCTGCTGCCCATCCGCGGGCTCCCCAGTAGGCCTTAGCCGTTGCGCGACCGGGCTTCTGAAGGAGGCGGATAAAGTCGGTGAGCGGCTCGGCACACTCTGTAAGAGCTGTGGGCAATGCGGGCCAATAGTTCATCTGCAAGTTGATATTGTTGTGATAGTCCACGCGCCAGGGGCCGTCTACATTGTTGTGCCAGATGCCCTGCAGGTTGGCGGGCAGATTGCCGGGGCGCGAAGAGGCGATGAGCAAGTAGCGTCCAAACTGATAGTAGAGGGTTTCGAGGCCCTGGTCTGCGTTGCCTTTTCTGTAGGCAGCGAGGCGTTGGTCGGTGGGAAGTGCTGATGACGGGCCGGCGAGGCTGAATTGCACGCGGTTGTAGAGTTCGGCATAGTCATCATAGTGGCGTTGGAAGAGACGCTTGAAGTTTTTCTTCGCCGCCTGCTCCATCCAATCGGCAGTGGTCTGCTTGGGGTCTACGCCCACATAGGCTTTTGCATCGGTGGGGTCGGGATCGTAGTTGGGCTTATAGTCGGTGTCGGCTGTAAGGAGGAAGAGCACTTCGTCGGCGCCTTCTACGCTCAGGCAATTATTGGCATTGCTCACACGGCCACCTTTTGCCACGGCCTTGATGCGCACGGCATATTCCATACCGTTGTTGTCGAGGTGACCCACAAAGCAGAGGGCGTCGGTGCCTACGGCTGTGAATTTGCCCTCGGAAACGGGGCTCTTGTCGTAGACGAGGCGAAGATTCTGCTTACCTTTTTCGGTGGCGGTAAAGCGCACGGCCAACACATTGTCGGGATAGGAAACGAAGCTGCGACGCTCGTAGCGCACGCCGTTGCTCAGGAACGACACAGAGGCGTAGGCCGAGTCGACAGAGAGGGCGCGGCGATACTCAGAGATGCCGGCTTCCTTGATGTCGGTCTCGATGCAGAGTTCGCCCATTGTGGTGTAGCTGCCGAAGCGAAATTCGGGCTCGGCAGTCACTTCGTAGGCCACGTTGCTGTTGAAGTTTTGGTAGGTGAGGCGTGCGGCTTTTGCTTCGTCGCCATCGAGGAATGCCTGACGAATGTCTTTGAGCAAGTGGGCCGATTGTTTGTTCATATCCCAGTAGTGTGCGGGACCTTTTGCCGTACCGGGGCCGCCGCGCCACAGGGTTTTCTCGTTGAGCGTAATGCGCTCTGTCTCTACGGAGCCCATGATGTTGGCGCCGATGCTTCCGTTGCCGATGGGCAGCGAGCGGTATTCCCACTCGGGGTCGGCGTTGTAGGCGTAGCCGCCTGCATCGACGGGCTTACGGCCATTGGTGAATTGCTCGGGATGTCCGCCATACCATGCGGCACGTCCTTTAAGACTGTTGGGGCGGTCGAACCAAACGACATTTTGCGCCGGGAGCATCTGCGCAACAGCTGCTGAGCAGAGCAGGAGGGTGAAGAATTGTTTTTTCATAGCTGTATAAAAAAGTAAAAGTCCCCGTCCATCCGGGTCGTTGACCTTGAGGGAGGGGGACTTAATGGTTATTTCTGGCTCCCATCAGGCTTTTTCGAAAGCCTTGAGGATGCTGTCGGCTATTTGCTGCATCTCCTCTTTGGGAAGTTGTAGTTTCTCTTTTCTGAAATCCATATCGCCTTCGTGCTGAAGGGGCATCAGGTGGATGTGAGCGTGGTTCACCTCGAGGCCGAGCACGGTCATCCCCACCTTCTTACAGGGAAACTCTTGCTTGATGGCGGCTGCCACGCGCTTGGCGAAGACCACCATGGCGCCCAAGGTTTCGTCGTCGAGGTCGAAGAGATAGTCTACTTCTTGCTTGGGTACCACGAGGGTGTGTCCTTTGGTCACGGGGTTGATGTCGAGGAAGGCATAGAAGCGGTCGTCCTCGGCGCACTTATAGGAGGGAATTTCTCCGGCAATGATTCGGCTAAAGATGGTCATACCTTTATTGTTTTAAGGGGGAGATTATCCTACGGAGATATTGAGGATTTCGAGCTGGATGGTGCCGTTGGGGATTTTCACTTCCACCACGTCGCCCACTTTCTTGCCGAGGAGTCCCTGGGCAATGGGTGTGGTTGAGGAGATTTTACCCTCGCGCAGGTTGGCTTCGCTCTCGCTCACGATGGTATACTTCATCGCCATGCCGGTCTTTACGTTTTTCATCTCTACGGTAGAGAGAATCTGCACCACGTCGTTGCGCAACTTGCTGGCGTCGATAATTTTTGCTTCGGCAATTACGGCCTTGAGGTTGGAGATTTTCATTTCCAACATGGCCTGTGCCTCTTTCGCAGCGTCGTATTCGCTGTTCTCCGAGAGGTCGCCTTTGTCGCGGGCCTCGGCTATTGCGGCCGACGCAGCGGGGCGGTCTACGGTCTCCATGTGTCGGAGTTGGGCCACCATCTTGTCGTAGCCCTCTTGGGTCATATATGCCATAATCTGTATAAGTTTTAGAATTTTATATTGGATAGGAGCTTCAACGAGGCACTAAAAAAAGGCGAAAGAACTCCGACACGCTTGTGCTACGGGAATTCTTCCTCACTTCGTCTTGTTACTCGTTTGTGTTTCCGGGGCAAAGATAGGCCTAAAATCTTTAGCTGCCAAATTTTTTCAGTTTTTTAGTAGCTTTTAGCCCCTCCATAGGGCTGCGCCGCCCTCTTTTCCGAAGAAAACTGCCATGGCTAAGGATGAGCAGACCTTGAGGACGAAAAAAAATGCCAAGCACCAAGGGCTCCACAACCTCTATTTTTCACCCTTTGTAATCGCCTGAAAATCAAGGGCCATTTTCGGGCGTTTCTTAAGTAAAAGCTAGGTGAATTTCGGTAACTACTAGGAAAATTTCGGTAACTACTAAGA
>CALCHR010000046.1 GCA_937901185.1 uncultured Bacteroidales bacterium
AAAGCGGGCGGCAAAGTCTGCCAGGCGGTGGCGATACATGTAGTGCATCTCAAACCAAAGAGTGTGGATGCCGCGGGTCTTTACTATCTCTTGTAGCAGAGTGATGCTCTCTTCGTCAAGCTCAATAGCCGACCCCGAATTGATGATGTCGAGCACGCCGTAGTGGCCGGTCACTTGCTGCAACACCTCTTTGTTTATTTCAAAGGGATGGGCGGATGTGTCAGTGTGGTAGTCGCAAAAAGTGCAGCCTCGCCAGCGACAGCCGGTGCCTTGCAAGAGTACAAACTCGCGGGGTAGTTTTTCGTGGATGAGAGAGTAGCGCTCCATGTCTTAGTGTTTTTCTGTCCAGCGCTTGATGACGTGAACGGCGGCATAGGCCAAAGGAGTACCCATTGTGGCTTCGATGATCAACTTAGAGAAGTATTGGAAAGCCATCATCAGTAAGAGTTCTCTGGTAGAGACCACGCCGGCAAAAGCTATTAACACGAAGGGCAGCGTGTCGAACACGTAGCCCACCATAGAGCTGCCGATGGTGCGCACCCATAGTTTGCGCCCCTTCATCTTGAGTTTGATGCGCTCCATAAGCCAGGCGTTAGACAATTCTCCTAACAAGAAACCCGCCAGCGAGCCGATAACGATACGAGGTACGTAGGTGAACACATGATTGTAGGCCTCGGCGGTTTCAGAAAGGTGGTCGGGCGAAGGAAGCCACACCCCGATTTGGGTGCAGACCACCATGACGATGTTGCAGAAGAACGTGGTCCAAATTACCTTTTTGGCAGTCTTGAATCCCCATATCTCGGTGAGCACATCGCCCAGCATGTAAGCAAAGGGAAAGGTGATGGTGCCGGCATCAAAATAGAAGAGATTGGCCAGGCCTATCACCTTGACGGCCATCACGTTGGAGATTAAATAAAGGCTTACAAAAAAAGCAGTGACAAGCATTAGCGGCAGGCTGTCTGCTGTTCGGTTTTTGAAAGGGTTTTCCGATACCTTGTCCATAAGTATATAATATATATAATGTGTTATGCGGTTGCAAAGATATAAATAAAATATAATATAGCTAAAATCTATCACACTATAGATAAAATCTGTTTGCTCAATTCAAAACTACCCCTTATATTTGCATCAGAAAATAATTCACATAACAATTAAAATTTTTACGACTATGACTAAGAGCATTAAAGGAACCCGTACTGAGAAACATTTGTTGATGACCTTCGCTGGCGAATCTCAAGCCCGCATGCGCTACACCTATTTTTCAAGTGTAGCCAAGAAGGAAGGCTTTGAACAGATTGCTGCCATCTTTATGGAGACAGCCGAGCAAGAGCGCGAGCACGCTAAGCGCATGTTCAAGTGGCTTGAAGGCGGTATGGTAGAAATTACAGCAACATATCCCGCCGGCGTTATCGGCAACACCATGGAGAACCTCCGCGCTGCAGCAGCCGGTGAACACGAAGAGTGGGCTGACGACTATCCCAAGTTTGCTGACATCGCCGACGAAGAAGGCTTCCCCGCTATCGCAGCTATGTATCGCAACATCTCTTTGGCTGAAAAGGCTCACGAAGAGCGCTACCTCAAGCTCCTGGAGAATGTAGAAAACCACACTGTATTCCGCAAGGATGGCAAAGTGTTCTGGCAATGCCGCAACTGTGGCTTCGTGACTGAAGACATCGAGGCTCCCGAACAGTGCCCCGCTTGCGCACACGCTCAGGCTTACTTCGAAGTGATGAAGAGCAACTACTAAACTGATTTAACTATATAGAGATGATAGCTCCGGCAAGATTTTTCTTGTCGGAGCTTTGTTTTTCTCCCTTCCAAAGAGCCTTGCGAGAGATAAGAAAAGAGGTGCGTTTTCTTAGTAGCTTTCTAGGAAAAACTAGTAAACTACAAATTTTTCTTAGTAAACTCCGAGTTTTTCCTAGTAAACTCCGAAGAAACGGCCAAAAATACCTATTGATTTTCAGATGGTTACAGAGACAGTTTTTAGCCTATGCAAGAATGGAAAAATCTGTTGCTCGGAAGCCTGCAGAAGAAACAGACGATACGCTTGAAGAACTGCACGTGGCAGACGCCCGCCGGATGGTTATTTTTGAATACCGACTCTATATTTTTTAATTTACAGCCGCCTACAGACAACCCTAATATTTACTGATAATCTACTGCGTACTATGCCATTTTTACAAAGATTTTTTTACCTGTGTACAAATAATTTTTACTGTTTAGATAACTGAAAATCATATTGGTATTATATTTTTTTGTAATTTTGCACCGATTTTTTCAATAGGCTATTCTCTACGGGCTGTTTTAGCTTGGTAAGTGGGTAAAAATATACAATCAAAATTTAATATTTAGTAGAATGAAACTAAGCAAGATGATTATTGCCCTTGTGGCAATGTTGTTGGGCGTGGCCCATTCTGTTTCAGCTCAAGTGGCTGTAGTAGATGGAGAAAATTATGCCAGCCTTCAAGAAGCAATAGCTGCAGCCGATGGGAAGGTGGTGAAACTTTTGAGTGATATAGAGGTCGATACCAAGACTTTTACTATCGCAGATGGTCAGAATGTTGTTCTTGATATGAACAATATGAGTATTACTGCTATAGATAATGCTTCTGGCAACTATGAACTCTTCTATATTTATGGCGAGTTGACAGTTAAGGGTAATGGAACTATTAACTTAGCATCTACTATCGATCGTAATTGGAATAATATGTCTGCCATATTCCACAATCGTGGTGGAGTGTTGACCATAGAAAATGGTACATTTATAAATAATGGTGGTACTGACATGGCATTCACTATAGATAATAGTGGTAACTATTTTGGTGATGCAACTACTAATATTCATGGTGGCTTGATTAAGTCTTCATATATAGCTATCCGTAATCGTATGGAGCAAAATAACCATGGATATAGCGGTAAGACTTATTTGAATATCACCGGAGGTACAATCGAAGGTGTTCGCCGAACTATTTGGGGACAAGCTGCTTCGGTGAATGAAAGTGCTCCTGCGCAAGGCGAGATAAATATTAGTGGTGGAGAAGTTAGGGGCTTGATAGAAACACCTCAAGCTAATGGTGCTGAATCTATGACTACGGTGACTGGCGGAAGTGTAGAAAACTTTATAGGTGAAGTTGGAGAACTTAAAGTTACTGGCGAAGCAGAGGTTACTGGCGAAGTTACACTCTATTCTGTAAGTGCTGAAGGTACTAAAACAGAAGTGGAATATGTTGTAAATTCAGACGGTGTATATGTGGAGAACAATCCCGTAGCAAGAGTGGGCGGCGAAGATTTCTCTGACATCTATGCCGCAGTAGAGGCCGCTGTCGAAACCGGAAACGATGTGACCATCCTCAAAGACTTGGAACTGACAAAGAGCATCTTGATTTTCGGTAATGTGAATTTCACCATCCAAGGCTCTACTAAGACCATCCGCTTTGTAGATACAGACGATAATTTTGGCTTTATCATAAAGGACCTGGCCACTGTTACCTTTGCCGAAGGTCTTAATATTGTTGGCGCCGGCAATAGCGTTTGCCCGCTCTACATTCAGAGCGCCTTTGTAAATACTAAGGCAAATATTTCCACTACTGCCGAGAATACCCTGCCTCCTATTATGACAAACGCCGACAATCTGGCTGTGCTGAATGTACAAGGTGGTAACATCGTTTCAGGCAATCCTGCAGTAGCCGGTATTTACTGGCCCAGCACCGGTACGTTGACTGTGACCGGCGGTAAGATTGAAGGAGCCAATGCCGTTTACTTCAAGAGCGGAGAACTCAGAATTACCGGCGGCAAATTCTTAGGAACAGGCGCACAGCAAGCCTATGGATATGTAGCAGATGGCTACAAAGCAACAGGCGCAGCTCTCGTTGTGGAAAATGTGGGCGGAGGGACAGCCTATGATAAAATCAAGTCTGTCTATATCAATGGCGGAACATTCTTGTCTGACCATTCAGACGCAGTGCAAAGCTACACCGCCGGAATGGCCGGCATAGCATCTTTGAAAGGCTTTATCTATGGCGGCACATTTAGCTCAGACGTGTCAGCCCTCCTCGCTGAGAATCTTATTGTTAAAGACAATGGCGATGGCACTTATAGCGTAATCCCTAATCCTTCTTTAACTTATGTAGCAAAAATTGGTAGCTACCAATATACTACTCTTGCTGCCGCCGTGAAGGGCGCTAAAACCGGCGAGACTATAGAACTTTTAGAAGATGTTACCTTGACAGAGCTCGTAAAGCTGAATGTAAAAGACTTAGTGCTTGACCTTAAAGGAAAAACTGTTACAGCCAATTGCAAGAAAGCTTTTGAGGTGAGCGCCAAAACTACTATCAAAAATGGTACTATCATTGCCGAGCAGCGCTGCGTAGATACGCGTACAAATATCAATCTTACATTGGAGCAACTTTCTTTGGAGGCTACTTCCTTGAAGCACGGCAATCCCCAGCCCATTACTATTGGCGGCTATGAGAATGGTACTACTGTTACAATGAGCAAAGTAAATATCAATGCTGCTCTGGGTTATGGCATCATCTCTTTTGTGGAGACAGATGTGGTAGCTACAGACTGTCAGATTAAGGGCTACAGCGCTATTTATGCTAAGGAGAACAACGCCTCAAATTCTGAATTTACGCTTAACAATTGTACGCTCGAGGCTGTATCTCCTGCTTTTGCCGGAGACGCCAATGCGTTCTCGCTCATCGCTATCAGAGCCAACAATGTGACGGTAAACGTAAACGGAGGCTTGCTCAGAGGTGCAGGCACAGTGAGTGTGATGAGCTTCCACGGCTATAATGATGCCCTTGATATTATTTTTGTAAAGGATTGCAAGGTTATTTTTGACTCCAACGCTACTCTCGAGGGCGACCTTATTATAGAGGCTAAGACAAACTTTGAAGACAACACGATTATCCTTCCTGCTGCATATTCTGAAGACCTTAAGGCCGAAGGCTTCTATCTTAAGGACAATGGCAATGGCACTGTGACTCCTACAAAGGTTGTAGACTTTGAGGATGTAGATTTTGCTTATACCAACACCACCGACATCGAAGGCCTGACTATTTCCTACAAGCGTACGTTCAAGAACCACTCCGTGTGGAATGCTATGTTCCTTCCCTTTGAAGTTCCGGCAAGCATGCTGTTGGATAACTATCAAATTGCAGAATGGACCGGCATGCTTTATGAAACTGACGGCGACGGCACAGTGACAGCTACTGGTATCGAACTTACCAAAATCAAGAACGAAGCAGCTATTCTGCAGGCCAACCATCCTTACTTGATTTATCCCAAAACTGAAGCAGCAAAAGAACTGGAGATTGCTCTTGATGATGCTACTCTCTACGGCGCTGACGAGAACAATGCAGTGGTGCTTTCCAACGAGGTGATGACCTGCAAGATTGTTGGTAATTACAGAACGCTTCAGAAAGAAGAACTTGTGGATGAGTACGGCGAACGTGGATGGGTGATGAGTGCTTCCGGTAAATTGGCGCATAGCTCTAGTGCGATGAAACCCTTCCGCTTCTTGTTGACCAGAACTTGGAATCCCGGTGTGAATGTAAATCTCTCATCCAGTGCCATGCGTGTGGTGTTCCGCAATTCGGACGATGTAACTGCTATTGAAAATGCAGCTCTGAATGCTGGTAAGGAAAATGTGGTTTACGACCTCCAGGGTCGCCGTGTGATGAAGCCCACCACCAGAGGCATTTATATTGTAAATGGTAAAAAGGTTTTTGTAAAATAATTTTTCAGGCGAATAAAATTTGAAGTATATGAAGAAGCAATATCTTAAACCTGAATGGGAAATCTTTGACTTTGCGGCTGAACAAATGATAGCTCAAAGCGTTACCGACCCAGAGAAAGATGATGTGCCTTGGACAGATGAAGAAGAAGAGGCTGGTACTAATAAGTTTAAGCACGACTGGGGTTCTTCCAAATGGTAAGACTCTATCTCTGTATACTCCTTAATTATATATAGACACAAGCGGAGCGCTACTTAGGTTGTGCTTCGCTTGTGTGCATTCAAGGATGAAGGACTAAGCAGATTTTACAAGATAGAACAGATGGCTTCGGCAAGAAAAAAACTTGTCGGAGCCATCTGTTTTTTTGTCGGGAGGTAGTAGTGCGAGAGATAAGAAAGGAGGTGCGTTTTCTTAGTAGTTACTTTCGCGTTCTTAGTAGTTACCAAAATTTTCTTAGTAGTTACCGAAATTCACCTAGCTTTTACCTAAGAAACGGTCAAAAATGCCTATTGATTTTCAAGAGGTTACAGAGCCGATTTTTGCGCCTGTGAAAAATGGAAAAAATCCCTTTCTTAGAAGGTTCAAAAACGGGTGGATGAGCCGGCAAGTGAAGGGATTTTTTGATGGAGTGGGGAGGTGTTGCAGCCTAAAGGCGTACGGCAAATTTCCTGAGTCGGGCGTCAATCATGCTGTCGGGGATGATGGCTTTGACAGCACCCACGAGGCTGTTGATGATACGCTCGCGCAGGTAGTCGCGGCGGATGACGAGCGACACTTCGCGCACGGGCACCGGTTCAAGCAGAGGGCGCACGTGCTGCTTCTGCGCTTCGCTGAGCAGCGGCAGATGCAGCTCGGGGATGATGGTGCAGCCACCGTTCTCGTCCACTATTTTTACCAGTGTGTCGATGCTGCCGGCCTCGTAGATGGTAGAAAAAACGGCGGAGCTGTTCTCGCAGAGGTTGAACACCTGGCTGCGCATGCAGTGGCCTTCTTTCAACACCCACAGGTGGTCTGTGGGGAGCGCAGAGGGGGCTATTTCTGCCTCGTCGTAGAGCGCTTCTTTGGGAGAAACGTAGGCCACAAATTTTTCATAGTAGAGCGGAATTTCCAGTAGCTCCTCGCGCTCTAGCGGCGTGACGAGGATGGCCATGTCAAGCTCGGCTTTCTTTAGTTGCTCCACAATGACCGCCGTGCGCATCTCGCTCACCCGCAGTTCAATCTGTGGTTGCGTCTCGCGCATCTGTCGGAACAGGCATGGCAGGATGTAGGGCGCCACGGTGGGTATGATGCCTATGTGCACCTTACCGCTGTTTTGCTCGCGCTCAGAGACGGTGAGTTGGCGCAGGCTCTCAAGGTTGTAGAGCACCACGCGGGCCTGGTCTATCACACGGCGCCCCACGGCCGTAGGTGCAATGGGCTTGCAGGAGCGGTCGAAGAGCACTGCGTCGAGTTCTTCTTCCAACTTCTGAATTAGCGAACTTAAAGTGGGCTGACTTACGCCACACGATTCGGCGGCGCGAGCAAAGTGGCGGTGCGTGTCGAGCGCCACGATATATTCCAGCTGCTGTAGATTCATTCTTGAAAAAATATTTGTGTCGGACAAATTTACAGAAATAACTCAGAACGCCCCCTCGTAAGGCCATAGTTTTTTTATGTGAGGGGCGAGGATTTCTGCTAAGTGTAGTTTGCAAATTAAATAGTAATTTCTATCTTTGCAAGACTAAATATAGGAGAAACCCGTATGATGGAGACATTTTTTCAGGCTCATGCGTTCTTGATGGAACATACATCCATCCCCGTACGTCGTTCCTTGTCAGACAGCATTGATTGGAGCTATCGCCTCATAGGTATCAAAGGACCGCGCGGTGTGGGTCGCACCACGTTCTTGTTGCAGTATGCCAAAGAACATTTTGACGTACGCTTGCGCCAGTGTCTCTATGTGAACAGCAATAGTTTCTATTTTCAAGGCCGCGGCATTGTAGACTTCGCAGCCGAATTTGTGGCCTACGGCGGACAGGTGTTGCTCATCGACCAAGCCTTTAAGTTGCCCGATTGGCAAAACCAGCTTTGCGAATGCTATCGCCGCTATCCCTATCTGCGCATTGTCTACACCACCACTTCTGTGCCCGAACCCGGAGCAGAGAACTCCGAGCTCAGTCGCTTGAGTCGCTGCTACGTGCTCCATGGATTCTCCTTCCGCGAGTTTATCAACCTGCAAACGGGCAACAGTTTCCAGCCCTATATGCTTTCAGACCTTCTGGGAAACAGCAAGCACATTCTGAAATCCATCCTGCCGAAAGTGCAGCCGTGGCAGTATTTCTCCGAGTATCTTCATCATGGCTACTATCCTTTCTTCCTGGAGAACCATAACTTTACCGAGGCGCTCCTCAAGGCTATGAACATGATGATAGAAGTAGACATCCTCTTCAACAAGCAAGTGGAGTTGAAATACCTGTCGCGTATCAAGAAACTGCTCTATCTCTTGGCCATGGACGGAACGTCTACGCCCAACGTAAGTCGCTTGGCCGAAGAAATAGGTACCAGCCGCGCCACGGTGATGAACTATCTGAAGTATCTGGAAGAGGCCCGCTTGATAAACATGGTGTACAAAGACGGCGACAGCGCTTCGGGCAAGCCCACAGCCGTGATGATGCACGACACCAACATGATGTACGCAGTCTATTCTAATAATATGAGTGAGCAGCAAGTGATGGAAACCTTCTTTGTCAATACCCTCTGGCGCCATCATAGCATCCGCAAGTGTCGCCGCGAAGGACTCTTCCGCATCAACGATGCCACAGACATCTGCGTCTGCGAGAAAGGTCGCCGGGTAAAGACTACGCCGGGCATGATTCTGGCACGCTACAACTCAGAAGTGGCCCACGACAACGAACTGCCCCTCTGGCTCTTCGGCTTCCTCTATTAAAAAACACAGACCCTCAAGTAAGAGAAACTAACAATTATATATTAACCTCATATAAAAATAGTCATGAGTAAAAAATTTATTACTTGCGATGGTAATCAGGCCGCTGCGCATATAGCATATATGTTCAGCGAAGTCGCTGCCATCTACCCCATCACCCCGTCTTCGCCGATGGCCGAACACGTCGATGAATGGTCAGCACAAGGTCGCAAGAATCTCTTCGGCGACACAGTGAAAGTACAAGAAATGCAGTCTGAAGGCGGTGCCGCCGGTGCAGTTCACGGCTCATTGCAGGCCGGAGCCCTGACAACTACCTTTACAGCATCACAGGGCCTCCTGCTGATGATTCCCAATATGTACAAGATTGCCGGCGAGTTGTTGCCCAGCGTATTCCACGTATCAGCACGTACATTGGCCACCCACTCTCTCTGTATCTTTGGCGACCACAGCGATGTAATGGCTTGCCGTCAAACCGGCTTTGCTATGCTCTGCGAAGGTTCTGTACAGGAAGTGATGGACCTCTCAGCCGTAGCTCACCTCGCTACCTTGGAGAGCCGTGTGCCCTTCATCAACTTCTTCGACGGCTTCCGCACCAGCCACGAGTATCAGAAAATCGAAGTGGTAGACCAAGAAGACATCCGTCCGCTTGTGCCGATGGACAAAGTATCTGAGTTCCGTCGCCGCGCTCTTACTCCGGAGCATCCCGAAGCTCGCGGTATGGCCGAGAACCCTGAAACCTTCTTCGCACACCGTGAAGTATGCAACCGCTACTACGACGAGGTGCCCGGCATCGTTGAGAAGTACATGGAGGCAGTGAGCAAGATCACCGGCCGCGAGTACAAACTCTTCAGCTACTATGGTGCCGAAGACGCCGACCGCGTAATCATCTGTATGGGTAGCGTGACCGAAGCAGCCCGCGAAGCCATCGACTATCTCAACGCTAAGGGCGAGAAAGTAGGTATGGTCAGCGTACACCTCTATCGTCCGTTCTCAGTGAAACATCTTTTGGCCGCAGTGCCCAAAACCTGCAAGAAGATTGCTGTGCTCGACCGTACAAAAGAACCCGGCGCAAACGGAGAACCTCTCTATCTCGATGTGAAGGACGCCTTCTACAACGAAGAAAACCGCCCCGTCATCGTAGGCGGCCGCTATGGTCTCGGCTCTTGCGATACTACTCCGACCATGATTTGCTCAGTCTACGAGAATCTGGCTCTTCCTATGCCGAAGGACCACTTTACTGTGGGCATCGTAGACGACGTAACCTTCCAGTCACTGCCTTTGCAGAAAGAAATGGCTTTGGGTGGCGAAGGCATCTTCGAAGCAAAATTCTACGGTCTCGGCGCTGACGGAACAGTGGGTGCCAACAAAAACTCTGTGAAGATTATCGGCGACAACACCGACAAGTACTGCCAGGCCTACTTCTCTTACGACTCTAAAAAGTCCGGCGGCTTCACCTGCTCACACCTCCGTTTCGGCGATACCCCCATTCGCTCCACTTACCAGATTAAGACCCCCAACTTTGTAGCTTGCCACGTACAGGCTTATCTCCACATGTACGACGTGCTTCGCGGCCTTCGCGACGGCGGAACTTTCTTGCTCAACACCATTTGGGAGGGCGAAGAATTGGCCAACAACTTGCCCAACAACGTGAAGCGCTACTTTGCAGAGCACAATATCACTGTCTACTATATCAACGCCACCAAGATTGCGCAGGAAATTGGTCTTGGCAACCGTACCAACACCATCTTGCAGTCAGCCTTCTTCCGCATCACCGAAGTGATTCCCGTTGACCTCGCAGTAGAGCAGATGAAGAAATTCATTGTGAAGTCCTACGGCAAGAAAGGCGAGGATGTTGTTAACAAGAACTACCAGGCCGTTGACCGCGGTGGCGAGTATAAAACACTGGCTGTTGATCCCGCTTGGGCCAACTTGCCCGAAGACGAGAAGGTGGTGCGCGACGAACCCGCTTTCATCTCAGAACTCGTACGCCCCATCAATGCTCAAAACGGCGACCTCCTGCCCGTCAGCGCCTTTAAGGTATCTGAAGACGGTACTTGGCAACAAGGCACATCCGCTTACGAAAAGCGCGGCGTAGCTGCCTTCGTGCCTACATGGAATGCAGAAAACTGTATCCAGTGTAACAAGTGTGCCTTCGTATGTCCCCACGCTGCTATCCGTCCGTTCGTGCTCGACGAGAGTGAGATGGAAGGCTTCAAGGGCCACAATGCCGCTACCCTGGAAATGAAGGCACCTGCCACACTCAAGGGTATGCACTTCCGCATGCAGGTTGACGTGCTCGACTGCTTGGGCTGTGGAAACTGTGCAGATGTTTGTCCGGGTATGAAGGGCAACAAGGCACTCACCATGGTTCCGCTCGAAGGCGAAATGCCCGAGGCAGAAAACTGGGACTACTGCGTGAAGCATGTCAGCAGCAAGCAAGATAAGGTAGATGTAAAACTCAATCCGAAGAACTCTCAGTTTGCCACTCCGCTCTTTGAGTTCAGCGGTGCTTGCTCAGGCTGTGGCGAAACTCCGTATGTGAAGCTCGTCAGCCAGCTCTTTGGCGACCGTCAGATGATTGCCAACGCCACCGGTTGCTCCTCTATCTATTCCGGCTCAATCCCCTCTCCACCTTATACTACCAACGAGAAAGGACAAG
>CALCHR010000047.1 GCA_937901185.1 uncultured Bacteroidales bacterium
CGCCCAGGCGTTGCGATTCGTGGGTCTTTTTCCTTGTTGTGACAAGTCTGGCACTCATACAAAAAGTTCTCAGGGTTTAGGCTTATATCTGGATCATTACAATTCACATCATCAAGCCATATCTTATGGTGTACTATCAGCCCAGGCTCCTGGCCACAGACCTGGCAGATCCCTCCATCCTGAGCCATACGCTCATCGATGAAGGCCTGCCTGGCCCTACGCCATGCCTGTGTTTTATAGAATTGTTTCTGGGTCATCTCTGGCCCTCCTGGGTATGTATGCCGTACCAGAATTGCACTGGCGCCGGGCTTAGCTGTTCGCCCTCTCTGGAGCCCCTATTTACCGGCCGAGGCTTATTGTGAGAAAAGGGTGTACATGAACACCAAAGAGACCAGGCTCGCCCGCCTGGTCTCCTACGCTATCAATATATCACCTTTTTACTGCCATGCACTGCCAACCTTTCCGGGCTTGCATTTTTTCTTAGGTGGAACGAAGGAACGGACGGAAGCCCAATTTCCTTATAAATACCCTATATACCCCTATATTCCTATATTTCCTATAATATATGCCCCTATTCTACTATTTTCATTTTTCTTTGTTCCCTTTGTTCCATTGTTCCACTATATAAAAATTAGTATTATTTTTCATTGATAGATATTGATAAATGGGCATTTTGGGGATATTTTGATACTTTTTTACTGGGCTTTAGTTTTGCGACCTCTGTTCCTTTTTGGCTTCGCTCCGTTCCACTCGGGTCAAGCCCGTTTCCCGCCTTTGTTCCACTTTTTCATTGTTCCACCCGTCTCCGTTCCACCTAAAACGCGAAAAAAAAGCCCAAGAGCCGAAGCTCCTGGGCGTTTCTTTTTATTTTGCGAGCAGCTCTTTCAGTTCTGCGATTCTTTCTTCGTAGTCTTTCCGCACGTCCGCCACCCGCTGATCGGAGAAGGCCTTGATGTCAGCGATCCGGTCCTCGTAGGATTTGACCAGGTCAGCGATCCGCATCTCGTAGGTCTCCTTCAGGGAGACGGTGCTGTTGACCTCGATCTCCTTCTTTTTCTCGTAGCCGATGATCTCGTTGAGGTCACCGCCCAGGGAGATGATGATCTTCGCCACCGTTGCAAATCTGGGGTCCGGCGTCTTGCCGGTGAAGATGTTTTTCACGGTTTGAAACGGGATGCCGCTCAAGTTTGCTATGTCTTCATAGGAAAAATGACCCGTTTCTTTGAGGGCTATGAGATATTCTCGTACTTTATCGTTTCCGATTTCCATTTTTGACCCTGCCTTTGTCGAATTTGATTATTTATCATCCAAATTTGGACATTGATATTCTATTTTGGTTTGATTAAAATCCCCTTAGAAACACAAATAAAAACGAGAGGGGATCCCACTATGGAAGCCACAAAAACCAACGCCCAGGAAAGTCTCCGCGAGATGGTCGGCCAGCTTGTTGCTGCCTGCACAGATGAGGATCTCCTGGACCTGATCGGCAAGCTGCTGATGCAGTCGGCCCCCAGTTAGGCCTTGCTCTTCTCCGGTGGCAGCAGCTCCACGATGTCCAGGCGGACCACGAGGGTCATCTCTCCTTTTTCGAGATCATAGCCCTCGACCCTCCCGGCGCGGCGGTCGTACCCGTCGAAGCAATATACTGCCTTATACTTGCCGCCCAGGATCTGCGGCGTGATGCTCTGGATCCGGTTCTCCCGTAGCAGGCGGTGGATGTGAGCGCAGGATCCGGCCTTGATGTAGCCGACGTGCACACCGTCGACCAGGACCTTGATGGCCTTCGGGTCGTGCGGGTTCTCAGGCTCAGGTACCAGCTCGGCCTTCTTCGGGCTGAAGGTGTACTCGTAGACTGTCACACCATCAGGCCACCGCTTCACAAGGCTCCGCTTGTCGAGCGCGTAGTCTGGGTTGATCTTGCCCATGGCCTGGAGCTCCTTCTGGTGGTAGTTTGTGCCAGCAACCCCGTGGCCCACGAGCTTGGTGTCTTGTGCCTGGACCGGTGCAGCGGGTTCTGCTTTGCTGGGTCGCAGACGAGAGAAAAAGCCCATTGTTTCCGCCTCCTGTCAAAAAAATATGTAAAATTATACCATACCCTCTCCAAAAGTCAAGATAGGCACACAAAAGCCCAGGAGCTTCGGCCCCTGGGCTTCTATTATTATGCCTCGTCCCGCTGCTTTCGGAGAGCTCGTCCCGCCTCGAGAATGCGGCGGGTGTCCTCCCTTAAACGACAGACATATTCTATGGCGGCTCTGGCTTCCATAGACTCTGCCGTGCTTAGCTTGCCTTTTTCGTCCGGGTGCAGCTCAGCAACAAGCACCTCGACCCGTTTCTCGGGTATACCTCTTTCTTTTGCATATCTGCGGACCTCTTCGACGGTCATGTTGTGCGCTCCTTTCTCTTATTCTATGAAATCGACGTCCTTGATCTGGTAGCCTTCCACCTTGACCTCGGCCAGGATCCCCCGCCAAAATTCCCGGCGCTCCTCTGGGCTGAAGTCCTTGTACAGCTCCTCGACCCCGCTGTCGAAGAGGGCCTGGATCTTCTCCAGGTCGGCCAGCTCCGGCAGCTTCTCCTCCGGCTCATCGTCCACGATCAGCTTGGCCAGGATCGCGGCCTTCTTGGCCTCGTACTTTTCCTTTGTCATCCGGTCGCTGGTGATGTACAGATCCTCCAGCTTGTCCAGCTGTAGCTCGATGCTCTCCCTGTTCGACTTCCTGGCCTTCTTCGGTTTTCTGGCCGCCTTTACCTCTTTGACCTTCACGATCTGCTCGGCCACTGAGGCCTTGACGTACTCCATGAGATCCTGCTCCAGCTTCTCCTCGTTGAAGGATCCCTTGTTTGTGCAGGTGTCCTGGACCTTGGCCCGGCGGCAGCGATAGTATTTGTAGATCTTCCCGTGCTTGGCCGTGTTGGTGCCGGCCATCTTGAGGCCACAGCAGCTGCAGGTGATCAGGCCGGCGAAGACATAGGTCAGGCGCTCGGTGTCCCGGGCGTTCCGAGTCATGAGGCCCTGCATCCGCTCCCAGTCCTTCTTCGTCATGAAGGGCTTCTCCACGAAGTCCGGTACGCCACCATACTCGCCATATAGCATCGGGTTCCGTAACAAGCTCACCGCGTTATTGTAGAGCATCCCGGGCGGGTAGAGCTCGTTTGCTTCCTTCATGGCCCGCTGCACGGCACCATAGCGGAGGAAGTTGTCGACCAGGGCCCTCACATATTCAGCCCGGCCAGGAGACTCGTCCAGGATGACGTGCTGATCGTCGTCCAGGGTGTAGCACCTCGGCAGGCTATGGACACCCGCAGGCCAGCGCTTCTGCTCAATGAGATACTTCCGGGTGTACTTGATACGATCGGATCCGGTGTCGGTCTCATGCTGGCCGAAGGATAGCAGGACGTTGACCTGCAGGCGGTCGTCCTTCGTGTCCATCTTGAGGTGCGGCTGCTGCTGGGAGTGCCACTTGACTCCGTGGGCGTCCAGGATGTCCTGGATCTTGTAGAAGTCGGAAACATTTCGGAACCAGCGATCGAGCTCCTTGAAGATGATCACATCGATCAGCCCGGCCTGGACGTCGGCCATCAGCCGGTGGATCTCCTTCCGGCTCTTCAATCGCTTTCTGGCGGTCTTGCCCGCGTCGGCATATACCCCGACCACCTTCCAGCCCATTTTCTCGGCATAGGCTCGAAGGTTTGCTTCCTGGGCCTGGAGGCTCCAGCCCTCGATCCGCTGTTCTGCTGTACTTACTCGGATATAAATGGCGCAGCGGAGGACGTTCCTGGCGACCAGGAGCTCCGGCGGCGCTGTTGTTTGGTTCTTAACCGTTTTCTCTGTGATTGCTACCACAGTTCCATCCCCTTTGTTCATAAAATGGTCAAAAATCGTTTATTTTCGACTATTCCCATGTGGTATAACATATTTGTATAGAACACCAGTTCCATGGGAGGGCCTTGCTATGTATCAAGATTTAGTCAACCAGATCATCGAAAAGCTCCACAGCTGTCCGGACGAGAGTCTTCTGGACCTCATCCACAAACTACTCCTTGAGAGCGGCTACTAACTGCTCTACGCCCCGGTACTTATTCTCAGGAAGCTCGGCCAGCGTGGCCACCATATTATAGAAATCGTTATCCGTTCTCAATTTCACGATCAGCTTCGCCAGCTGGTCGTTCTTTTTGCTTTCTGGGGATCTCTCCATGGGTACATCGTAGCCCAGAAGCCAGGACTCGCTGACGTTTAATGCAGCGGACAGCTTATAGATGGCCTTCTGCTTCGGCTCATATTTTCCGGAAAGATAGCTGCTTATGGAGCCCCGGTCCAGGCCGGTCTCCCGTACCAGGTCCGCCTGTTTCTTCCCTGAGGCGTCCAGCGCCTTCCGCAATCTCACCGCTATGCTCTCTTGAGCTTTCTCCATTTTTCTGTGCCTCCTTTTATTTTCATAGGCAAATAATACCATAGATATTGAGCAAAATCAACAATTTTTATCGTTTGGTAAAAAATTTATATAGAAAGCTCAATTTACCTCTTGACAAATTGAGAAATCTCAATATAATGGGTCTTGGTTGAGAAACCTCAACAACATATAGGAAGGAGTGAACAGGTTGGACTACGCAAGACTGAGAGGGCGCATCCGTGCCATCTACCACACCCAGGCCGCCTTCGCCAAAAGCATGGGCCTGTCGGAGTGTGCACTAAGCCAGAAGCTCAACGGCCACACCGAGTGGACGGCCGACGAGATCCGGAAGGCCTGCGAGATCCTCGAGATCCCTGCAGACGAGCTTCACCTCTATTTTTTTTACGCTGAAAGTTGAGAAAACTCAACAAAGGAGGCCACACCATGAACACTACCAAGAGGCCAAACCCGGACCGCATCTTCGCGGCCATCAACACCATCCTGCAGCGTCGCTATGACGTAAAGATCGAATACATACTACAACTTAAAAACTGAGAGGAGAACACCATGAACACTATCACCATCGAATTATGCAAAGAGGACCGGAAGCGCCTGGACGACCTCACCGGTGCCGTCACCCTGCTGGCCAGCGTGCTGGGCAGCTTTCAGCCGCCTGAGATCCGGACGGAAATCCTCCAGGAGGCCACCGGATCCGACCACCCCGTTGACGCATCCACCGCGCACCTGGAGCCCGCTGATGCTCCTGCTACTACCCCCGCAGCTGAGCCTGCCCCCGTGGAGCCTACTCCCGAGCCGGTGAGCTTCGCCGAGTTCCAGAAGGCAGTCACCCAGGCAGTCGCCAAGGGCCCGAAGCAGAAGGCAGCCGCCAAGGAGATCATCAACAAGTACGCCGCCTCTGTCAGCGCTGTCCCTGAGGATAAGCGGGCCGAGGTCATGGCTGAGCTGGCCAAGATTTAAGGAGGTGCACCATGGATATGTTTGAAAAGATCAACGCCCACTCCGACGCCGTCCGCCAGGAGGAGCGCCAGAGAAAAGAAGATAACCGCCGCGCCCGGAGGGCCGACCGCCGGATGTTCCGTGCCTTCGCTGCTGTCGTCGTCTCTTGGGTCCTGGTCATCGTGCTGAGCGCCTGCGGCCAGATCTCCAAAGCCCTGGCCGAGTTCCTGGCCACCTGGGCCGGCGTGACGCTGGCGATCTGGCTCGGTGCCTGGATCCAGTTCCGCTTCTGCAGGGAGGGGCTGATGAAATGAGCGAGAAGATCGACCACAGCTCCCGCGCCCATGCGGTGCTGAGCGCTTCCAGCTCGGCCCGCTGGCTCAAGTGTCCGCCCTCTGCCGTGGCGGCCACGATGTACGAGAACACTGGGACTGAGTTCACCAGGGAGGGCACCCTGGCCCATGAGGTCGCTGAGGCCCTCGCCCGTGGCAAGGCCCTCGATCCCTACGGCGAAGTGACCGCCGAGATGATCCAGTGCGCTGCAGAGTACCGGGACTACCTCCTGGAGCTGATCACCGACGAAAATGCCACGGTTCTGCTGGAGCAGCGGCTGGATCTCACTCCCTGGGTCCCGAAGGGCTTCGGCACCGGCGACGGCATCATCATCCAGGGACACCGGCTCGACGTGATCGACTACAAGTACGGCAAGGGCGTCGCAGTCTCCGCCGTGAATAATTCCCAGATGCGGCTCTACGGCCTGGGCGCCCTCAACGACTTCGGCGACATCTACGACATCCACGAGATCGGGATGCACATCTTCCAGCCCCGGATCAATAACGTCTCTGTCGAGGTGCTCCGGGTGGAGGAGCTTCGGGCCTGGGGTGAAGAGGTCAAGCCGATCGCCAAGCTGGCGGCCAAGGGCCAGGGCGACTTCTGCTCCGGTGAGCATTGCCGCTTCTGTCCCCATGCCGGCCAGTGCCCGACCCTGGCAGCTGACT
The DNA here is from genome assembly GCA_937901185.1 of uncultured Bacteroidales bacterium. Lineage (GTDB taxonomy): Bacteria > Bacteroidota > Bacteroidia > Bacteroidales > Bacteroidaceae > Alloprevotella. The sequence continues at coordinate 6,347 of CALCHR010000047.1, forward strand.
GCACGAAGGTGGTCAACGCCTCCGGAGGCAAGGCCGCCGTGCCCACCCTGGCGCCCTGGATGGTTGCCGACATCCTGAAGCAGGAGCCGGTGATCACCGCCTGGCTGAAGGCCGTGAAGGATCGGGCGCTGACCCAAATGCTCAACGGTGAGCAGATCCCAGGCTACAAGGTCGTGGAGGGTCGAGCTTCGAGAGAGTGGGATGACACCCAAAGCGCGCTGGCGGCATTGGCACAAGCTGGCTACAGTTCCGAGCAAGTGTTTACCCAGCCGGAGATCCTCAGCCCCGCAGCCATGGAGAAGTCCATCGGAAAGAAGAAGGTCGGCGAGCTTGTCGGCCAGTACATCGTATCGAAGCCGGGTAGCCCCACCATCGCCCCGGAGTCCGATAAAAGAAAACCCTTCGACCGCCTGGCCGAAGCACAAAAAGATTTTGAATAAAAAGGAGTAAAAAGTCATGAGTAAAGTTGTTACCGGTAAAGTTCGTTTTTCCTTCTGCTATCTGTTCACCCCCCAGGAAGCCCTTGGCGGCGGCGATCCAAAGTACAGCATCACCCTGCTGATCCCCAAGAGTGACACCGCCACCCTCGGCAAGATCAAGAAGGCCATGGGCGACGCGGCCGAGGCCTTCCGCCAGAAGAATGGCGCCGCATCTCTGCCCGCCACCCCCAAAAACCCCCTGCGCGATGGTGACGGCGTGAGAGACAACGGGGAGCCCTACGGCCCCGAGTGCAAGGGCTGCTACGTCCTGAAGGTCCGCAGCAAGCAGAAGCCGGTCGTGGTCGACGGCTTCGGCAACCCGATCACCGACCCCGCCGAGGTCTACGGTGGCGCCTATGGCCGTGCCTCCATCACCTTCTTCGGCTACAACACCGCTGGCTCCAAGGGTATCGGCGCTGCGCTCCTGGCTGTCCAGAAGCTCCACGACGGTGATCCCTTCGGCACCGTAGGCTCCGCTGACGACTTCAACGACGGCTTCACAGATACCGCGGGTGACGGCGATGGCTTCCCCTGGTAAGCGGATCCTCTGGCTGGACACTGAGACCTATAGCAGCGTGGACCTGAAGTCCTCGGGGCTCTTCAAGTATATGGAGGCCCCGGACTTCGAGATCCTGCTGCTGCCCTACGCCTGGGACGATGAGCCCGTCCGGGTGCTGGACCTGACAGATCCTGCGGATCGTGAGGAGCTGCCGGACATCATCGCCGGCCTCCAGGATCCGGACACGGTGAAGATCGCCCACAATTCCCCCTTTGAGCGGGGCGCCTACCAGAGGAGCTTCGGCTTCTACCAGCGCCCGGAGGAGTGGGAGGACACCATGATCCTCTGCGCGATGAATGGCCTCCCGCTGAGCCTGGAGGCGGCCGGTGCCGCCCTCCAGCTCCCCGTCCAAAAGCGGAAGGACGGCAAGGCCCTGATCAACTACTTTTGCAAGCCCTGCAAGCCTACGATCGCCAACGGCGGACGCACCCGAAACCTGCCGCACCACGACCCCGAGCGCTGGGCGAAGTTCAAGGAATACGCAGCCGTGGACGTCGTGGCCATGCGC
>CALCHR010000048.1 GCA_937901185.1 uncultured Bacteroidales bacterium
CCCCATATACGGACAAGCATAAGTATTTCCAAGATGATCAATCCAGCCATAGTTAAAGTTTGAACTGTTGACGATTCCTTTAAACAGGTCATAGTGAGAAGAAAGCGACGGCCAAGTATCCGACTCTATAATAGCAATGCACTCAGGTGCCCAGAATTGATGATATCCGCCCATCTTATTCATACAAACAGGCATAGTGCCTTCAATGCCGTATTTATCAATTGACATTCGAATATACCAATAAGACATTGCTTCTTCAAGATCATCAATATACTCCCAGGCTTCTATATCTCCCCAAGGCTTCTTATAGATACAATATTTATTACTCATAACTTTATCTCCTTGCTACATAATTTCTTGAATCGAGATTACATCTGGTATAATAAACCATTCTTTTTGAGCACTTTTACGAAATTTTTTTAACGCATGAGTGGCATCTTTTGCAGCTATAACTGCGGTGTAATTAGCAAAGGTTTGATATGTAATTTTATAAAGCTTATTTTTACTAAACATACTTAACCTCCCACACTCTTAATCCCAGTAAGCATAAATACTTTCATAGTCAGGATAGTTATTCTTTAGGAAAGCTTCAGCCAGATCATAGAGCTCCTTCTTTATCTTATCATCTTTAGCATAATCATCAGTAGCCGGGACAGCATGAGTACTATAGATAATAGTATCTCCATCTTTTACAAGTCCGATAATATCTGACATACGCCAAGCTTCATAATCTTCAGGGTCGCCGACATGTGTTACATCAACAGAGTATCTAGTATCAAATCTAATGAAAGCATCTCTATCATAGAAAACAGCTTTATAAAAGAAAGAAGCTCTCTTTCTTCCCTTATTATCTCTGACATCATTCCACATAGCATGATCAGTTGCTTTCACTTCCCAACCCTCAGGAAGCTTTACATTCCAAAAGAGGTCATCGTACTCTTCAATAATCTCGATGCCGATCTTTTCATACTGCTCCCGAGTATAGTTAATAAGATTCTGATCAGTAATAGCCTTTCGATCTTCCCAACTCATGTCCTTGGAAACACCTGCAAAAAATATCTCGTTAGGCACATTATGATCATTGACTTTCTTAGGAAGCCTCTGCTTTCTAACAACTTCTTCCTGTCCACGTTTCTCCTGTCGTTCAATAGCTTCTGAAGGGCTTCTTCCTTCATTCATACCTAGCCAAGCATCCAAAAAAGTAAGCATAGTATCTTTATTCATTTTATAGTCCTCCAATAATTTATCTATTTTATAATACAATATCGTGGAGCCAAATATTTCAATTTTAAAAAAAAGAACTTAAGTATTTTTACCTAAGTTCTTTTATAATAATTATTTATGCTTCTGTATTAGCGCTTAAAGATATACCGGCACCGGTTGGCTCTCCGTCAATATATAAGTAAAGCAAGCCGTCAGTATGAATACCTAAAGCAATATTTTGCTTATTTATAATACTAGAAAGCATCGCAGCGAAGTCCGCTTCTGTTCCTGAATACCCACTCTCTTGAGCGTAAGCATAAGCAGACTTTCCATTTGTACCATCTTTTCCCGCTGGTCCTACCGGGCCAGTTTCTCCAGTACTTCCTGTTTCTCCCCGTGGCCCAGTTAGTCCAGTTTCTCCTCTTGGGCCAGCGGGACCAACTTCGCCTTGAGGTCCTCGTTCACCGGTTAGGCCTTGAAGTCCTCGCTCACCTTGCAAACCTCTTTCTCCCCGTTCACCTGCAGGACCCTGAGGCCCTGCTACTCCTTGAGGCCCTGCTACTCCCTGAGGACCTCGTGGACCTTCTTTGCCATCCATTACATTTACAGTTTTTGTACCGTTGGCGTCTGTAATAGTTAGCTTGTAGCCACCTGAAATACTTTCTATTGAGACGGTGGGTGAGATACCATCTTTACCATTTTCAATATTGCTTCCTGTTGAGAAGAAAGGTAAATCATAAAAGCCACTCATTGATATACCTTGTCCTCTCTGTAGTACATGTATCTAACAACTGCAGCCAGACCAGTTGTTTTAAATACTATGCTATTTACCTTAATACTATCGTAGCCAAATTCCAGCGGCTCTTTTTCATTAATAGAAAACTTTCTGCCATTTATTTCAACGTCGCAGGCAGCATTGACTTTAATACCAAGTTTTCGGATTATAAAGTTTTTAGGCACTTCATTTAACCCTAAACTTATTTCATACTCTTTTATTAACGAGACCACATTTTCAGAAGCAGTTTCATTAATAATGAATTCACCATACACTCTTTGCATTTGGTATGCCTCCTTTTAAATTGTATTGTTTTAAATATGTCTAGTCTCGCACCGCTTCGGCTGTCAGTAGTGTTTAACGTTGGCATAATTATACCATCGCCTAATTTAGCGAAATACTGCAATAAAAAATAAAGCTTAGAAGTTTTATCTCCTAAGCTTTATATACCAATTTTTTTAAGTTATTCCTTCTGAAGCAAGGTCCAGTTATACCAACCATAGAAAGCATTAGCTGTCCAAGCAATATACATTGCAACCATCGACCACTGACCGAGGATAATAAACATAATCAAACTAACTACATCAATAAGAATCCAGCAAGCCCACTGCTCTCTGTATCTCCAAACCATAAGAAGCTGAGCGATAACAGCAAGAGCAACAGTCATAGCATCCAGATAAGGAAGAGTGCTACCAAGAACTTCATCACCAAAATAGCCGAGCAGGAAAGTACTGATTGCTACAACTCCAATAGAGAGTAGCCACTGCCAAAGCCTAAACTTCTTTGCTTTTACCTGAGTGGTGCCGTCATCATTTGTCTTCATATTTTTCTTCCACATAAAGATACCGAAGATACAAACAATGAAATAAAATACCTGTTCACTAAATTCAAGATAAAGAGCGAGGTCCCAACAGATAATCATATAAGTAATCATCTGTACAAAATTAAAGAAATACGAAGAAATCTTTCCCTTAGCGGTAAGAGCTACGCAGATAACTCCTGCGAGTCCACAGACAATTCCGATTGCAGTGTCAGGCACAATGAAATACATAATTACCTGAAGCAGAATCAGCGAGGCGAAAAAGATTCTCTCAAAAGTGTTATAACCGTTCCAAAATTCATTCTTAAGCCATTTTACCATTTTCAATGATCTCCTTTACATCATCAACAATTTTCTTAAAGTTATTATAATATCCTCCGTCAAGGATAACTACTTTATCCCAATTTCCGGAAGCTTTAATATTATTACACAAAATTTCAAAGAGCTCTCTTCTTTCGCCCATGCCACTAAACTCCATATAACGAGTATGATCGTCTACAAAAGTTCCATGAGGACAAAGCAAATAAATCTTATCCCAACGGCATTTCTTAGTAATAGCATCTGCCGCAACGGCAATATCTTTAAACTCTTCTTCAGTAAGGTCAAGCTCAGGATCTTTGCAATAATACTCTGCATACATACGAGTAGTCATACTATCTGAGTCTGCAAAGAAAATTCCATGATTGCTCGGTGAGTTAATAAGCTTCTTGTTGAGCTGATACTGCCCGTCAAGGAAAGCCATATAGTCGGCTCCGTCAAGTTCCCACTCAGAAACATAGCTCTGTTCCATATACTCTCTTGCATATTCATGAGAGTAAGGAGCATTGAAGTATTTTCCGAGATCTTTAGTCAAAGTTGTCTTTCCTTCACTCGCTGTGCCACAAATAAGAATATTAGTACTGAATACTCTTCTAAACGGAAAAGTAATCTTGTCCCAGTGCTTAATCGGATTTTGGCGAATCATTGTTGCAGAAATAGGATTAAGAGTCCTGTCAAGAAGTACTGCTTCATATCCATGATTAGTAAGATAATCATAATACTCCTGTTCGCTAATATAGAAAACTGCTTCGCCTAGTTCGGTGCCGCTCTGAAAAATACGTTCGACCTCATTGATGTATTTAGCCCAGCCATTCGGGTATTCCTCGATACCAAGCTCTGATTCATTAATCGGATAAACTGCAACAAGATCATCGTCTGCAAAAAATTCTCTTACATAACGATAACGAAGCTTGATAGGCATTTTATCTCCACCACGATCACCATCACGTCCCGTAACGATTACAATACAACCTCCATCACACTCTTTCTTGGCTCTCATAATAACATCAAGGTGGCCTTGATGCAAGGGAGCAAAAGTTCCGAAGACAACACCAACTCTCTTGCCCTTGAGTTTTTTCTGGTAAGTATAAATCATCTTTTATTTTATCCTTCAAAATTATTTCTATTTTATAATACAATAAACAGTCGGCTAAATTGGCGAATTAAAAAAAGAACAATGCTAACTTTTTGCTAACATTGTTCTTTTTTTTATTAAGCTTTGTTATTCATTTTTCGCTCCGCACTTACGACAGAAATTACCACCATCGCCTTCATAAACAGCATTACAAATTGAACAGATTGAGCGCTCTAAACCAAATCTATCAGTAAGCCACTTTCCTTCTTTTGGTGCCAGATTTCTAAAATAAGTAAACTCGCAAATTTTACACATACTGCTTTCTTGGCCATTTTTAGAATAAGAGTACTGGCAGTCGTCGCAGGGATTATACGTTTGTTTCGTTTTCATTCCATATCTCCTATATCTTCTAAGGTAAAACCGTAGTAGCCTTTTTCATTAGGTTGCACTTCTTCGCTCCAATGAGTAAAAGGAAGCTTAATTCCTCTTTCTTTAAGAGCCCGGCAGAAATGATAATCACATCTCTCCGGATAAAGTCTTTTGTCAGGAACAAAATCTCTATTTGACTTTACTTCAATCTGCCTCATGTTCTTAGGCTTAGGGTCGCCAAGCATAAAGTTTGAGAGCTCATTTTCATAGACGATTGAATAATCCGTGTTATAAACTACCGTATAAATCTTTTGGTCTTTCATATAAACGTGGTAAGTTTCTCTTTCGCAGGTATATCCATATAGCAGGGTTCTGTTATATATGTAAGGTCGCAATTCCTGAAGTCCAATAACAGCTTCATTAACTTTATCTATTTCACCAAGTTTCTCAAACCAGTCTTTCTTCACGTCTCCGTAAATCCTCCTAAAAATATCTTTATATTTTATAATACAGTAAAAGACAGTATAAAATAATAAAGGCCTAGAAGTTTTATCTTCTAAGTCTTTATTAAATATTTAGTTTTTATGCCAAAGCTTTGTAAAAGTCGTCAGCAGTTTCGTCATAGTAATCACCGGCCTCTCCACCGTTATACCAACAAAACTCCACAAGCCTTACCAAGCTCATATTGATATTGGGGTCAATCTGCTGGAATAGCGGCTTAAACTTTTCTTTTTCAGAATCATAAAGAGCTCTCGTTTTGCCCCAATCACCATCAGCATCCCACTCTTTCTCAATAACATAATCAATAAAAGAAGATTCTGTAGGTGCCATCTGAAACTTACCCTCTGTACCATAGTCAAACAAGTCAGGAAAAGTATCTTCGAGATAGTAGGTAAAGTCATCATTAAGATCTTCATCCGGGTGCTTTTCTTTCATCTTATTGATCATAAAACCAAGGTCAAGCTTGTCTGTAGGGATTCTTAAAACTTTTTCTCTAACGTATGTGCTCATCTTTTGTGTGCCTCCATATAATAAATATATTATATAATACAATATAACTTATAAAATAATTTAAAAAAATTAAAAATAATCTATTTACAAATTATGTTATATATGGTATTATTAAGTAAATACAAATTAAAGGAGGATTTTTATATGTATTACTGTACTATTTACAAGCAACAAAAGCTTTCTGACCAGAACACCTGTGAGGTTTTTATCTGCCTATCTTACTTAGATAAAGCAGACGCAGAAAATTACCGGCAAAAGCTAATTCAACAGGCAGTTGAGTCAGGAGGTCGTACTTATTTAACTGAAGGCAATTATACTACAATAACTGGCAAGATACTTCTTACCCCGGCTGGCATGATAGCTAATAAAAGAGGTAATCACTATCGAATTGGAGTTGAAAGTGAGACCACTAAATTTTCTATTATACCGGCTAAAGCAAAATCTCAGATTCCTGCTTACAAAATAACCGACGGCCTCGCATATGAAATTTACGTGGAAGATGCTGCACAGCGACAGCTGACTGAGCACTTAGCAAGACAAGAAGAAGTAAGCGAGAATCTAAAGAAGTTTACCGCAGAAATAAAACCAATGACTGACCTTTATGCAGTTTTAAGATCTTTTGTTAGATACTCTAATCAGAAATCAGATAAGGAGCTGCTCACTGCAATAGCTATTGAGAAGATCCAAGAGTTGATTTAGTTTGATAAAAGTAAAAGCTTAGGAGTGTTTAGTTCCTAAGCTTTTACTTTGTATTAAGCTTTTTTACCGCAAAGAAGTTCTGCCCAAGTAGCAGGTCCACAGGAACCGTCAACAGTGAGCTTTCTTGCTTTTTGGAACTCTTTTAGAGCTTTTTCAGTAGCAGGACCAAAAGACTTGTCAAGGTCAAGCTTAGCGCCGTTAGCATTAAGTAATACCTGAAGTACTTTTACATTTTCGCCCTTACAACCGCGAGTAAGTACAGGAAGCTTTATTGATATTAAAGTTTCTTTCTGAGTCTGCTCTTCTTCAGGCTCTTCAATAACAATTTCTTTAATACCGGCTTTTCTCAGAATAACTGCTACAAAAGCTTTCGCCATTGTATTTGCAAACTTTTCGGTCAGAATAATCGGACAGTCCACGCGGCTATCCATGAATCCACATTCCATAAGTACTGCAGGACAGTTCAAGCCCTGGAGCTCAAGAAGATCACGCTTAACCAACGGAGTAGCCCGATTGCCCTTGAGTCCAGTTGCTCCAACAGACTCTTTATAAAGCTCATCACGCCAAGAAACACTTTCTTCTGATGGATTAATAGTACAGAACGCTACAATACCACCACCGCTAAACTCTTTTCCTGCTGCGTTATGATGTACACCTAGGAAAAAGTCAGAATTAAACTCATTTACTTTAGTACGCTTCTGAGCAAAAGTCTGATTCTCCAATCCTAGCGGGTCATCAACACGCAAAACATTAATTTCTTCGTATGCGGAGAGCATGCTCTGCATTTTGGTTACGATTCGATTATTCAGTACCCATTCCTTAGTCATCTTGGGGTCAAGGGATTTAGGGCAGCATTTGCCCGGGGTTCCGAGGTAATGTCCGGCATTCAATGCAACATTAAACATTTTGGTTTTTACTCCTTATCTTATTTTTAGTGTATGGCCCTGGCCTTAACCAGGGCCTAAATAATTTAGTTATTTTTTGTTTTTAAGATATTCCATATCAAGCTTGTAAGCCTCAAGCCAGCACTCATAAACAGTCTTAGTGGAAACGCCGTATTTCTCTTTAATCTTATTGAGCTCTTTTCTAGCTTTTCTGATGCTCTTGTTGATTGCTTTAATATCCTGTTTGAAGGTATCAACCTCTTCAACAAATTCAGGCATTTCTCTTAACTTAACAGGTTTACCAGCTTTTAGTATATCAGCTTTCATAGTGTCTCTGTGCTTAGCCGGTGTTTTAGCAAACTTACTATTTCTTCCCTTAACACGGCTCTTAGCTTTACGAATAGTCTCAATGAGTTCAGCAGCCTCTTTACGGTATTCTTCATTCTCAGTACCGTTCATTGCCTGGTAAATATTGTTAGTTGTCATATACTGGTTCAATTGCCCGGGTTCTGCCGTGAGTAAGCCCTTAGTAAAGAACTTATACTTAGCTCTCGGGTGATGTCCGCATAAGATACCATTAGCAAAATACAGATTATTCTCTGTTAATAGAGTATGACGTGTTGCCGCTTCTTCGGTAAATATCTCTGATACACTGTCATAAGAAGTTTCAGTACCGTCTGCTGCAATAGCTGTCTGATCAGGCTTCCAGTAGGTGGATCTCTTAATACTATTATTTTCTTTACAATAAATATTGTGTTGATTATAAATAGTAAGGTCTTTATCATTATCAAATGAATAAACTGACCACTTAGTAGCCTCACCGGTCTGATAACTTCCAAGGACTTCTACATCAATATATTCATTGTTTTCAATGTCCCAGGATTTAACCATATCCCCAGCTTTTACTTCTGCGATCGGTTTCTCAGTACCGTCTGCCATTAAGATTGGAGTTGAGGCAATTAAGCAGGCATCAGGATCATATCCGGGCTCGTAAAGGCCACAGTTGCACTGGCCATTTACATAAGTATGATTCTCGTAACCACAGTCTTCGCAAGTACAGTCCCAATACTGGAAATTATGACATTCATCGCCGCAATCAATACAATAACAGCCATCATAATTATGCTCTGTATCTCCGCAGTACCGGCACACACAGTTAATACGATCGTGTTCGTAATCACCACAACGAGTACACTGGCAGCCATCAAACTCATGGAACCATCCTCCACATTCAGTACACTCACAGTCACACCAGTTATTAAAGTGGTGGTCGCCTGTAGGCTCAATATATTCTCCTCCATACTCTGAGCTACAGTTGCGACAAGAATAATGAGCTGTTCGACCACTCTCGCTACATGTAGGGGCTTCTTCTGCTTCATCTTCGTACCAGTCATGGAATTCCTCACCGCAAGTATCACAATAACAGCCATCTACTATAGTGTGGAAAGTCTCACCACAGCCAATACAAGTACAATAGTCATCTAGCACGTGACGGTGCTCTCCACATATATCACAATCACAGTCGTTCCAGTTATCATATTCGTGGTCACATTCACCGTTTCCTGTAACCTCACCGCAGCGTGTACATACATACGTATCTGTGTGTCCCTTAGCTGAGATTGTATATGAATATCGACTAAGCTCTTCATCACATCGTACACAGTACGTTACATAGTCATAGCCGCCATCCTCAGTGCAAGTAGCGTCTTCATAATTTTCTTGGACAGTTCCACCACTTGCGTGTCCCTTAGCAGGGATTGTGCCACCGCCTGTAGTGTATCCACATCCGTTTGAACAGGAGTATGTTGCATTTTGGCCTGCTTCGGTACAAGTAGGTGCCTCATAGTCTCCATTACTAACCATGAGACCGTGTCCTGTCGCAGGAATACTACCACCACCCGTAGTATGACCACAGCCATTCGCACAGTAGTAACTTTCGTACTGACCATCTTCTGTACAGGTAGGAGCTTCATAGTCATTATTATTTTGCATATCGTGCCCTGTTTCAGGAATTACTGTAGGCTCTTCCCAAACGGTTTTACAGTCTGAGCAGTAGTAACCACCAGTCTGACCAGGTGTTGTACAAGTAGGTTCAACGTCTTCGTAGTAAACATCAGTACCGTGAATTACTTCACCACAAACGCAACATTCACAAGGATGCTCGCTCCAGTCATGTCCCGTGGCAGTGTTAGCAATTTCTACAACATAGCTAGAACTCCTAGGATTATAGCCACAAGCACATCTCTTATAGTTTTTACGATTTGCTTCACAAGTAGCTGCCTGGTATTGTACTCCACTATCTACAGTATAAGAGTGGTAAGAGCTTCCTTGATAAGTAGCACCACAACACTGCCACTTAGAGTGTACACTGCTTGTTCCGCCATTCACTTTAGTGGTGCTTGCGTGGTTACTTGCATTAACTGAACCAACTTCAACCAGGTAGCTAGAACTCTTAGGATTATACCCACAAGAGCATTGCTTATAGTTTTTGCGTTTGGCAATACAAGTTGCCGCACTATACTGAACGCCACTGTCTTGATTGTAGGTATGTGAGGTGCTAATCGTAGCTCCACAGCAACTATATTTAGTGTGAACCCCGGAAGTGCCGCCATAGATCTCAGAACCTGTGTGATTACTACTATTAACTGAGCCAGTGCTTACTACATAGCTTGAATTCTGAGGGTTATATCCGCACGAACACTTCTTGTAGTTTTGTCTCGCCGCCGTACATGTTGCAGCTGTATACTGAACCCCACTATCCACAGTATAGGAGTGAGAAGTACTAACTGTCGCACCACAGCAGCTATATTTTGTATGAACTCCGCTTGTTCCACCATTTACGACAGAACCAGTATGGTTGCTGCTATTTACAGAGCCAACTTCCACTAAGTAGCTTGCACTTTGTGGGTTATAACCACAAGAACACTTCTTGTAGTTTTTACGTTTTGCTGTACACGTAGCTGCGCTATACTGAACACCACTATCCACAGTATAGCTGTGAGTCGTGCTAACTGTTGCTCCACAACAGTTATATTTGGTATGGACTCCGCTTGTTCCACCGTTTACAACTGAGCCAGTATGATTACTTGAGTTCTTTGCAACTGTTTGTTGTGCCACTGTAATGGTATTACATACTGTACACTGTTTACCTTCAGTTAGACCGGTATCCGTACATGTTGCAGCAACTGCCGCAAGGGTCTTTAAGGTATGACCAGTTGCAGTATTAGCAACTTCTGTTACATAACTTGAACTCTTAGGATTATAGCCACAAGCACATTTCAAATAATTCTTTCTATTTGCAGTACATGTTGCCGCGCTATATTGAATGCCACTATCTACATTATATGTATGTGATGTACTAATTGTCGCACCACAACAGCTGTACTTTGTATGAACCCCGCTTGTTCCTCCGTATGTAGAGGAACCGGTGTGGTTGCTACTATTAACTGAACCAACTTCTACTAGATAGCTGGTGCTCTTGGGATTATATCCACAGGCACATTTTAAGTAATTCTTGCGTTTTGCAGTACAAGTTGCTGCACTATACTGAACACCACTATCTTGATTATAAGTATGTGATGTGCTTAAAGTAGTATTACATACGCTACACTTCTGGTGAACTCCACTTGTTCCGCCGTAAACGGTAGTATGGCCTTTAGCTGCAGTATAATTATCTTTATAAGTGTGGCCACACAAGGAACAGGTATAAGTTGTATAACCTTGTGCAGTACACGTGGGGGCAGTCACCGCTGTTGTGTAGCGGTGACATGCTAGATAGACTTCTTTTGCTTTACCATTAGCATCGCCGACGTAAGCTTTTTTTACTCTACGAGCTTTGCCCTCGACACCAATGTATATATCTGTTACGGCTCTGGCTTTACCACCAACGCCGATATAAGTTTTTTTAGCCATAAAAACACTTCCTTATTCGTAAACAAAGTACAATTTACCGGTTGTAAGTGTACTTGAACCAGCAGTAAGATCTGTAGTGCTATAGTCATAGCTTGGAGCGGCTCCAATGATAGAACGAGCATTTGCTGCAGTAGCTCTTTGAATCTTGTTGCTAGAGTCATATACTAGAACACCTGTAGCAGAAGATACAGCCGTAGAAGTAATTGTGCCACTACTAGTAATATTGCCATGTGCATGGCTTGAGCCCGCTTTTCCTGAGATGCTATTATTGATGGTGGTTAAATCATCATTGTCTAAAACTCTTTTGCCCTTCCATAATAGATTTCCAGAAGTGCCACCAATAGCTAAACCTGATGCGTAGGGATAAGTAGTAGCGCTAGCATCAAATACACCACCAATAAATGATGTACCGTCTGTCTGGTCAGTACAATAACCATATACCATCTTCTTGCCGCCCTCTGCCGGAATGACAAGAACATTTGCTTTTTTAGATGTATCTTTGGTATTAGTTACGTCTTCAATAGTAATCTTAGAGTCCTTAACGTCGCCTGTTGTATTACTATATCTCGTAACAGCATTAGTAGTAGAAGCAGACGGTCTAGTAATTGCAAACATTTTAGCACCCTTCTGCACCGCAGCAGGTGTAACTGTTCCTGAGTCGGAAGAAAATGTCGTGCAGCTTGCAGCAGGGTATACAACAGTTACGCCTGCAGTAGTACCGTCAGCAGTAGGAACGCTAATCTTACCACTAGAAATAGAGATGTTGGATCCAATTTTTACACCACCAAGAGTACTTGAGGATGCTGTAGGTAGTCTATCGGCGGCTAATGTGCCTGAGGTTATGTCAGAGGCAGCATGACCATGACCTTTTAGTGCAAAACTTGATCCATCACCAAGCTCTTTCCAAGCAGATCCTGTCCAAATAAACTCTTTAGAGCCGTATAAGACAACATCGCCCGCGGTAGGTGTTTTTGATGCTCCACTAATGGTAACCGCAGCTGTAGTAGTACCATCAGTTAGCGCGGTAGTAGTTTCTCCGATAAAATGTACTGCATTTGATATACCTAAATCAGCCGCAGAGACACTTACTGCTGCCGAGCCGTCGTAAGACTTACCGCCGATAGTTAAGGCATTAGGATTTTTTAAAGCAGTAGGATGAGCTGTTGAATTAATGGTAACTATTCCATTAGCATCTGTGGTTACGGTAGTTGCTCCGGTACCTTTAAGCGTTACAGAGTCTGTGCCTGAGCCAGATCCGCCAGCAGTTAAATTAAGTTTAACATTGCCGTTAGTAGAGCTCTTAGTAGCAGCTAAATCATATGTAGTATTAGTATTATCACTTGCAGGAATTTTAACTGTTCGATTAGTTACTGACGTAACAATACCTTTAGCATTGACTTTAATATCTGGCACGTTGAATGTTGCACCATAGCCGGGTGTAGCGTTAGCTGTCGGACCATACTCACCAGCAGTAACACCGGAATCACCTAATGTAATATTTCCACTGCTTGTAGCACCTGTAATGTCTGTAGAGCCGTCGGCCTTCTTACCTGAAATAACTGCGTGAGAATTGTGCGTGTTAGTATCAGTAGCTGTGATGGTAATCTTATCGTTAGTCGCATCAGGAGTTATAGTTATATTCGATCCTGCAACTAAAGTTAAGGTATCAGTAGTAGTATCCGCTGCTACAGTAGTATCTCCTACTTTAACATTACTAAAAGCATTCTGGTTAGCCGCCGCCACCGCCGCTGCGTTAGCGGTATTTGCGAGATCATATGCCGCTTTGACGGCTGAAGCAGTAGCTGCTAAAGAAGTACTTGTACTATTAGTTGCTGAACTTAGCTGGACAATACCTTTTTTAGAGGTACTTGCATCGCTTATACTGATGAGTCCGTTAGTAATAGTTACGCTACCTCCAGACTTTACAGCACCAGGGTTAGTATCAGCCAGCGGTAGATATTGATTTGGTAGGTATGTTACATTAGTTGTGTAGATTTTAACAGGTATTGCATCAGTAATTGCTGACTCTGTAATTACAGTTGAGATCGACCCTGTTGTTCCAATACCAAAAAATACAAATGGTGCATTTTCATTACTTGCTGCATGTGAGGTTGAAGCTAAAGAAGCTGCACCTAGACATACTTGTCCTCCAGCATAATAGGTAGCACAAGTATAAGGAACATTATTCCAATAAACTTTATAACATACTCCTAAAGTTAAGGTAAGGCTCTTAGACAGAGTTCCCCAAGTACTGCTTATGCCTTTTGAGACAGTACCCTCCCAGAATAATGAATCCTCGGCGGGTTCTTCAGCCAACCATTGAGCTCCGTCTAGCTTAGCTTTATCATCGGCACTCATAAATCCCGGGGTGGTCGCAGTGGCATTACCGTGAGTATGTCCTGCTAGGGCAGCTTCACACGCTTCCTTATCATCAGTATTTAGTACCCTTTTTGCATTACTATACAAGTGGTTATCAGTACCGATATATACATTTTTATTAGAATACGTAGTAGTACCACTGCTAGTCTGAGAAGTAGCACCTGCTAAAAATAATTTAGTTGATGCTTTATTAGAAGTACCAGTAGTAGTCTTAGTATTACTATCATAGTCATGTGCTTTCCAATAAGCGGTACCACTACTATCAACAGTGTAGACAAGCAAGATTACTGAGTCAACAGCAAAGTTGGTGCTAATAGCTGTGGTAGCATTTTTAACAACCGTCACAGCGCCTAGGTCATTAATATTTAATGTAGTTTTAGTAGAGCCCGCTGTGCCTATTTTGTATGCAAGTACAAGTCCGGCATAATAACTTGTTATACCAGAGTGCGTACCAGTCCAAGTTGCTACTTTATTAGTAGTATCTGTAGTGCCTCCACCTTCAATATAGAAGATACCTTGAGTCTTAGCTGCTTTGTTTGCATCTAGGGCTGTCAGTGAGGCGTCTAGGTCTGCTAATGAATCATCGATGCCATCTAGCTTAGTTTGTAGTCCATCTACGTTAGAAATTACATGTGCATGACTGTCGTCTTTTACTGTGACGACACCAGTGCTACTTACAGTAATGTCACCACCCGACTGCAACGTGAACATAAACGGTAGAGCACCTACTGTTCTTGTTCCATCACCGATTTTGAATCGTGGATAACTGTACGTGCTATCTGGATCATAGATAATCAGCTCGCCTGCATAAGGGACGAAGCTGGCATTATTCCAGTTAGCTTCAATGTCATGCTTGTTTTGAATTCGAGTTTTTACTAACTTGTTAGCCATTGTATATCCTCCATTAAAATAATAAAAATAAACTTGTTAATATGATAGCTTAAAATGTTATTAGCTACACATATTAACAAGTTTAGTCAATATATTATAGTAGTAATTTCTTTTAAAACTATCTTTTCAAATTTTAAGAAATTTAAGAAAGCCATCTTTTCAGACTTTCTTTTCAATATTTAATTTTTTAGAACCTAATTAATTTAGCAAATAAAACTATATCTAAAAATAAGGAGCACCGAGTAATTTACTCGATACTCCTTAATAATATTAAATATTTAAATTATTCAGCAGCTTTTTCCTTGAGATATTTCATATCGAGGTCGTAAGCTTCTTTCCAACACTCATAAACAGTTTTAGTGGAAATGCCATACTTTTCCTTAACCTTATTAAGCTGCTTTCTTGCTTGCTTAACATCTTTAGTCATATCTTTAACTTCCTGTTTAAAAGCCAGGGCAGCAGTCGAGAATTCAGGAATATCCCTTAGTTTCTTACTCTTCTTCTTAGCCTTATTCAGCGTTACAAGTTGACTAGCATCTTTAGCAAATTTAACATTTCTATCTTTTACATTGTGTTGCGCACTACGAATAGTTTCAAGGAGTTCTGCAGCTTCCTTACGATACTCTGCATTTGCCTTACCGTTCATTGCTAGATAGATGCCGTACATTTCTTTATAGTGTTCAAGCTGTTCAGGAGATTGGGCAGACTGGTTTCAGTATATTATCCGGCACAGAGATGAGATTCCGGATGAACTCAAATTTGACCATGTGCTGATTGATGAAGCACAGGACTTGTCTCTGACAC
>CALCHR010000049.1 GCA_937901185.1 uncultured Bacteroidales bacterium
ACCAGGCTTGCCAGTTGGTGTTCTTGAAGTTACGGGTGTAGGTGATGCGAGAGGCGTCTAACTCTGTGGACTGAGTGTAAACCTGTCCGTCGGTCAGTGTAACCAAGCCGCTTGTAAGTTTATTCAAAGCCTTGATGCGGTCGATGGTGGCTTGTGTGGCAGCCTCGTTTTGCAGTTCTTCCAGCGCAACTACATAAACCTCTTTCATCTCTACCTTCTGGGCATCATTGAGGTTGGCCTCATATTCTGCATCACGCTTTGTGCTCCACACTCCAAATTCGCTCAGCGAGAAGAAGAGGTTGTCGTTGACGATGCGTCCGTCAACAGTTTCTTCTACCTGGAAGCGCAACTTGAAATAAGCCTCGGGAAGAGAAAGCGCGAGCGAACCTCCAACGTTTTCCATACCGAAGTAGGTTTCGTTGTACTCCAATGCGTACACGCCAAGGTCTACCCACTCAGAGTTCTTCTCGCCCAAGATGCGTATCTTCGTCGGGGAGTCATTGTAGGTGCCAGTTATGCGACGGGTATATCTTAATAGGAGTTTATCTGATGTGCTATTAAAATCTACCTGAAGATAGTGGTATACGCCCTCACTGTTCAGACTATTATAAGAAGAGTGGAAGTAGGTTTCGGGATTGCCATCGCGCAATGCAAAAAGAGAGCCTTCATGCATCTCCTGCTTGTTGCTGCTGAGCACGCTTAGTCCATCCTCTAAGAAACCATGGTTCTTAAAGTCGGCAACCACCTGATTGTGCACTCTATAATTATCTGCCATATTTGATTCTACATAAGACCTCAATGTGCTATTAAGTGCCAACTGTGCAGACCAAGACTCTATCACGTCGGCGGGCACTTCAACAAACTCCCAGAGATGCGGGTCGCGGGCGTAGCCGTCCCATCTTACTACGCGGTTGTATGTAGTATCGGCATGCATGAAAGGATTCCAGCTCATATCCTGGTGGTGCAGATAGAAGAAATTGCCATCCGCATGAGTCATTACATATTCTGTAACTTTGTCATTGGCCCATTCAGTATAGAAAGGCTGATAGATGTCTGCAGCCGAACTCAAGTATTCGTCACCATAGCCCCAAATGCTCTTCAACTTCAAGATGTTGCCTTCTTTTACATCTGCCTTCCATACATACTTGATATGGTCTTTCAGGTTCCATGTAGTAGGAGTGGTCCAACCTTTTTCAAGGCGTACAGGAAGATTGGGACCTGTGACGTGGACTGCCCAATCGCCGGGCTGTGCAGACTTCAGCACATAGTACTTTTCGTTTTGAGCATAAGGATATTCCTTGATGGTAAAGCTGTTCCAGGAAGAAGCTTCGTAGGCAGCCTTCGCACCAACGGGCACATAGATAGTGGTCAGCATGTCGCATTCCATAAAGGCAAGGGAACTCTTAGCAGGAGGTGTGGCGCCGCGGAAGTTCAGCCATTGCAAGTCCTTACAGTCTTCAAAGGCATAGCCAACCATATCAGTTACCTCGGCAGGAATGGTATAGCTGGGCTTGATGTTGGCGGGAACGCAATAGAGCGTGCTGTGGTCTTTTGAATAGAGGCCACCTTCGTAGGCTGCATAGTTGGGGTTCTCTTCAGCTACTGTGATTTCTGTCAGATATTGGCAGCCGGAGAAGACGGCTTCGCCGATATTTACCAGCGTAGCGGGAACGTGTACCGAGGTCAGCTTCGTCTTGCCGAAGGCGCCGGCTTCGAGGGTGGTTACTGAAGCGGGGAATTCAAAGCTGGTAAGGCCGGAAGAGTGGAAGGCGTTGATGCCGATGGTATCTACTGCTTGGCCTAAGGTAACGTCTGTCAGTTTCGGGCAGCCATAGAAAGCTCTGTAAGGTATGGTTGTCACACCGTCGCCCACTACGATGCTCTGCAAGCTGTCGCAACCTGCGGCGATGTATTCGCCTATAGACTTAACGCTGTTGGGGATGACCAAAGAGGTTAGGGCTGAGCATTTATTGAAAGCACAGTTGCCGATAGACTCAATGCTGTTGGGGAGCGTCACATTTTGTAATGGTCTATTGCTGAAAGCGTATTCGCCGATAGCTGTTACCTTATAGGTGAGTCCATCTTCTTCATTATAAATCTCAGAGGGCACTTCAAAGCTATCATCGTACTGATAAAGATAGTTCAGCGTAGCGGTAAGGTTTTCTTTATCCAATAAATAATAGGCTACGGTATTATTGGGCTGATCTACTATTTTAACAGGGACAGCATTCTTAAAAGCCTCGGTAGCCTTAGCCAAGCGGTTGCAGATTTCCTCTGTAGCAGTTCCGTTGGTCAATGCTGTGCGAGCCGCCTCGCGAGCAGCCGCAAACTCATTGCGAACAGTGGGGCTCACCGCATTAAAGGGATAGCCATCGCGCACGCCTTCGTAGATGCGAAGTTCTGCCATGTGCCAGAAGATACCGTGGCTGGCACCTTCAAGGCGGAGATACTGGTATGCCTTATCCATGTTCAAGGCCAAGATACCTGTGCGGTTATCTGATTCGTCTTCAGCGCCGGGATAAGTGCAACCGTATTGGTAAGGAAGAGTATACTTACCTTGG
>CALCHR010000050.1 GCA_937901185.1 uncultured Bacteroidales bacterium
ACCACACACATCCACAAAAAAGGAAGATGGGAAGCCGTGCCCCATCCCACGTGGCAGCCTTACCTGTTGGGCTACTTCCACCTCGCCCACCTGCAGCAGAAGAAAAACTGGCAACGCCTGTACCGATACCTCGCTGAGCAGACAGCCGGCAGAAACGAATGGGCCGACGAGCATCGCATCGCCACGCTCCTGACCAAGCGCAACCTCTTCGCCACACTGCGCCTCTGCCTCCTCTGTATGAGAAAAAGCGACACCGTCTATCCCCGAAAAGTGGGAGGACTGAAAGGAAAAATCCGCGGACTCTTCTACCCCTTCATCGCAGCCTACGGAAACGACCTCTTCAAATTGGAAAAATAAAAACAACATACCTATGAGACCCAACATCGCAATTGTGCTCGCCGGCGGAACCGGTAGTCGTTTAGGACTAAGCACCCCAAAGCAATTCTTCAAAGTGGCAGGTAAAATGGTCATCGAACACACCATCGATACCTTTGAAAAGAATCCCCAGATAGAGGAAATAGCCATCGTCTCCAACCCCTTCTACGTAGCAGATATGGAAAACATCGTGCTGCGCAACGGCTGGAAGAAAGTAAAGAAGATTTTGAAGGGAGGCAAGGAACGCTACGACTCCAGCCTGGCAGCCATCCGCGCCTACGAAGGTAGAGATGTGAACCTCGTATTCCACGACGCCGTACGCCCCCTTGTGTCGCAGCGCATCATCGACGATGTGTGCAACGCACTTCAAACCTACGAGGCCATCGACGTTACCCTGCCTGCCGTAGATACCATCATCGAGGCCGAGGGCGACCACATCGCAAACATACCAGACCGCTCGCGATTGCAGCGCGGCCAAACGCCCCAAGCCTTCCGTAGCAGCGTCATCACAGAAGCCTATGAGCGCGCACTGAAAGACCCCGCGTTCAAAGTGACAGACGACTGCGGCGTGGTGGTGAAGTACATGCCCGAGGTGCCCGTTCATCTCGTGGCCGGCGAAGAGAGCAACATGAAGCTCACCTACAAGGAAGACACCTACCTGCTTGACAAATTTTTCCAACTTCGCGGCAGCAAACTCTCCGTGACCGACGACGTGTCGCTCGAGAAGCTCCGCGGAAAAGTAGCCGTAGTCTTCGGAGGCTCATATGGTATCGGAAAAGACACCAAGGAGCAGCTTGAGGCCGCAGGAGCCATCGTCCATTCCTTTGCTCGCAGCACGAGCGGAACAGATGTGGGTTGCCGCGAACACGTAGCCGCCGCCTTAAAACAAGTGGCCGACCAGGAAGGCCGCATCGACTTCGTCATCAACACAGCCGGCGTCTTGAACAAAGAACCTCTTTGCTCGATGGAGCAGAGCGTTATCGAGGCCGCCGTGCGCACCAACTACATGGGCACAGTAAACGTGGCCGTCGAAGCCTATCCTTACTTGAAGGAGACACATGGCAAACTCGTGTTCTTCACCTCAAGCAGCTACACCCGCGGACGCGCTTTCTATAGCATCTATTCTTCTACGAAGGCCGCCATTGTGAACTTCGTGCAAGCCATCGCCCAGGAGTGGGAACAGGCCGGCATCACCGTGAACTGCATCAACCCCGAGCGCACCAAGACTCCTATGCGTGTGAAAAACTTCGGCTCTGAGCCCGACGACACATTGCTGCGTAGCGAAACCGTGGCTGAGATGACCGTGCGCTCTTTGCTCTGCGACTACACCGGACAGGTGATTGATGTGAAACGCTCCGACGAAGAATAAGCCATAGCCTTGGAAGCCGTAGAAAGACATAAAGCCGCCCATCTCAGAGCCTTGCAACTGAAGCAGCTGACCATCTTGAAAGAGATAGATGCCCTCTGCCGCCGCCACGGTATTGACTACTGGCTCGACGGAGGCACCTTGCTCGGCGCCGTGCGCCATGGCGGCTTCATTCCCTGGGACGACGACATCGACATCGCCATGCGCCTCTCCGACCTGCCCCGCTTCGTGGAAGTGGCAAAGGCCGAGCTGCCGCCCCATTTGCTGATGCAGACTCCCGAGACCGACCCCGAAGTGCGCATTCCTATCTACAAGGTGAGAGACCGCAACTCGTTTCTCGTGGAAGGCGCCGACGACTTCACGCGGGGCTACTGCAAGGGCGTATATGTAGATATCTTTCCGATGATAGACTATCCGTCGCTCCCCAAGGGCTTTGTGAAGCGTGTGGCCTTGGGCTATTGTCGCTCCAACGCTATCTTGAAGAGCCAGCACTACTACTCGCTGCGCTCCTTTGCCGAGTTTTTCTACTTCGGCGCCAAGCGCGCCTTCTGCTCGCTGCTCTGGAACGTGGCCGGCCTCTTCGCCAAACGCGGAGAGTACATCTCCAACACACTGAATAATAATGGCTACGGCATTATGCACCGTGCCGACAGCGTATTCCCTCTTGGCGAGATTGAGTTTGAGGGCTGCAAATTCTCAGCGCCCGCCTCGCCGCAAGCCTATCTGAGCGACCTCTATCGCAACTTTATGCAGCTACCCCCCGAGGACAAGCGTAAAGGCCACGCCGTCTTCTTCTGCGAAGAAATCTAACAGGCACGGCACGGTGTTCTTCTCCCAAAACAATTTCTTATGGTAAACGTACCCGTACTCATCCTTTTCTTCAACCGCCCTGATGCGCTCAAGAGCGTATTTGAACAGGTGCGCAAAGCACAACCCTCTACGCTCTTCCTCTACCAAGACGGACCGCGCGGCGAGCACGACCTGCCCGGCATAGAGGCTTGCCGCAAGGTGGTGGAGACGGTGGACTGGCCCTGCCAGGTGCATCGGCTTTATCAGGAGCAAAACTACGGGTGCGACCCCTCCAACTACATGTCGCAGCGCTGGGCTTTCGAGCATGTGGACCGCTGCATATTTTTTGAAGACGACGACGTGCCCTCCGTCAGCTTCTTCGGTTTCTGCGCCGAACTCTTCGAGCGCTACAAAGACGACCAACGCATCTCGCTCATCACGGGTACAAACTACGACGAGGTGACGCCCGACATGCCTTGCGACTACTTCTTTACCACCGCCTTCAACATCAACGGATGGGGCACTTGGCGCCGCGTCTTCCGCCAATGGGAAGAGCACTACGAGTTTCTCGACGACCCCTACGCCATGCGTCTGCTGCGCAACTTCATCAAGAAATACCGCCACCAGCAAAACTTCATAGAGTTTTGCCAATACCACCGCTCGGTCAATAAAGCCTACTACGAGACGCTCTTTCATGCCGCCATTTTCTTCCAATCGGGCTTGAGCATCGTGCCGCGCGTCAACATGGTGAGCAACCTCGGCGCTTGCGGTGAAGGCACCCACTACAGCGGTTCAAACGCCACCCTGCCCCGAGCCATTCGGCGCATCTTCGAGATGGGCCACCACGAGCTCGACCTCCCTTTGCGCCATCCGCGCTACGTGATTGAGGACGTGGGCTACAAGGACCGCTTCTTCCGCGCACAAGGTTGGGGACATCCCTGGCTCAAAGTGGGCCGTTCCTTTGAGGAACTCTGGCTCAACCTGCGCCACGGCAACTTCCGCCACATCCGTAAAGCCATGGCCGCACGCTGGCGCAAACTCACCGGCCGCGCCTTGTGGGACTAAAGCCTTTTCCACCTCCCTTTCAGTAAGATTTTCCACCTCACTGCCATCTCTCTTTTTTGGTAGCTGCACACCCCCGTTTTCTTAGTAGCTTTCTAGGAAAACTTAGTAAACTTCTAGTTTTTC
>CALCHR010000051.1 GCA_937901185.1 uncultured Bacteroidales bacterium
CCAGCTGTAGCCAGGACGGTGACTACTTTTTCAGATACACAGACGGCCCGCTGCTTAACCCTGACGAGGTGCTGAGTACTTACCACGACTGGCGCGACGTGTCAGCCTGGCCCACCAGTAGCCGCGAGGCTGAGGCACCGAAACGCGCAACGGGCAAGGTTAAGGACCCGCTGAAGAAGCCTGGTATTGTGGGCGCCTTCTGCCGTGCCTACTACCCCATATCGGAAGCAATAGAGGCTTTTGTGCCTGCATACCAACCCTGCGGCGAACCTAACCGCTATACATACACAGAGGGCACTACAGCGGCAGGCGTCGTAATATACGAGGACGGCAAGTTCTCTTACAGTTTCCACGGCACAGACCCAGCCTCTGGGCAGACAGTCAATGCCTGGGACCTTGTAAGGCTCCACTTATTCCATGAGCTGGACGACGCTATAGGCCTCGACACTTCCGCCACGCTGCGACCCTCATATAAGGCTATGGTTAAACTGGCCACAGAAGATAAGCGCGTTACAGCGCAGATCGTAGCAGATAGAACCGCGGAGGCTTTGACGGACCTGGAGACACCTATAGAGGAGCCCCAGGCAGCCGAGAACTGGAGGGCAAAGCTCAAGGTTACAGACAAAGGCGCTATAGCCCAGACCATTGAGAACGTGGTAATCATACTCCAGCACGACCCTGCGCTGGCGGGACGCGTAGCCCTCAATGAAATGGACCACAACGTCGTCACACGTAAGAGCCTGCCCTGGCGTAAGGTACAGAGCCCCAGCCAGTGGGTAGACGCTGACGACGCCGCCCTCCGCTATTATCTGGAGCGCGTCTATGGCATAGCCTCAAAGGACCGCATCTTTGACGCGGTAAACGTGGTAGCAACCGAGAACCGCTTCCACCCTGTCCGCGACTACTTGAGCGCCTGCACCTGGGACGGCGAGCCCCGTGTGGAGTCTGTACTTATAGACTATCTGGGCGCTGAGGACACACCCTACACCAGAGCTGTAACCCGTAAGACCTTGGCCGCCGCTGTGGCCCGTATATATGAGCCTGGGTGCAAATTTGACTATATGCTGACCATACGAGGCAAGCAGGGCTTGGGTAAGTCGGCCATCATCGCAAAACTAGGCGGCGAGTGGTTCAGCGATACGTTCACAACAATGCAAGGCAAGGACGCATACGAGCAGGTGCAAGGTGTCTGGATCATGGAGGTCGGAGAACTGGCCGGCATGAGAAAAGCCGAGGCCGAAACCATCAAGCTGTATATATCCAAGCAGGTGGACCGGTTCCGCCCTGCATACGGCCGCCGGCTCCAGGAGTTCCCGCGCCAGTGTATTTTTATCG
>CALCHR010000052.1 GCA_937901185.1 uncultured Bacteroidales bacterium
GCTCTTACAACTTCCCCATCAACGGTCACATCGTTGTGGAAGACGGACAGAAGCTCCAGGCCGGTGATATCCTTATCAAGATACCGCGTGCCGTTGGTAAGGCAGGCGACATCACCGGTGGTTTGCCTCGTGTAACCGAGCTCTTCGAGGCCCGCAACCCGAGCAACCCCGCTGTAGTATCTGAAATCGATGGCGAAATTACCATGGGCAATGTGAAACGTGGTCACCGCGAAATCGTAGTAACCTCTAAGTTGGGCGAAGTGAAGAAGTACCTCGTACCCCTCTCTAAGCAGATTCTTGTACAAGAGAACGACTACGTACGTGCCGGTACTCCGCTCTCCGACGGTTCTATCACGCCGAGCGACATCCTTGCCATCAAGGGTCCCACCGCTGTGCAGGAATACATCGTCAACGAGGTGCAAGACGTATACCGCCTCCAGGGTGTGAAGATCAACGACAAGCACTTCGAGGTTATCGTACGCCAGATGATGCGCAAGGTACAAATCGACGAGCCCGGCGATACTCGTTTCCTCGAGCAGCAGATTGTTGACAAACTCGACTTCGCTGAAGAGAACGACCGCATCTGGGGCAAGAAAGTGGTGATTGACGCCGGCGACAGCGAGACCATGAAGAAGGGTATGATTGTCACCGCACGCAAGCTCCGCGACGAAAACTCTCAGCTCAAGCGCCACGACCTCAAGCTCGTTCAGGTACGCGATGCCGTAGCCGCAACCTCTACTCAGATTCTCCAAGGTATCACCCGCGCTGCTCTCCAAACTAAGAGCTTCATGTCTGCAGCATCCTTCCAGGAAACTACCAAGGTGCTCAACGAAGCTGCCATCAGCGGACGCGTGGACTACCTCGAAGGTATGAAGGAAAACGTAATCTGTGGCCACCTCATCCCGGCCGGTACAGGTATGCGCGACTTCAACCGCATCGTGGTAGGCGATGCCGACGACTACGAAAAGTTAGCCAACAAGGAGTAAATGCTCCGCAGGCTTTCCGAATAAAAGCAAGATGCTGTGTCAATGCGTTTGGCACAGCATCTTTTTTTGCTCTCCATCGCCTAGTTTTTCTTCGGCCTTTACTAAGAAAAACTAGGCCTTTACTAGTTTTTCCTAGAAGTTTACTAGTTTTCCTTAGTAAACTCCGAAGAAACGGCCGAAAATGGGGCTTGAAATTCAGTCTTTTACAAAGCAGTCAGAATACCCTCTTCGCTGTCTTTGGATATACTCTCTTCGCAGGCCTTATCTCCATAGTTTCTACCCATTTTTTAAGTTGCCACTACCTAAAAAGCAGCCTTTTTTCTTCGCAGGGCTGCATAAAAAATGCTAACTTTGCACTGATGTTTAAGAGTTACAGAAAAATCTTCGCCTCACTCCTCGATGCAGGAAATACATAACTAATATATATCTAAAAATATCTAAGATGAAAAAACTAAGATTTTTAAGGAGTATTCTCCCCTTGCTGCTTGTCATGTGGGGAATGCTGAGCGCTTCGGCGCAGAGCACAATTACCGACGTGCTGACAAACAAAACTTTTGTGGCAACAAGTAATTCGTATAAAGATTTTTCTGGAAAAACGGCCTCATCTACGGCAGTGTATGCAGGAAATTCGGCTACTTCCTATGGTGCTATTCAGCTGCGTTCTAGTAACAGTAACTCCGGTATTGTTACTACAGCATCCGGTGGTAAGGCTGTTTCTATTACTGTAACTTGGGATTCTAGTACGAGTGCTTCCCGTAAACTGGATATCTATGGAAAGAACTCGGCTTATACTTCAGCAACAAATCTTTACTCATCTTCTACTCAAGGTACCAAATTGGGTTCTCTCCAATATAGTGCTACTCCGAACACACTGACTATCTCAGGCGACTATGAGTATATCGGTATTCGTTCCAATAGCGGTGCGCTCTATGCGGATGAGATAAAAATTGTGTGGGCAGTAGCAGGACAAGCTACCGTATCTGTGCCTTCCATCTCTCCCGCCGGTGGCAATGTGGCAGAAGGTTCAGAAGTAACCATTGATTGCGATACCGAAGGCGCCACTATCTACTACGCGCTCAACGCAGCCGATCCCGAAACCGCTACAGGTACAGTTTATACAGCTCCGCTTACTATCAACAGCGACTGCACCATCACCGCATGGGCAGAGAAGAGCGACATGACAGCCAGTGCCCGTGTGACCAAAGCATTTAAGGCCTATCCCGAGGTGGCATATAAGAAAGCCAACGCCATCATCAGCGGACAGAAATATATCTTCTTCGCAACCAATGCGGTCGCTACTCCGCTTACCGGAAACTATGGCTATATGAACACAGTGAGCGCTACAGATAATGCCGGCGTGGTGAACCAACTCGGCACGCTCAATGCCTTTACTTTCAAAGCTGTAGATGGTGGTTACACCATTCAAGACGAGGCCGGTAAATACTATTATCTAAGCGGAACTTATGATAGCTTCAACGTAAGCGCTACTGCTCCTACCGACGGCAGCCAAATCTGGACAGTAGAGCGCCAGGGCGATGGTACTTTTGTGGTAAAGAATTCTTTGAAGAACAAGTTTGTGCAGTTCACTACATACAACACCTATGGCGCATACGCCGACTTGCAAGCCGGCGCCGTGTTGCCCGTGCTCTATACCAATGGCGACCCCGGCGAGGCTGAAACAAAGAAGGTGCAAGAGCTTGCTTTCTCTGCCTCAGAGGTCTACAACGTGCTGGGCGAACCTTTCACAGCTCCCACACTCTCCGGCGCAAAAACCGCTGTGACCTACGAGAGCAGCAACCCTGCTGTAGCCACCGTAGATGCTGCCGGCGTAGTAACAGTAGTGGGCATCGGTGCCACCGTAATCACAGCTAGCGCCGAAGGTACCGACGAATACTACAGCGCATCGGCCGAGTATCGCCTCGTAGTTTCCGAGCCGGGTGTTATCTGGGCCGAAGATTTCTCTTCAAACGACCTGAGTGGATATGGCATAGTAAACGGCGGCTCTGATACCAAACTTTATGATGATGAATTAGCCACTGGTACTGCTCCGGAAATCCTTATCGGAAAGTCTACAGGTTCTATGGAAGTGAACATCGGCGACTTGCAAGGACTCCATGGCCGCTTCTTGCTCACCTTCAAGAGCAACAATGGCATCAGCGCTATCACCACCACTACAGAGGGTGTCAAGATTGGTAAAATCAACTTCTACAAGCCCAATGGTAGCTGCGAAATCACCGTGCCCCGCGGAGTGACTACGCTCAACCTGAAGTTCAAGAATACCAAGTCTAGCAACACCCGCGTAGATGACTTTAAGCTCGTTCATGCCGGCTACTCCTTGACCATCAGCCAATATGGCTACTCTACCTTCGGTTCTCCGAAAGCCTATGTGGTGCCCGAAGGCCTTGAAGGAGCCATCGTGACTGTCAACAACACTACAGCCGACCTCAACTTCGTCTACACCGAAGGCGACATCGTTCCCGCCGGCACAGGCCTCCTCTTCAAGGGTACAGCCAATGCGGCTTACAACATCGACCTCGCTACATCTGTGGCCACCGAGACTTACACCGAAAACTGCATGAAGGCCTTCCTGCAAGACGCTGCGCTCACCGTGCCTGCCGACACTAAGGCCTACATCTTTGCCAACGACTCGCAAGACGGCCTTGGCTTCTACCTGCAAGGCGACGGCTCTGTGCTCAACCTCAGCTACGGCAAGGCCTATCTCGCATTGCCCGCTTCGCTGGCCAGCCAGCTCAAAGGTTTCCGCCTCAACCTCGGTGATGTCACAGGCATCTCCGGCGTTGCTCTCGAAGAGGCTGCCGCCACCGGAGTGTACAACCTCAGCGGTGTCTGCGTTGGCAAAACGCTCCAAGGATTGCCCGCCGGACTCTACATCGTAGGTGGTAAAAAAGTGATTGTGAAGTAAACCCTATCCCTGCAATAGACTAATAAAGAAAATCTTATGAAAAAATATATTAAGCCCACCTTGCGCTGCATAGATATCAATATGGAATCGCTGATGACCTCCTTCAGTGTGGTAGATAAACCCACAGATGGCGAACCTCTTACCAACCGAAAGCATGGTTGGAGCAGCGAAATGTGGCTGCACCCCGAAGAGGAAAAGTAGACTCCCTAAAGGCCCTTTGGCCCTTACGGAAAGCAAATAGTAAAGCTGCGTCGGCACAGAGTCGGCGCAGCTTTTTGTATATAAGTGGGGTGGGAGCATCGCCGCTTTCTGCCTTTGTATCCCTCGGCGACTGCGTTCGGCAGGGCAACTACGACGCCCCTTCCGCACCCTATTTTTGTCCCTTTCTAATCGCTTGAAAATCAATAGCCATTTTCGGGCGTTTCTTCGGTAACTACTAGGAAAAACTAGGTAACTACTAAGAAAATTTCGGTAACTACTAAGATTCCTAAAGTAACTACTAAGAAATTGCCGGTGCTTACTTCTCTTTTTTAGGTAGCTAACCGGCCGGCTTTTTCAGTGGGGGAGAGATAAAAGAAAAGCGCCGAGGAAAATTCCTCAGCGCTTTCTGTCGGAAAGAGGCGACTCGAACGCCCGACCCCTACGTCCCGAACGTAGTGCGCTACCAACTGCGCTACTTTCCGATTAGCAGGTGCAAAGATAAGGGTATTTTTTTTATTGGGGAAATTTACACGCTACTTTTTTACGATGATGTCGATGACGCGTTTAGGCTCTCGGGGGTCGTTGGTGATGAGCAAAACGCGGCGGCGGCCTTTGAAATAGTTGCTGTTAGCGTTTACTGTGATTTTCAGTTTCTGACTTTCGCCCGGCTTCAATACGCTTTTCTTGATAGAGGCTTCCAGACCGGGGTTGTACACTTGCAATGTTTGGATTTCAAGGTTGGAGAGGCCCTCGTTGGTCAGTGTCACTTGGCCTTTCAACTTCTTTTTTGTGCCGAGGCTTCCGAGGTATAGCACGGTGGTGTCGAGTTTGGCCACGGGAGCGTAGAGCAATTCGGCTTTCGTGGTTTTAGCCTCGGGCAGGAGGGTCACGGAGACGTTGAGCTCGTTTTCTTTCTTCACACGGTCGCCGGGGTATCGGCTCAAGTAGACAGAGGTCTGCGTGAGGCCCATGTCGCGCAAGAGGTCTGTGTCAAGACGCACCACGATGCGGCCTACGCGGCCGGAGGGCAACATGGCAGGCTCGTAGCTGGCTGAGAGATATTTGGGCAGGTGCATCAGTTCGGGGCGGTAGGGCTTCTTGCTGTTGTTGTAGATGAGCAGAGTCTTTTCCGGGTATTGTCCGCTGTGTACGTCGTCGAATTCCAGGTTGTCCTGACTGAGGAAAATCTCGCCCACTTGGTAGGGGAAGTCGCCGGTGTATTCTTCTTTCTTCAGCACCACCTCGCCGGAGAGTACGAGGTAGGTGGGTTTCTCGGCAGCGTTGGTGTGAACGGCTATGGCCTTTTGGAACGAGCCGAGCAACTCAGCGTCGTAGGAGGCACACACCACACCGCTATCGCCCGGAGCTATGGGCGCTTGGGTCCAGCTCACGGCGGTGCAGCCGCAGTCGGGGTGTACGTTGTGGATGATGAGGGGAGCGTTGCCCGCATTGGTGACATAGAAATTGACCACGGCAGCGCGCTGCCAGGCCAAGGAACCAAACTCGTGGCGCGTTTCCAGAAAACGGGCCACAGGTTGTGCCAGCGCTGCGGCGGCTTGTAGGAAAAGGAGGGTGAGCAGTATGTGGTGTCTCATAAGAATTTTCTGTTGCTATCTTTGTCTGCAAAGATACGGAAAGCCTTGCGAAGCGCCAACCAAAACCCCGCATTTTTCGGGCGGGTGGGCTTGAGAAAATAGAGGGTTGAGCGCAGTCGGGCGCCAAGTTGCCACCGGCTCGCCGCAGTTTGGGAGTTTCTCTTGAAACCAATATTCTGCGTGCTGCGTAGGCCCCGATTCGTTTCTTTGTTGTATCTTTGGCAAGGATAGAACGGTGCATGCGGCCCCAGGGCTTTGCCGAGGCCGGAAGATGCTGCCGGGATTTATATAACCCTTAACAGAATAACCATTATGAAGTTTATATCTTGGAACGTAAACGGCTTGCGCGCCTGCCACGGCAAGGGCTTCTGCGATGCCTTTGCGGCGCTCGACGCCGACTTTTTCTGCTTGCAGGAAACAAAGATGCAGGCAGGCCAACTCGACTTACAGTTTGAAGGCTATCAGTCCTACTGGAACTACGCTGAGAAGAAAGGCTACTCGGGTACGGCTATTTTTACACGCCACGAGCCGCTCGCGGTGACCTACGGCTTGGGCATCGAGGAACACGACCACGAAGGGCGCGTCATCACCCTTGAGATGCCGGAGTTCTTTCTCGTGACGGTCTACACGCCTAACTCGCAGGATGGCTTGCGCCGCCTGAGCTACCGCATGGAATGGGAGGAGGCTTTCCGCGCCTATCTGCTGCGCCTGGATGAGCAGAAACCGGTGGTTGTGTGTGGCGACTTGAACGTGGCTCACCAGGAAATCGACCTGAAGAACCCGAAGAGCAACCGCCAGAATGCCGGCTTCACCGACGAGGAGCGTGAGAAGTTCTCCACGTTGCTCCAGGCCGGTTTCGTAGATACCTTCCGCCATTTCTTCCCCACACTGGAGGGCGCCTATTCCTGGTGGAGCTACCGATTCAGCGCCCGCGAGAAAAACGCAGGGTGGCGCATTGACTATTTCCTTACCTCCGAGCGCCTGCGCGGTGCATTGCAGGGAGCGTGCATCCATCCCGAGATTTACGGCTCCGACCATTGTCCGGTGGAACTTACTTTGGAACTTTAAGGCGTGGCCTGCGCCCAAGGCATCATTTGCCCGAGTAGAAAAAAAGTGTTATTTTTGCACACTCAAAATGCTGAGTGTCGTTTCAATAGGCAGATGCAGAAACGATGCGCCTTATAAAACTATAGTATCATGTTCGCAATTATTATCAATGCGCTTGCCGTGGTGGCAGGAAGCGCCATCGGAGCTTTAGCCCGCAAAGGCATCCGCGAGAAGTATATCACCGTGCTCAACACAGCTATGGGCCTTGCCGTCCTGGTGCTGGGCGCCAATGTGGCCATGGCCAGTATGCTGAAGAGCGAGTACCCCGTGCTCTTTATCTTTGCCCTCTCCATCGGCGGCTTTATCGGCACGCTGCTGCGCCTTGACCAGCGCATGGAGAGCGCCATGAAGAAATTTTCGGGCGCCAATCTTTCAGAAGGCATCACCACCGCCGTGTTGCTTTGCTGCGTAGGCTCGTTGGCCATCATGGGACCGGTGAACAGCGCCCTTTACGGCGACGACACCTTCCTGATGACGTTGGCCACGATGAACTTTGTGACGATGGTCGTGATTGCTTCGTCCTACGGATTTGGTACTGCGCTCACCGCCATTGTGGTGTTCCTCTGGCTGACCATTGTCTACTTCATCGCCAAGTTTTCCAGCCGCTTTATCTCTGAGGAACTGATTGCAGAAATCTCTGTGGTGGGAGGTGTACTGATTGCAGCCTCCGGTTTGGGCTTGCTTCAGATTAAGGACTGTAAGACCATCAACCTCTTGCCTTCCTTGTGCATACCTATTATCTTCTTCGCCTTGAAGCACTTGTTCAATTTCTAATCCCCATAAAGGCCTTGCCTGTCAACAAATAAGGGAGCACTATTTGATGTGCTCCCTTATTTTTTTCAGATAGTCGCCCAAGGCGGCCTCGTCTTTTCGGTCGATGATATCGAGCAGTTCTTTCAGCTCGTCGCGAATCCTGGCAACCTGCCCACCGGTGCGCGGATTGAAGAGAATCTCACGCAGCAGGCAGTCGTCTTCGCTCAATACTCCGCGGGCAATCTTCATGTGTCGCTTGAAGGTAGTGCCCGGCGCGTCCTGATGCTTCATGACGGCGGCAAAAACGAAGGTGGAGACGAAGGGAATGCTCAGCGAGTAGGCCACGGTCTCGTCGTGCTCCTCGAAAGTATATTCGCAGATGTGCAAGCCCAGTCGGCTATACAAGTCGCGGAAGAAGATGCGCCCCATATAGTCGCCTTCGCTGATGATGATAGCATTCTCATTGCTCAAAGCGCCGAGGTTGGCGAAGGTAGGACCAAACATCGGGTGGGTGGAGACGTAGCGGAAGCCGCAGCCTTCATAGAACTCGCGGAAGCCAGTCTTGACCGACGCAATGTCCGAAAGGATGCAGTCGGCAGGCAAATGGGGCATCACCTCGTTGAAGACGCTGAGCGTATGTTTGAGCGTCACGGCGTTGATAACGAGTTCGGGGCGGAAGTTGGCTATCTCTTCCAGCGAAGTAAACCGCAGGGTGTTGTACATAAATCGCAAGCGGCGAGGGTCCACATCGTAGACGGCTGTCTCATGGTCGAAATTGAGCAGGTCAACGAAGAAAGAACCCATCTTGCCTGCGCCGAGAATCAGGATGCGCATAATATATATATATATAATAATGTGTGGCGAGGACGGAGGTAAAGACTACTTCCGTCTCGCCCTCTTCCGGTTACTTGTTCAGAATATCTATTTGCTGGCGGACGCTCTCTTCGTGTATCGCCTCAAAGATGCACTTCATAAAGTCGCTCGACATACCGCAGAGCACGCCTTGTGCGCCGCGCTTGTCAAGTATCTCGTTGTAGCGGCCGGTCTGCACGACGGTCATGTTGTGCTCTCGCTTGTACTTGCCAATCTCTCGGCTCACGCGCATCCGCTTGGCCAATTGCTCAATCAAGGCATTGTCAATCTCGTCAATCTTTCGGCGCAAGGCTTCAAGGCTCTCTGTTGTCTGAGAGATGTTTCTGATGACGAGTTTATCGAGGATGAAGTCGAGCACATCGGGTGTCACTTGCTGCTTAGCGTCGCTCCATGCGCAGTCGGGGGTACAGTGGCTCTCCACCATCAGTCCGTCGAAGCCGAGGTCCATGGCTTGCTGGCAGAGGGGAGCTATGAGTTCGCGGGCACCACCTATGTGACTCGGGTCGCAGAAGATGGGGATGTTGGGAATGCGGCGGCGCAGTTCGATGGGGATGTGCCACATGGGGACGTTGCGGTAGAGGCGTTTGTCGTAGGAAGAGAAGCCGCGGTGGATTACGCCGATGCGCTTGATGCCTGCGCCGTTGATGCGTTCAAGTCCGCCCACCCACAAGTCGAGGTCCGGATTCACGGGGTTCTTTACGAGCACTGGAATGTCAAGTCCCTGTAGCGAGTCGGCCAGTTCCTGCATAGCGAAGGGATTGGCCACGGTGCGCGCACCCACCCAGAGGATGTCCATCTCGGCTTCCAGGGCCGCTTCCACATGGCGCGGTGTGGCCACTTCGGTAGTGATGAGCATGCCGAGCTCTTTCTTGACACGGGTGAGCCAAGGCAGACCGTCTACGCCCACACCTTCAAAGCCGCCGGGCTTAGTGCGGGGCTTCCAGATGCCTGCGCGGAAGATGCGGATGCCTTTGCTGGCCAGGAGGGCGGCTGTTGCCATCACCTGCTCCTCTGTCTCGGCCGAGCAAGGGCCGGAAATGACAAGCGGGCGAGTCATGGCGACGCCAGGGAGGTTCAGTGGTTCTAAGTTGAGAGTCATAATCTATGTTTTTTTATTGTGTAAAATTCTATAGGTGGTTTAGCCAAACACGGCTTTAATTCGCCGGAGCGCCTCGGTCAGTTGCTCTTCTTTGGCACAAAGCGAGATGCGGACGTAGCGCTTTCCGTTGCTGCCGAAGATAAAGCCCGGGGTGATGAAGACGCCGGCTTCGTGGAGCACGCGCTCTGTGAGATCCTCTACATCGGCGTACGCTTCGGGGATGCGGCCCCAGAGGAACATGCCCACTTGCTCTTCATCGTAGCTACAACCCAGTGCGTCCATGATGGCGCCTGCCAGTTTTCTGCGGCGGGCGTAGACGGTCACGTTGGCCTCTTCGTGCCACGCGTCGGAGTTGTTGTAGGCCTCGGCGGCGGCCAGTTGCAAGGGGCGGAAAGTACCTGAGTCGATGTTGCTCTTTACTTTCAGAATCCAACTCACAAAGGTGGCGTTGGTGGCGAGCATTCCGACGCGCCAGCCGGGCATGTTGTGGCTCTTGCTCATAGAGTTAAACTCGATGCAGCACTCTTTGGCGCCCTCCACCTGCAGGATGCTCAAGTGTTCCTTGCCGAGGATAAAGCTGTAGGGATTGTCGTTCACCACTACGAGGTTGTGGCGCAAGGCGAAGTCTACCAGGCGTTCGTAGGTGGCTCTCTGGGCTGCGGCACCCGTTGGCATGTTGGGGTAGTTCACCCACATGAGTTTCACGCCGTTGAGGTCCATCTTCTCCAGCTGCTCAAAGTCGGGCTGCCAGTTCATCTCGGGGCGCAGGTCGTAGTTGACAATCTCGCAGCCTAGTAGGCGCGAGAGCGAGGTATAGGTAGGATAGCCGGGATTGGGCACGAGCACTTTCTCGCCGGGATTTACGAAGGCGAGGGTTACGTGCAGGATGCCTTCCTTCGAGCCGATGAGGGGCTGAATCTCTGTTTGCGGATTCAGCTCCACGCCGTACCATCTTTTGTAGAACCCTGCCATCGCTTCGCGCAGAGGGGCGATGCCCACGGTGGGTTGATAGCCATGAGCGTCGGGGCGCACGGCCTCGCGGCAAAGGGTTTCGATGGTGGAGGGCGATGGTGGCATGTCGGGACTACCAATGGCCAGGCTGATGATGTTGCGTCCGGCGGCATTGAGGGCTGCCACTTCTTTCAGTTTGCGAGAGAAGTAGTACTCCTGCACAGAGGCGAGACGGCCGGCGGGCTGTATGTTGAAATTACTTGGCTGCATATTCTCCCAGGATAGTTAAGTCTTTTGTGAGGGGGCGCACCGCATCGATGCTTTGGCGGTAGCGCGTGTAGTCATTGTGGATTACGTCGACGTAGAAGAGATATTGCCACTCCTGACCGATGATGGGGAGCGACTGTATCTTGGTGAGGTTGATGCGATAGAAGCTGAAGATGCTCAGCACCTGCGAGAGCGAGCCTTCCGAGTGGGGTAGTGCAAAGACGATGCTGCTCTTATCGCTCTGCTCCACATTGCGAAACTGCGCCGCGTGGTTGGGGTGGCTGAGCAAGAGGAAGCGGGTGAAGTTGTGCTTATTGTCTTCGATGGCCTGCTCCAGCACTTTCAGTCCGTAGAGCGGTGCGGCCCCGGCGTGGCAGATAGCGGCATGGCCGCGCATTTGGAGGCGACTGATGGTCTCGGCTGCACCAGCGGTGTCCTCAGCCTCCACCACTTTCATCTGTGGATGGCCGGCCAGGAAGTGGCGGCATTGCATCAAGGCCACGGGGTGGGAATTCACCTCGCTGATGTCGGCCCAGTCGTCCTCGGGCAGACACATGATGCTATGTTCGATGTGCAGTTTGTGCTCGCCCACGATGGTGGTACCGCTGTCGCGCAGCAGCTCGTAGTTGTGCAAGAGGCTGCCGGCAATGGTGTTTTCGATGGCCATGAGTCCGAGCATGGTCTCGTCGGCGCGCATGGCCTCGAAGAGGGCCTCGAACGTGCCGCAGCACACGAGTTCTATCTCCTCATCGGGGAAAAGTTGATGGGCAGCTATGTCGTGGAACGAGCCCTTGATTCCTTGTATCGCTATCTTCTTCATAATGCGTGTCCCTACAAAAAAATCCCGCTTCTTGCGAGGCGGGACTTGTTTGTTTAGGCTTCTATTCTGTAAGGCATGCAACATCCCGCTCTGCTTGTTGGGCAAAGTAAAAATAAAAGTAAAAGCTAAATGTTGCTGCGCTGTTCATTTGTCTATTAAAAACTATTTGTTGCTGGCAAAAGTAGTATTAAAAATGCAATCCGACAAACAATTTGTAAGAAAAGTTGCTTGCGGAAGGATGATTTGACTGTTCTCTGCTCTCGCCCTTTTGCTTCGTCCCTTTATCGGGGCTTGGGCACCCTTTTTTCTAGCTGCTTCTTTCAGCCCTACATCACCGCCGTTTTCTTAGTAGCTTTCTAGGAAAACTTAGTAGTTACCAAAATTTTCCTAGTAGTTACCGAAATTTACCTAGCTTTTACCTAAGAAACAGCCGAAAATGCCTATTGGTTTTCAGAGGGTTACAAAATGCTCGGAAAGCTATCTGGCGGTGATGTGGAAACAAGCCTGCTTATGCTCGTACTTTACGTAGCAAGTGCCCATTTGGCGTTGGTCTTCCAACACCTCGGCCAGGATGGACTTCAGGATGACCCCGTTGGACATTTCTTGCTTGGGCAGGTCGGGGTCTTGCACACGGACAAACTGGTTGTAGGTGATGTCGAACGTAGTGCCATATTGGTGGCAGCTGTTCTGCGAGGCGTTCACATTGACGTGGCGCAGCTTCTTGATATCTTTTTGTGTGCGCAACACAGAGGTCACCACGAGTTTGTGGAAGGGATAACCTTTTGATGCCAGCGAGTCGATAAAGGCGCGGGAAATATCTGTGAGCAAAGTGGCAGCGCGCGGAATGAGGTAGGGGATAGAGTGGGAAAGCGGTCTCACTTCGTAGAAGGGGTTGTCGCCTATATAGACCAGTTCCTCTTTACGATGCGCTGCCTCTTCGCGGTCGGCAATGTGCGGGATGCCGAGGCGCCGGGCTGTAGCAAGCTGCACATCGTTCAGGTCGGGGAAGGATGTTCTGAAACTCTTGACGCTGGTCACTCTCCGCTTGATGCGTTCTCCCTGAGCATTGGTCAGCGTCAAGGGGTTGCGCGGGCGCAGCAGCAGTGTGTCTACCATAGCCGCGTGGCGCTCTATGGGATTGCGTTGGTCGTACTTCCGCTCAACGAAGAGCTCGCTGTCAATTTCAGTACCGCTACATAGCTTGTAGATGCCAAGGCATATCAATATTATAAAAATCAGTAGGAGGGCGGCAGCGCCTAAGGCGATAAGGCGTTCTTTTCGTCCGGTAGGGAGTTTCAGTTTCATGGTAGGGAAAATCTTTGTCGGTCTGCATAGTTGGCTTCGCCGACCTCTTTTTTAAGCACTGCAAAAGTACAGAAAAAATCAGTATGCCAACCGCTGTATATAAGGCTTTTTTTAGATAAACCTATCCTCTCTCAGTGTGTGCAAAATTTCCTGAGAGCAAAAAGCTGCACATAGGAACAAGCCTCCTTATAAAAAAGAGGAAAAGTATACCTTTTCTTCTCCGGCCTTTCCGTATCTTTGTGTCCCAAATAGCAAAATCATAGCTTGTAAGAAAAGAAACGGATGATAGAAAAGCATTTTGTACTGGAGGAAGCCGACCCTCAGATATTTTTTGGCGCCGCCAATGCCAACCTGCGCATGTTGCGTGCCCTTTGTCCGAAGCTCCGCATCGTTGGTCGCGACAACGTGATCAAGGTGATGGGCGGCGAAGAAGATATGGCCGATTTTGAAGACCATTTCCGTAAGCTCGAAAGCCATTGTGCGAAGTTCAATAGCCTTACGGAAGAAGACCTGCTGGACATTGTGAAGCGCCGCGCTCAGCAGAAAGAAGCCGCCGGCGATGTCATTGTTTATAGCACCGGCGGAAAGCCCATCGCACCGCGCTCCGAGAACCAACGCCGCCTGGTGGAGGCTTATGCCACGCACGACATGCTTTTTGCCGTAGGTCCGGCCGGCTCCGGAAAGACCTATACGGCCATCGCCCTGGCCGTGCGCGCCCTCAAGAACAAGGAGATAAAGAAAATCATCCTCTCGCGCCCAGCCGTAGAAGCCGGCGAGAAACTCGGCTTCCTTCCCGGCGACATGAAAGAGAAAATCGACCCCTATCTCCAGCCGCTCTACGATGCCCTGGAGGAGATGATTCCCCCAGCCAAATTGCAAGAGTACATGTCCACCAATGTCATACAGATAGCCCCCCTTGCCTTTATGCGAGGCCGCACCTTGAACGATGCCGTGGTCATTCTCGACGAGGCTCAGAACACCACCTCCGCCCAAATCAAGATGTTCCTGACACGCATGGGATGGAACACGAAGATGATCGTGACCGGCGACCGCACACAGATAGACTTGCCGCCCACCGCCAAGAGCGGCTTGATAGAGTCCATGCGCATCTTGCAAGGCATTCCCGGCATCGCCTTCATCGAGATGGACAAGAAGGACATCGTGCGCCACAAACTTGTGACAAAGGTGGTGGAGGCCTACGAGCGAGAAGCCGACCGACGCAAAGCCGAAGCCGACAAGAAAAAAGCAGAACAAGCCTAGCCACATTATATATTATAGAAGTGCGGCGTAAAAGATTCTGAATCTGCTGGCAGAGTTCTTAAAAAATTGTAACTTTGCTACGGCTAGCAAATCCAAAACTAGTAGATATAAATTTATAGCTATATAAGATTATGAGTGCATTGACAGCAACCAACTTCAACTTCCCCGGACAAACCGGAGTGTATCACGGAAAGGTGCGTGATGTTTATTTCGTAGAAGACAAACTCGTGATGGTGGCCTCCGACCGCATCTCGGCGTTCGACGTAGTGCTCCCCAAGGGCATTCCCTTTAAGGGACAGATGCTGAATCAAATCGCGGCCAAGTTCCTCGATGCCACACAAGACATTTGCCCTAACTGGAAACTGGCTACTCCCGACCCGATGGTGACTGTAGGCGTGAAGTGCGAAGGTTTCCCCGTGGAAATGATTGTGCGCGGCTATCTTTGCGGCTCAGCATGGCGTGCCTACAAGAGCGGTGTGCGCGAAATCTGTGGCGTACGCTTGCCCGAGGGTATGAGAGAGAACGAGAAGTTCCCCACACCCATCATCACTCCCACCACGAAGGCCGAGATTGGCGAACACGATGCCGACATCTCCAAAGAAGAAATCCTGGCACAAGGCTTGGCTACTCCCGAGGAATATGCTTTGTTGGAGAAATACACCCTGGCCCTCTTCCAAAGAGGAACCGAGATTGCCGCAGAGCGCGGCTTGATTCTCGTTGACACCAAATATGAGTTTGGCAAATACAACGGCGAAATCTATTTGATGGACGAGATTCACACCCCCGACTCTAGTCGCTATTTCTATTCCGAAGGCTACGAAGAACGCTTCGAGGCCGGCGAGCCCCAGAAGCAACTCTCTAAGGAATTTGTGCGCGAGTGGTTGATGGAAAATGGTTTCCAAGGCAAAGAAGGACAACAAGTGCCCGAGATGACAGACGAGATTGTAGAAGGAATCTCTGCTCGCTACATCGAGCTCTATGAGCACATCACCGGCGAGACCTTCTGTAAAGAAGCC
Organism: uncultured Bacteroidales bacterium; assembly: GCA_937901185.1. Lineage (GTDB taxonomy): Bacteria > Bacteroidota > Bacteroidia > Bacteroidales > Bacteroidaceae > Alloprevotella. The sequence goes on from CALCHR010000052.1 coordinate 15,157, forward strand.
GACGAGCAACTTGCGGCACGCATCGAAAAGAACGTGACCGAGTATCTCACTAAGTAATTCTTCGAAAAGAAGATTCCCGAAATAACCTATCACATAGGTAAACCAAAAAGCGGCTGGCAGAACATCCTGCAAGCCGCTTTGTTTTTCTTTTCCATGGCTTCATCCGAAGCTCTGAGCCTCTGGAAATTTTTACCCCAGTCTTAGTGAAAATGTCATGCGCTTGACACGAAAATTTCAAGGCTTGACACAAAAATTTCATGCGCTTGACACTTTTGTGTCAAACTATTTTATTTTTTTTGACACGGCCATAGAAATCTCTCAGTGGCTATTAAACTCTCATAGCATAGATAGCGGAGAGAGGGAGTGCTCTCCGCGTTTTCTCTGGGCAATGGCTTGTGCCGCCACGAAGCCCGTGGTCCAAGCCGCCTGAAAGTTGAAACCGCCGGTGATGGCGTCGATGTCGAGCACCTCGCCGGCAAAGTAAAGGCCGGGACAAGCTTTGCTCTCCAAGGTGTTGAGGTGGACGCTCTCAAGGCTCACGCCGCCGCAGGTGACAAACTCTTCGCGGAAACTCCCCTTGCCGTTTATCTCATAGGCATCGGCCGTCAGCACGTTGGCAAGGCGGTTGAGGCCTTTCTTCCCCAGTTCGCCCCAAGGCTTTTCGGCGTCGAGCCCGGCGCGTTGTAGCAGATAGGTCCATAGGCGACCTTGCAAACCATAGGGACGTAGGCTCCCCAATTGCTTGCGAGGATTCTCCGTGGCAAGGTCGCCAAGCATTTCGGCGGCCTCTTCGTTGTTGTTCTCGCCGCTCCAGTTGATGAGCAACGGAGCACAGTAGGCTTGCTCGGAAAGCAGGCGGGCGGCATAGGAAGAGAGTTTCAAAACGGCCGGACCACTTACGCCCCAATGCGTGATGAGCAATGGTCCGTCGGCATGCAATTTGCTCCCCGGGATGCTCACCGTGGCGTTTTCCACCACAATGCCCATCAGTGCTTTCAGAGCCGGACAATCTATGTTAAAGGTATAGAGCGAGGGACAGGGCTTCTCCATCTTGTGGCCCAAGGCGGCGAGCCAGTCGTGGCCTTCGGCCTTGGGCGCTCCGCCGCTTGTGACGGCTACCACATCAAACGTGTCTGCCCCCAACTTAGGGTCGGCGAATTCTACGCTCAGCAGCTCCTCCTCCGTGCGACGCACGGCATTTACGGCATGACCCGTCTTGACTTTCACGCCGGCGGTCGAGGCCTCTCTTCGTAGGCAAAGGATGACGGCTTCGGAGTCTTGCGCTTGAGGAAATACGCAGCAATCCTCTTGCGTGGTCAAAGGCACTCCGTGAAGCTCAAACCACTCGTAGGCATCCTCATGGCTAAAGGTGCGCAAGAGGCGCTTCATGAGTCTGTGGCCGCGAGGATAAATGTATTTCAAATCGCCTACCTCGGCAAAGGAATTGGTCAAGTTGCACCTGCCCCCGCCAGAAATCTTAACCTTGGCCAAAACCCGATTGGCGCGCTCAAAGATGGTGACATCTGCTTGGGGACACGATTGCTTGAGGTGGATGGAGAGGAAGAAACCTGCGGCTCCTCCGCCAATGATTGCGACTTTCATAAGAGGGATTACTTTGGTATATAGCTTTGAGAGTGGGGCTATGTGAAATGGAGGGGATGTGTGGGCAAATAAAAAAATAAAAGTGGGACTCCCGAAGAAGCACTCCCACTTTTGTCCGTATTCTTTCTCCGCTTACATCTCGGCATCTTTCAGACGCTCGGCATTTTCTGCTACGATGAGGTGGTCGATACAATCTTGTATGTTGCCATCCATAAATGCCGCCAAGTTGTAAATGGTGTAGTTGATGCGATGGTCTGTGATGCGGCCCTGCGGATAATTGTAAGTGCGGATTTTAGCAGAGCGGTCGCCGGTAGACACGAGTGTCTTGCGACGGTTGGCAATATCGTCCGTGTACTTTTGGTGCTCGCGGTCATAGATAAAAGTACGCAAGCGAGCCAGTGCACGCTCCTTGTTTTTAGGTTGGTCGCGCGTCTCGGTACACTCAATCAGGATTTCTTCCTCTTCGCCGGTGTTAGGATTTTTCCAAGGGTAGCGCAGACGCACACCACTCTCTACCTTGTTTACGTTCTGACCTCCGGCACCACTGGAACGGAAGGTGTCCCACTTGATGAGGCCCTCGTGGATTTCTACATCGAAGGCTTCGGCCTCGGGAAGAACCGCAACGGTGGCGGCAGAGGTGTGTACGCGGCCCTGTGTCTCTGTGGCAGGTACGCGTTGAACACGGTGAACACCGCTCTCGTATTTCAATACACCGTAGACATCGGCACCGGTCACGGAGCAGATGATTTCCTTGAAACCACCAGCTGCTCCCTCGTTGGCACTACTAACCTCAAGATGCCAGCCTTTGGTCTCGCAGTACTTTGTGTACATGCGGAAGAGGTCGCCGGCGAAGATGGCGGCTTCGTCGCCACCCGTGCCTCCGCGGATTTCGAGAATGGCATTCTTAGAATCCTCGGGGTCTTTGGGGACGAGCATCAGCTTGATTTCTTCCTCCAATTCGGGGATGCGTTTCTCACAAGAAGCAGCTTCCTCACGAGCCATTTCTTTCATCTCGGCATCGTCTTCGTTGTGGAGGATGAACATCGCTTCTTCCAAGTTGCCCAGCAAGTTCTCGTATTCTTGTCGTGCATTCATTAAGTCCTCCAGGTCTTTGTATTCCTTGGTGAGCTTCACGTAGCGCTGCTGGTCGCAAATAACATTGGGGTCTGTAATCAACGTACCTACTTCTTCAAAGCGAGGACGAAGGGCGTTGAGCTTTTCTAATAGAGTATTATTTTCTGCCATCTTAAAAATTACTTACAAAGTTTCTTTGTCCAACCGTATGATTGGGTGACAATATTATATGTAATAAGCAGCCAACCAAAGGCACCGAGGCCTCGAGAAATAGCTGAATGTGATTGCCAATTATTGCTGAGCTCAGTCCATGCTTCGTATATCATGTAGCCAAGCACGAGGATGCTAAGCGAGCAGCAAAGGAAGTAGATTACTTTTTTCATATATCCTGTGGTTGAATAGTCAATAGCTGATAATGCGTAATGGTCTCTTGCTTGTTTTCCTTATTTGAAGTTTCTGGAAACGAAGGGAAGGCATAGGCGTAAGGCGTTGTGCCAGTATTCCCAATTGTGGTCGCCATTGCGTACGCGGAATTGTACCGGGATACGAAGATGGCGCATCTTCATGTGTAGGAGCTCGGATTGCTCAAGCAAGAAATCATCGTCTCCACAATCTATAAACCATGCGACAGAGCGTAGAGCCTGTAGCTCGTCTTGCGTCATGGTCTCCAATAACTTGACGGCGGCTAATTTGTCTACGGCTTCAGTGAGCAGAGAAAATTTGTCGGTTGCACGTTTCTCTGGAGTACGCAAATGTTTGTTTGAACCAAGCCAAGCACTCATGGCATAGCAAGCGCAAAACATGTCGGGATAGCGCAATGCATAATTCACACTACCTCCGCCGCCCATTGAAAGTCCGGCAATAGCTCTTTGATTGCGACACCCTCCAGCTCTGTATTTATCTTCAATGGTGGGCAGCAATTCTTTGAAGAAGAAGTCTTCATAGTTCCACCCTTCCATATTGAAGTATCCATTCCAAGTGTTGCGAATGTCAGGACCTCCTGCGCAAGGCATAATTACTACCATCTCTTGGGCTTCGCCGCTGGCGATAAATTCGTCTACCACACGATCCATTTGTCCTTTCTCCATCCAGCATAGTTCATTGTCTGAAAGACCATGGAGCAGGTAGAGAACAGGATAGTGTTGTTCGGGTAACAGCTTGAAACTATTGGGGAGATACACCTTTAACGGAACCGCCTCACCTAGTATTTTACTAGGAATGGTATCGTTTACTACAATCCCAGCCATGCTCGGTTGGATGCAAGCAAGCAGTAGGATGCAGTATATAAAAATACGCTTGAGAGGGAGGTTGAACATAGCTATATATTAAAGGTGAAAGGAGCAAGGAACTTGTTGTGATTACACATATTCCTTAAACCTTTCACCTTAGATTTTAGTAATTGAATTCGCCAAACTCGCTCTTGATAGTCAGTGAGCGCTTACCTTCTTCTACGTGGCCCACAATCTGAGCATCGATGTTAAAGCCGCGAGCGATGTCAATAACCGTTTGTGCATGCTCGGGAGCAATGTAAACTTCTAAGCGGTGGCCCATGTTGAACACTTTGTACATTTCGGCCCAATCCGTACCACTTTCTTTTGCGATAGCCTTGAACAAAGGAGGCACGGGGAACATATTGTCTTTCACCACGCGGCAATTCTCATTTACGAAGTGGAGCACTTTGGTCTGAGCACCACCGGTACAATGTACCATACCATGAATCTCTGGACGCAACTCGTCAAGAATGCGTTTTACAACAGGGGCATAGGTGCGGGTAGGAGACAACACTAAGCGGCCAGCATCGATGGGTGCACCTTCCACTTCGTCTGTCAAGCGGTAAGAACCGCTATATACCAATTCCTCGGGAACGGCTTTGTCATAGCTTTCTGGATATTTTTCAGCCAAGTATTTGTGGAAAACATCGTGACGGGCAGAGGTGAGTCCGTTAGAGCCCATACCGCCATTGTATTCTGTTTCGTAGGTGGCTTGGCCGGAAGAAGAAAGACCCACGATGACATCGCCAGGACGAATGTTGGCATTGTCGATGACGTCGCTACGCTTCATGCGGCAAGTGACGGTGCTATCTACGATAATGGTGCGCACAAGGTCGCCCACGTCGGCTGTTTCG
>CALCHR010000053.1 GCA_937901185.1 uncultured Bacteroidales bacterium
TTGATGAATACGTTGCCATCAGCATCCATAACGCCAAGGTCGCCAGAATGATACCATCCATCAGCATCGATAGTCTCTGCAGTAGCCTCCTCATTCTTGTAATAGCCCAGCATCACATTGGGTCCCTTCACAAGGATTTCACCCGGCACATTGGCAGGGTCTTCAGAGTTGATACGCACGGTAAGTCCGTATGCAGCCTTACCACACGAACCGGGGACAAAGTTCTTCCAATCCTCATAACAGATGATAGGAGCACACTCGGTAGCTCCGTAGCCTACGGTATAGGGAAACTTGAGCTGATGAAGCAAGGACTCTACCTCCTGATTGAAAGCAGCACCACCCACAATAACCTCATAGAAATTACCACCAAATGACGCTATCATCTTCTCACGTACAGCAGAGAGAATAGCCTCGTTCACAATGGGCACCTTGAGCAAAAACTTGGTACCTGGCTTCTCGAGCTTGGGCAACACGTTCTTCTTGATAATCTTCTCAATAATGAGAGGAACAGCTACAATGACCGAAGGCTTAATCTCATTGAGCGCTTGGAAAATAATCTTTGGAGAAGGTATTCTGGTAAGGAAGTAGATATGCATACCTACGGTAAGCTCGTAGAGGAACTCGAAAGCCATACCATACATATGAGCCATAGGTAACATAGAAATAACATGGTCTCCACGATTTATTTTACCTCCTAACACTTGACGCGCAAACATCAAATTAGACCAGATCGCACGGTAAGGGATAAGTACACCTTTTGAATTACTTGTAGTACCTGATGTATAGTTAATCAAGGCCAAAGCATTACCATCAAGAGCCTTGCGATAAGAAACATGTTCTTTACGGAAATATTTAGGGAATTTCTTTCCAAAGAATTCATTCAATCTTTCACGAGCCTCAGTTAGTCTTTCTGTACGACTCACAACAAGTGAATAATCCGGGATATAAACCACACCTTCCAAAGTAGGCATTTCATCCGCATTAAGAGTTGGCCAAACTTGGTCTCCAACAAAAAGCAACTTTGCTTCTGAATGTGCAACGATGTTGTAAACTTGGTCTGCCTTAAACTCATGCAGAATAGGTACCGCAACAGCACCATATGTCAAACTTGCCAAAAAAGCAACAGCCCAATTAGCACTATTACGACCACAAAGCGCTATTTTATCACCAGGAACAACTCCTGCATTCTCAAATAAGATATGCAACTTTTCTATTTTACGTGCAACATCTTTATATTGAAACGTGCTACCCTCATAATCAGTTAAGGCATCTAAGTCCCAATTTTCTTTAATAGATTCTTCAATGTAAGAAATAAAATCTTTATACTCTTCCATAATAAATTTTATGTATCCTATTAATGTATGTTTTTATCTATCTTTTTACAATTCCACAAAATAGCACAATCTTAACAATTTTGTGCAAAAGTAATAAAAAAGATATATACCACCAATTTTTCTAGAAAAAACCATATTTTCTTCATAAAAATATTTTAGGCTACCATTAAAATTCTCAGACTTAGAGGAGACAATGCCCAGAATCTATATTTTATTTGAGTAATCTATTCTTATTGATATTAAAAAAGACTAACTTTGCCAAAAAGTTTTTTAAGATATGATACAATCAATGACTGGCTACGGAAAAGCCGATATCCAATTTGCTGAGAAGAAAATCCATGTTGAGATTAAATCTCTCAATTCAAAGAGTTTAGATCTTTCTATGCGTTTAGCTCCCTTGTATAGAGAAAAGGAAATGGAAATACGCCAATATATTTCTCAACAATTAGAGCGAGGGAAAATAGACCTTAATATTTGGATTGAAAAAAATGTAATTGCTCAATCTCCTTCATTCAATGAAGAAGTTATTAACAAATACATAAATCAGATTCGCGACATCAGCCAATCTCAGTCCCTCCCCTTCCCAGAAAATAACATATGGGAGGTATTAGTCCGTTTGCCAGAAATCACCCAATCTACAGTAGTAGAGGAAATGACAGACGAAGAGTGGGACGTCCTTTGGCAAGCTATAAAGCAAGCTGTTAATCAGCTGATTAACTTCCGTAAGCAAGAAGGAGAAGCACTCGCCAATAAATTTGCAAAGAACTTAGAACGTATAGCATCCTTAATGAAGGAAGTAGAAAGCTATGAACAAAGTCGTGTTGAAAAAATACGTTTGCGCCTAGAGGAACGTTTGGGCGAACTTAAGGGAGTTGATTACGACAAGAACAGATTGGAACAAGAACTCATATATTATATAGAGAAACTGGATATCAACGAGGAGAAACAAAGATTGGCCAATCACCTAAATTATTTCAAGGAAACTATGCTTGAAGAAAAAGGTCAAGGAAAAAAACTAGGATTTATAGCACAAGAAATGGGTCGAGAAATTAACACAACCGGCTCAAAAAGTAATCTTGCGGAAATGCAGAACCTTGTTGTAATGATGAAGGACGAACTTGAGCAGATTAAAGAACAAGTACTCAATGTAATGTAAAAAGACTCCTTATAAAATTAAATCATATGGAAAATCCAGTACAAGGAAAAGTTCTTATTTTCTCCGCACCTAGTGGTAGTGGGAAAAGTACCATTATTGACTTCCTAATGTCACAAGGATTAGGATTACATTTCTCTATTTCAGCCACATCACGTCCCCCTCGCGGTAAAGAACAACATGGTGTAGAATATTTTTTTCTATCCACAGAAGAATTTAAGTCACATATAGAAGCTGGAGATTTTTTGGAATACGAAGAAGTTTATTCTGGTCGTTTTTATGGAACATTGCGAACACAAGTAGACCGCCAGCTATTAGCTGGAGAGAATGTTGTGTGCGATGTAGATGTATTAGGTGGAAAAAATATAAAGAAGGCCTATGGTAATCGAGCTCTTTCTATTTTCATCCAACCACCCTCCGTTGAGGAATTACGCTATCGTCTGGAAAAACGTGCCACAGACTCTGCTGAAGTTATAGCTCATAGAATAGAACGAGCAGCTTTTGAATTGTCATTTGCAAAAGACTTCGATGTAATCATAGTCAATGACGATTTAGAGATTGCCCAACAAGAAGCTCTGCGTATTGTAAAGAATTTCCTTACACAAAAATGATTCGTACAGGAATATTTGGGGGATCTTTCAACCCAATACATAATGGACATATCAACTTAGCCCATTATCTCCTACAAGAAGAGAAAGTCGAAGAAATATGGCTGATGGTCTCCCCTCACAATCCTCTTAAAGACAGTAATAACCTTCTGGATGAGCATTTGCGGTTGGAGATGGCCTCTAAAGCTCTTAGAAAATATGAAAAAATAGCTGCTTGCGATTTTGAATTCCACTTGCCACGTCCTACATATACCTGGAGAACACTCTGCGAATTAAAAAAAGCTTATCCCAATAGGGAATTTATTTTAATCATAGGTGCAGACAACTGGCATGTATTTCACAAGTGGGCACATTATGAAGATATACTCCATCACCATTCCATTCTCATATACCCGAGAGAAGGATACACAATTGAAAACAAGGAACTACCCCATGGAGTTGAATATGTAAATGCCCCTTTGTTTCCCTGGAGTTCCACAGAAATTAGACAATTATGGAATGCGGGAGGAGATATCTCCCCAATGGTACCACCAGAAATTGTAAGTATTTTGAAAGAAAGAAAGAAGAGAGAAGAATGACCACATTCTTCTCTCTTCTTTCTTAGTTTTATAGCATTTCTACTTACTCTACTAATATTTTCTTGCAGACAGCCCCACTCATATATATATATATACCTTTGGGAAGTCCCAGTTGTGATACATTTGGAATAACATCTTTGCCCGACACGCACAAACGTCCTGTTGTATCATAAATATTCCACTGAGTATTTTCAGATATACCAATAGAAGATATGCCCGTCATTGTTTTATCCAAGTAACTAAAAGAGATAACACCTTCTGTTTCTTTTATGTTATAGATTGGCTTACCTAAATATGTACCATCATTAAGCTTTGCAGCAGCAGGCAACGATTCATCAGAAAATTCTGTCACTTCTTTAACTCCCGGGAACAAATCACCTCGGAATCCCTCTCCGCTGCCATTAGTTAAATATTTATCTCCATCTGCAGGCACATAAGAAAAACGTTGATTACTCTCTGTATTATTAAGAACATTTCGAGTCCAGCTAGTTGCATCATAATCTATGTGGGTAATCAACATTCCATGTCCTAAAAGAGCCGGATACCAAGTTCCCGACTGACGATTCTCTAACAAGAAATATTCTTTCGGATTATTCTCACTTCTAACAAGATAGGCATTCTCTCCTTCTTTCTCTGAATCATAAGATAATAACTCCACATAGCCTGCCTCAGTCAATTCTTTAGGTTGCAACCAACCACAGAAAGCACGTTCATAGGCATTATATCCAATCGGAGCATAGCCATCATGCCAGTAGTGTCCATAATCCATAACAGACCAATAGCAAAGGGTTTCCAATCGGTTGTAGATAGCTTGATTACTGCCTGTATAATAAAAGTCGGGCAAACCTAAAGCATGGCCAAATTCATGTATGAAGATACCAATACCATCTATATTCTCTCCCACTACAACCGGAGTGCTTTCACTTCCCTCATAGCTTTGCAACACCTCATTACCAACAAAATAGGAGGATATTTTTGTGTCATTAGAGTAGAGTGTATTTATATTACTGAAATGAGCCCACAGATAATCATCGCAACCTTCTTCATAAGCAGAATGTTCACCCGGCCCAGCATAATAGATACTAACCAAAGGTACAGAACCATTCACTTTATATTTTGAGAAGTCTACTCCGGCTTCTGTAGCCAAAGCAACGGCCTCTTCTATAAAACTCTTCTTGTTTACATCTCGGCTAGAACCTTTGTTTGCACCATAATGAGCATATCCGTTTGAAGCAGTCACTTTAGCTACTACTTCAAAATTAGGAGTAAACAGACCATTACTTTGTGCTGTAAAATAATCCCTCACGCTACCCACTGAACCCAAATCGTCTGAATATCCTTTTTCGCAGAGCATTTGAGTAAGTTTTTCTTCTGTGGTGGTCTGCAAAAATTTTCTATCCGGAAAATCTACCATAATCACTGGGATAGTTGGTGCTCCTATTGTACTCACCACTCCTCCGGCTGTCTGTCCATAAATGCCAAGTCCGTCAGAACCTTGCGCTGCTCCCTTGGTGGAAAATTTTAAGTCAGAATGCAAGGTTGCTACTTGACTTAGTTTAAGAGCTTGTTCTGCAACAAACTGAGATTCTTGAACTGAACGATGGCCTTCCTCATGGGCCAACATGTTTGAGCATACGGATTCTCCATAGGCATTCATCATTGCATAATAAATCCCTCCCTCGTTTCTCAAGCAACACACTCCGTCTTTGGTCAACAAGAAACCAGAATCTGCATTACCTTGTTTGCATACAACCACACTTGTACCATCACTTTGTTTAACAGCGAAGTACTTCTTCATTGGATGAGTGGCATGTAAAGCCAACACACATCCTAGTCCCAAAATCAGACTAAAAAACTTATTCATAGATGATTAATTATTTATTGCAAATATATTATTAAACTTACTCCCAACTATATATCTTTGTTTCAATATTCAGTCTCAACACACCTTGAAATACTGTTCCATTTTGCTCCACTGCTTTCACTAAGATTTTCCACACACTACCCTCTTGTGATTGGATGCTAAAAGAAAGACGTGGAACTGAAGAAAACTCAAATGGTATTGCTATCCTTATAGACCAATCTACATCTATTGCTGTAGCATCTTTTACTTTATGCCTTACTACATCTACTTCACCATTATTGTTCTGTAAAGTAATATAATTTGTGTAATCAATAGGATATATGTTTGGATCAGAAACATATTCTCTAACTGCCCATTTAACCTCTCCCCGATTTGTTACACACATGGTTTGAGAATAAGAGACTAGTAAACAAGAGTTATCATACCATTCTCTAATATCTGCACTCGTATCTCCTCCTTTAATCTTTTCAACAACCAACTGCGTGCCATCATGAAAATAACCATAAACTTCATCTGCAGAACCTACATCAGACACATATCTAAGCCCTACAAATCCGATAAAGCCTGCGCCCACTCTACTAATTCTGGGAAGTATATACCTTAAACTATACTCCTTGCTTTCTTCATAATAAGGAAGTATCTTGCTCTTTTGAAGCGTACGGCTACATTCATTTATCAAAAAGCGGCCCTGCAGTGTATCATAGGCCATAACTAACAATTTGCTATCCTCTTTCCTCAATGTTGAAAGGATGCCTAACCCATCTTTATATGTAAAATAAAAGAAACTCTCATCATAATCTTCAGGATTTATTCCAAAATCCTGACAGATTTTATTGCGTATAGCAGAATAAGAATCATCTACAGTTATAACATCTTCCGGCAATTCTTTATCAGAGTCGCAGGCACAAAAAAATCCCATAAAGAATAAGCAAACTAAGAAATTTAAGTTGCTTATCTTCCGAATCCTATTTGCACAAGATGCTAGTACATGAAATAATGCCATATCAGTTTTATGGTAAGAAAAAAACACAGACGACTTATTAGAAAAATCTAAATCTTAACTTTAGGGCCTTCGTATCATTCACGACACAACGCTGGCAAATTTACACATTATTTATAATATACAGACTATTATTATTATCCGAATATGATAAAACATATATCTTTTAAGTTTTTTCCACCATCCATGGAACCTTATTTTTTTGATTTTATAACCCATTGAAAATCAAGGGCCATTTTTAGGCATTTCTTAGGTAAAAGCTAGGTAAATTTCGGTAACTACTAGGAAAAACTAGGTAAC
>CALCHR010000054.1 GCA_937901185.1 uncultured Bacteroidales bacterium
CACCCATCATTTCTACGTGAGCAGGAACTGAAGAAGAACCAGCGAATTGAGCATCACCGTGCATTCTACCCATAGTATCTGTCATACCATAAGAAGCTGGACCAGCAGCAACGTTATCTGGGTGAAGAGTTCTACCAGTACCACCACCAGAAGCTACTGAGAAGTAAGGCTTACCAGCGAGTACACGTTCCTTCTTGTAAGTACCGGCTACAGGGTGTTGGAAACGAGTAGGGTTAGTAGAGTTACCAGTGATTGATACGTCTACATCTTCCTTCCAAAGGATAGATACACCTTCGCGTACGTCGTCAGCACCATAGCAGTTTACAGCTGCACGAGGACCGTTGCTGTAAGCGATGCGCTGTACTTCATTAAGTTCGCCTGTGAAGTAGTCAAACTTAGTTTGTACGTAAGTAAAGCCATTGATACGGCTGATAATCATAGCAGCGTCCTTACCAAGACCGCAGAGGATGCAACGCAATGGTTTGTCAGCGGGTCTTGACTTGTTAGCCATTTGTGCGATTTTGATAGCACCTTCAGCAGCAGCGAATGATTCGTGACCTGCGAGGAAAGCGAAGCACTTAGTGTCTTCAGAGAGCAAGCGAGCTGCCAATTGTCCGTGGCCGATACCTACCTTGCGGTCGTCAGCTACAGAACCAGGCACACAGAATGCTTGCAAGCCTTCGCCGATATATTCAGCAGCTTCTACAGCATTTTTAGCCTTTTCTTTCAATGCGATAGCAGTACCTACTACGTAAGCCCACTTAGCATTTTCGAAGCAAATCATCTGTGTTTCTTCGCAAGTTTGATAGGGATCGAGTCCTGCTGCTTCACAGATTTGGTTAGCTTCTTCGATAGATGAGATACCGTGTGAGTTCAAACAAGCCAGAATTTGCTTGATACGACGGTCTTGACTTTCAAATTTTACTTCTCTAATCATAATTGCAAATCCTCCTTATTTTATTCGTGACGGGGGTCAATAGATTTAACAACACCATCTTCAGCCTTAGTGCGGCCATAGGTACCTGTTACACTCTTCAAGGCTTCGTCTGCAGGCACACCCTTCTTGATAGCGTCCATGAACTTGCCCATGTGTACAAATTCGTAACCACATACTTGGTCATCCTTGTCCAGGAACATCTTAGTGATGTAACCTTCAGTCAATTGCAAGTAGCGAGAACCTTTCACCTTAGTACCATAGAGAGTACCAGTTTGTGAAATCAAGCCCTTACCCAAGTCTTCAAGGCCAGCACCGATTACAAGACCGCCTTCAGAGAATGCAGACTGAGTACGACCGTAAACAATCTGAAGGAAGAGTTCACGCATAGCTGTGTTGATAGCGTCGCAAACGAGGTCAGTGTTGAGTGCTTCGAGGATAGTCTTGCCAGGAAGAATTTCAGAAGCCATAGCTGCTGAGTGAGTCATACCAGAGCAACCGATAGTCTCAACCAAGCATTCTTCGATTACACCTTCTTTTACATTGAGCGTGAGTTTGCAAGCACCTTGTTGAGGAGCACACCAACCCACACCGTGAGTCAGACCAGAAATGTCTTTAATTTCTTTGGCTTGTACCCACTTTCCTTCTTCAGGAATAGGAGCGGGACCATGGTTGGGGCCTTTGGCCACACAACACATGTTTTGTACTTCATGTGAATATTCCATGTGTGTAATTAAGTAAAAAATGTATATATTATATAATACAAAGTTGTATTTCTACTAATATTTTGGAATGTGTTAAGTGTTTTCACACCCTTGTTTGCAAAGTTAGTATATTTTCTATAAATGAAAATTTTTTTTATATTTTTTTTATAAAGAGTAGCAGAATAAAAATAAAATCTTCTAATCTTTTTAGTAAATTTGCATCGTGATATGGGCAAGGTTCATTGTCGTATGTACAAATCTTATTTAGAGATGCGCTACACATTATTATATATAATATAGAGATAAAGGGACAACTTATATATGGAAAGAAATAATATCTTTAAGGGTGTTGGTGTTGCTTTGGTTACTCCATTCTTGGAAAATGGGGATATAGATTTTAAGGCATTACGCTCGCTTGTAGATTGTGTGCTTGCCGGAGGCGTGGATTTTCTGTGTGTATTGGGCACTACTGCTGAGACACCTTGTCTTTCTATAGCAGAACGCCAGTTGGTAATGGATGCTGTGGCGGAAGTTGTCTCCAAACGTGTTCCTTTGCTTTTAGGCTGTGGCGGAAATAATACGCGAGAGGTTGTTAGTTTTTTGCAGACAGCAAATCTTGAGGCCTATCAAGGTGTGTTGATTGTTACACCTTATTACAATCGTCCTTCACAGGAGGGATTATTTCTCCACTTTGAGCGTGTGGCTTTAGCTTCTTCTCTACCAGTAGTCCTTTATAATGTACCTAGTCGTACAGGCGTAAACTTACAAGCTGAGACTACAATTCGTATAGCTAGTGCTTGTAAAAATGTTGTAGCAATCAAAGAAGCTTCAGGTAATTTGGAGCAGATAGAAAAGATAATCCAGGAAGCTCCGGAAGGTTTTGAAGTTTTAAGTGGCGATGATACTTTGACTTTGAAGATGATAAGTATGGGTGCTGTAGGCTGTATTTCTGTTATTGGTAATACCTGTCCTGCTGAGTATACTTCTTTAGTACATGCCGCCCTTTTGTCTGATAATGAAACAGCACAACTTTGGCAATCACGTTTGGAAAACTTATATAGGCTTCTTATGCTTGATGGCAATCCTTCAGGAGTTAAGGCATTTTTGGCAGAGCAAGGAAAAATAAAGAATGTACTAAGATTGCCATTAGTTCCTGCTCGCCCCGAAACCCAAGAGATGATTCGTAAAGAACTAGCTATCTTAGCCTCTCTTTAAGAAACTGCTGTGTGGTTCAAATTTCTGTAGTCAGTTTTATTCTACTTAGTGATTTACATTTGGTAGTTACCGAGTTTTTTCCGTATCTTTGTGGAAAATAGTAGAGTCCAATTATGGAAAAGAAGCGTGTATTGTTTATTGTAAATCCAATCTCCGGAGGAAAGAAAAAGTTCTCTATTCTAAAAGAAATAGAGAAAGAGATTGATAGCGCTTTTTTCTCTTATGAAATACAGCAAACAGAGTATCCCGGTCATGCTGAGATTTTAGCTAAGAAGGCTGCCGAAGAGCAAGTGGATATTATTGTTGCAGTAGGGGGGGATGGCACTATAAACGAAGTGGCTCGCTCTCTTGTGCATAGCAATAGTGCATTAGGTATTATCCCTTGTGGGTCAGGAAATGGTTTGGCACGCCATCTGCAAATTCCTATGGATATAAAGAAAGCTTTGCAGATTATCAACAAAGCCACTATCCATAGTCTTGATTATGGAAAAATTAATGGCATGCCGTTCTTCTGTACTTGTGGGGTGGGCTTTGATGCTTTTATTAGTCTGAAATTTGCGGAGAGTGGTAAACGTGGCCCTCTTTCTTATGTGGAAAATACACTTCGTGAAGGGCTAAAATACCAACCTGATGTTTATACCATAGAGACAGAAAATGGCACAACAGAACATAAAGCCTTCCTTATAGCTTGTGCCAATGCCTCTCAATATGGCAATAATGTATTTATAGCTCCACATGCTTCTATGAAAGATGGTTTGATGGATATTATCATCATGGAATCTTTCAATACAATCGAGTCTCCTCAAATCATTTTACAGCTATTGAATAAGACCATAGAAAGCAATAGCCATGTAAAAGTACTTCAGGCTAAAAAGGTGCGTATTACACGCTCAAAGGAAGGTGTGGCTCATTGTGACGGTGATTTTTTTATGACAGGTACTACCATAGATGTAGAGCTGATTCAAAAAAGTTTTAATGTGGTAGTTAATCCGCGGGCAAAGTCCAAACAGAAATCCTTTGTGCAATCCTTTGCAGAATATTTTAATGAGTGGGTCGATCTACCTAATGGCATTATTAAGACAAAGGAGGACCTTATGCGAATTAACAAAAATATTTTAGAGAAAATCAAGAAGATTTAAGGGCGCTTCTTTGATAGCGATGGCATATATAATATAAAAAGCAGAGGAAAATTCCATAAGGAAAATCCTCTGCTTTTTAATTTTGACAATTTTCTGAAATTCTTATTTCAAAGAAGCTACAATGTCCTTTTCGATTTCAGAAACTTGGATTTTGTCTTCACGGAGCAACCAGCCTAAACCAAGGTAGATTTCTTTTTCTGTTTTGATAGCTGTTGCTTTCTTGAGTTCTTTACCGGTCATCTCGCCTTTTTCGTTCAAGGCATTCCAAATCTTTCCGGCAATCTCGCCTGCTCTTTCTTGCATCTTGATAAAATAATTTAATTGTTTAGACGATGCAAATTTACAAAATATTATGGTAATGACACAATTTTATACCTTAAAAATATGTTTTTTAGCACATTTTATACAGTTTGACTATTTATTATCGCCCTCTTTGGTAGCTTATTTCGTAGAAACAAGGATAAACATTATTCAGTGCATCGCTTTGTCCCTCTGTGCTAGGTACGATTAGGCGCACTAAGGCTATGTCTTCTTCGGGAGCAGCTTGGCGACCTAGTCGGATAAATTGTAGGGGGATAAGCCAACCTGATGGTACAGAAGGAGATTGATAAATATTTGTCATGATGCCACTTGTGAAAGAGGCGGTAAATACTCCGAAACTGTTAGTACATGTCATAACGTCCGGATAGGCTTCGTAAGCTAATGTTCGGTTTGTGGTCTGCACACTGTCTGCGGCAATGTTATATTCAATGTATCGCGTAATGATGGTTGCAGAATGGTTGTGTTCCAATTTGCTTCCTATTCCTTTGCGAACAATCTGCATATACACACCAGAGCCTTTGAACAGCACATATTCGTTTTGGGATACATCGGTAGTGCTGTCGTTGGCATAGAATTGTGCTTCAGAGATTACTTTGATATTAGGTGCAACTTCTAAGAGTAAATCTTCTGATTCAGTGTCTTCTACTTTTATGCCATTCTTTAAGAATGCATTGATCTGGTTGCGCTCGCGCTCTCTGCGCTCTGCATACGTATCGTCCTCGTTGCAAGCAATCAATCCGGTGAGTAGTATTACTCCACTCAGCAATATGTATAAAATTCTTTTTCCCATAACTTTATAAAACTGACTAC
Organism: uncultured Bacteroidales bacterium; assembly: GCA_937901185.1. Lineage (GTDB taxonomy): Bacteria > Bacteroidota > Bacteroidia > Bacteroidales > Bacteroidaceae > Alloprevotella. The sequence continues at coordinate 5,124 of CALCHR010000054.1, forward strand.
AAAGGTACAAATTTCTTAGAATATCAAAGATAGTTTTTCTTAAGAATCCTCAATAGCTATAGCAGGAATATGTAGGGCCTTATTCAAAAAGTAGAGATGTCTGTGCCTCTAAAAGTCTTTTGTTGGCTGGGAATAGACAAAATGCAATTGACCTTTTAGATGCTGTAAACTATCTGATATTTCTAAAGCCTTTACTAGGAAAAACTAGTAAACTACAAATTTTTCTTAGTAAACTCCGAGTT
>CALCHR010000055.1 GCA_937901185.1 uncultured Bacteroidales bacterium
TAGGAAAAACTCGGAGTTTACTAGGAAAAATTTGTAGTTTACTAAGTTTTCCTAGTAAAGGCCTAAGTTTTTCGGATGTAACTCTTTCTTTCTTCCGGCCTGTTTTTCCTACTTATACAAAGTATAAAATATGTTGCGCTATGGTAAAAAAACTGCCTGAGACTGCTCCGCTTATTAAAAAATATATAAATTTGCGGAAACCTTAAATGGAAAAAATTTATGACAAACAATACGCTCATCAAAAACACTACTATGAAGATAAAAGTATTACTACTGCTGGCAGTAGCAGCCTTGCTCTGCCACACACCTCTCCAAGCCGCCGGCAACGAGCCTATCAAGTATGACATTGCCAGCGCCGGCTCCGGAGTGCAAGGAACCTACCTCGTAAAAGTATGGGTCTATTCCAAAACCGGAAAGGTGACCGACGAACAGCTCAAGTACGCCGCCGTGCATGGCTGCATCTTCCGCGGATTCTCCGGCGGACAAGGAATGCCGTCACAGCGAGCCATCGCCACCAGTCCCACCGTGGAACAAGACCATGCCGACTACTTCAAGGCTTTCTTTGAGGACGAGAACACTTATCTGCAATATGCCTCCGTGGTGGGAGCGTCCTACGAGCGAGTGAAGCTCCAGAAAAAGGGATACAAAGTAGGCGCCGTGGTACAGGTCAACAAAGACCAGCTGCGCCGCGACCTTGAAAAAGCCGGCATCGTCAAAGGATTATCCAGCGGATTCTGATACCTCCATCATCTCACAGACTAAACAGAAACGGTTATGAAAAAAATTTTTATGCTCACATTGGCCGCAGCATTTTTCTCTGCAGCCCTGGCACAACAACCTGTGCGCTTACCCGAAAAGCCTAAGCAAGGATACACCCATCACTCCGATTTAGACAAAGGCTTTTGGTGCTCCATCGAAGCTGAAGGCGGCAGCAGCGTCTTTATTGAGAAACGCAACATGCAAGTGGCCGGTGCACGCTTCACTGCCGGCTATCGCTTCAACGAATACTTGAAAGTGGGCGCAGGCTTTGGCGGCCGCTACTATTTTAACAACAACGACGTACGCCGCAAGCGCGACTCCGGTTTCACCCTACCCTTGTATGCCGACCTCCGCGGCAATTTTATCTCACAGCGTAACCGCGACGTCGTGCCCTACTGGAACGTCAGCGTAGGCGGCGCCGTGTGGGACGGTTTCTTCTTCTCGCCAACCATAGGCCTGCGCTTCGGAGAAGAGCGCGACTCCTGGTTGCTCGGTCTCAGCTACAGCTTCAACAACATACAAGCAGCGCCGGGCAATAGCAAAGAAGCCAACTTCCTACTGCTCCGCGTAGGATATGAATTCTAAGACCCATATAAAAACAACGTATAGTATGAAACGCATCAGCAAAATTTTTCTCTGCCTATTATGTGCATGCAGTTGCATCTCCATATCGTATGCACAAAAAGTGGGCTCCTATCAAGAGAGTCAGATAGAATGTCTCGCCACAGAGATGGACGGCTCAGTGACCTTGCGCGTGACCGGCACAGGTAAGAACAAGGCCGACGCACAAGAGCAAGCCAAGAAAAACGCAGTCTACGCCGTTATCTTCGAGGGTATCAGAGATGGCAAAAAAGGCGCCGACTATCGCCCCATCCTTACCGAGGTAAACGCCCGAGAGAGATACGAAGAATATTTCAACATCTTCTTTATGGACGGAGGCGAGTACAAAAAATATGTATCTATGGCCGACTCCAAGCGCCATTCCAAGGCTAAAGCCACCAACAAACTCTACAAAAGCTATCGCTTGACGGTGCGCGTACTGCGTAGCGAACTCAAAGCACGCCTTAAGGAAGACGGCGTGTTGAAGCTCCAATAAAACCATTGTATCAAACCATCCGATGCCGGTAAGCAATTCTTCTACTGCACCGGCCACCGCTAAAAAATATAATTTATGAAACATCTCAGACTTATCACCACCTGCTTGACACTTTGTTTCTGCCTCATGGCAGCCGGTCAGGCAAAAAAACCAAAGCTGATGGTCGTACCCAGCGACGCCTGGTGTAAAGAGCACGGCTATACACAAGAATTTGACAACCAAGGAACAATGGAAGAAGTGGCCGACTACAAGGCTGCCCTTTTGAACAACAAAGACCTGAACAACGCCATCTCAAAAATAGGTATTCTGATGGCCGACCGCGGCTTTCCGCTCCAGGACCTTCAGCAGACCATCAAGTCTATCAACAATGTCTCTGCCGAAGACCGCCTCATCCGCAGCAAAACCAGCGGCGCTGCTATCCAGGAAAGTCCGCTCGACCGCTTGCGCCGCACTGCCAAAGCCGATATCATCCTTGAACTCGACTGGACAGTAAACGCCATGGGCCCCAAGCAAAGCATCACCTACAACCTGCGAGGCCTCGACGCTTACTCCAACAAACAAGTAGCCGGTGCACAAGGCACAGGCGCTCCCTCTTTCTCTGCCGAGGTACCTCTCTTGCTTGAAGAGGCCGTTCAGAACAACATGGACAACTTCTGCGCCGGTCTGCAGCAACACTTCGACGACCTCTTGACCAACGGCCGCGAGGTGGTGATAGATATTCGCGTATTCGACAATGCCGAGGGTATTGACCTCGAGACAGAATATGATGGCTATGAGTTGACAGAGATTATCGACAATTGGATGGCTGAGAACACGGTGAACCATCGTTTCAACAAGTCGGACGCCACAGAGACCATGATTCTCTTCGACCAAGTGCGCATCCCGCTCTACAAGCTCAACGGTATGCCACAAGATACCGAGGGCTTCACCCGCGAGTTGATGCGCTACCTCCGCAAGGCTCCCTACAACATTCCTTGTAAAGTTATCAACCGAGGCTTGGGCCGCTGTCTCCTTGTGCTTGGAGAGAAATAAGCAATTGCTACCTGGTTCATCCCCGAGAATTTCACCCCTTAACCATATAAGAATATGAAATGTTACACTAAAATATTGGCAACACTTTTGCTGGCTGCCGGTTTCTGTACAAAGGCTGCCGCTCAAGATTGCGACCTTCCCATCGCCGTTGTTCTCTATCCGCAAACCGAACAACTGACCGAGGCGGCCGAAGCGGCTTTGGAAAATCAACTGACACGCATCGCCACGGCCAAAGGCCTTGATGCCTCGCTCCCATTCAACCATTTCATTCTAACAGCCCGTATAGATGTACTCGACAAGCACATTGTCTCCGGAGCCCCCGTACAAATCACAGAAGAACTGGGCTTCACCTTCTACATTGCCGATGTCAACACCAAAACAAAGTTTGCCTCCACCTATTTAGAGGTAAGCGGCGTAGGTACGAACGATACGAAGTGTCAAATCAACGCCATCCGCCAACTGAAAGGAGCCAACCCAAAGATAGCCGAGTTGTTGGAGAAAGGCCGCGAGAAGATTCTCTCCTACTTCGACAACAACTACAAGCAGATACTGCAAGAAGCCGAGCGCAAAGCTGCCTTGCAGCAGTATGAAGAAGCCATCGCCATGGCCGTTTCCATTCCTTCCTGCAGCAAGGGTGGTAAGGAAGCCACACTGGCCGGTCTGCGCTTCTATGCCAAGTACCGCGACAAGTACAACCAAGGTTTGCTCAATGCAGCCAAGGCTGTCTGGGCGGCCGGCCAAGGCCAAGAAGAGGCTCGAACAGCCGGAAAAATCCTGGCACAGATTGACCCCGAAGCCGCTTGCTACGACGACGCAGAGCGCCTCGCTACGGAAATCAAAAAACAAGTGCGCAGCGACTTGGACTTCGAGATGCGACAGAAGTATAATGACAGTGTGAAACTGGAAAGCCAGCGCATAGAATCCATGCGCGCCGTCGGCGTGGCATACGGTAAAGGACAGCAGCCACAGACCACTAACATCACATGGCTACACTAAGCCTGTTTACCTTTTAACATACACCTGTCGCCCTGCCTCCCACAGGTTGGGGTGACAGTTTTTTTATACATCTATATAAATATGAGAATTCTGATTCTGGGCGCCAACGGCTTTGTGGGCCGCCGCATTTTGCTCCACCTGGCCCACAGCGGAGCGCACCAACTCCTGGCTTGTTCGCACCATACCGACCTCTGCCCCTCTGCCGGCTATGAATTTGCAGAAACCGATATGTGCCGGCCCGAACAGCTCGGCGCTGTGCTTGAAGACTTCAAGCCCGAGGTGGTCATCAACGCCGCGGCGCTCTCCGTGGTGGACTTCTGCGAACAACACCGCGACGAGGCGCTGTGCGTGAACACCACAGCCGTGGAATGGCTGGCTCAACAATGTGTTCTGCGTGGCTGCCGCCTGCTCCACCTCTCTACGGACTTTGTGTTCGACGGCCGCAAGGGAGCGCCCTATGTGGAGGACGATGTGCCCTGCCCCGTCAATTGGTACGGACATACGAAGTGGCTCGCCGAGCAGGCCATTGCCCGCCACACCGACAACCATGCCATTCTCCGCGTAGAGGTGGTCTACGGCCGCCCCCTTGCCGGACAGCACGGCAACATTGCTCTGCTCGTCAAGCAGCGCTTGGAGCAGGGGCTTTCTATGAACGTGGCTACCGACCAATGGCGCACGCCGACCTCCGTGACCGACATCTGCTGCGCCGTCGAAGCCTTGCTCCCTGCTGAGCATCACGGCATCTTCCACATAGCCGGTCCCGAGCAGATGAGCATTGCCCAACTGGCAGAACGCACGGCGCGCTTCTTCGGGCTGAACACAGCCTTGCTCCACGCCACGCCCACGCAGCAAATGCAAGAGAGCACGCCGCGCCCACAGGCCACACCACTCTGCATCGACAAGGCCATGCAGGCTTTCGGCTATGCACCGCGCACGCTCGAAGAGGGACTGCGCGAACTGATAGAAAAATAAGGGTTGGTCGGTCTGTTCCCAGCGCTATCGGGAATGTAGTCCTGCTCGTCCCGTTTGTTCAAAGACCTCCTCGGTGCGTTCTCCGCACAGCGAGGGGGTCTTTTTTTCTTCTCCGCCTCCCCTTTCGGAAGGCCATTGTGAAAGAGAATTTCTTAGTAGCTTTCTAGTAAAACTTAGTAAACTACAAATTTTTCCTAGTAAACTCCGAGTTTTTCCTAGAAGT
>CALCHR010000056.1 GCA_937901185.1 uncultured Bacteroidales bacterium
CAAGTGGATACGAGGAAAAAGCTGGGATGGATAATCTGTATACCATAATAAATTACCCCTTTACAACTTTTGTTTTTACAACTCGAACTTCATATATGCAATTTCTATTAAGTGCAGAAACTAGCTCATTTAAAAAAGGGTAGCTCTCTACCTTTATAGTAATTTTGGGACAAATACTAAAACACGGTGTAGTGGTTTTTAATATCGACACATTATGCTGGGCAAGTGTATTAAAAACATTCTTACCATCTCCTAAACAATCTGTATATTGCAATATAGCTTTTACTACCATAATTAACTCTCCTTTATATTAAACGGATTATTACTATCAAGCCACTGCTTTAGTTCTTCTGTACACTTAGAGCAGAGCTCATAGTCTAAATCTCCATACGGATGATAATATATTTTAATCTTTGTATCAGGTGCATAATGTAAAACCTGCTTACACTTATCACATACTCTTGCTTGTCCCATAATTAATCCTCACTTTCAGGCGGGTCTGGTAAATAAGTCCAATGAGTTATTGAATCAATACTGCCGGGGATTCTCCAGATTATATCACCCCAACTGCTTTTCTCATAATAGCCTTCTTTTACCAACATCTTTCCACTGTGCTGCTTACAAGCACATAGTACTCGTATAGATACTTCACCGTCCTTATATCTACCCTTTTTATCAGGATCTATCTCTGGGAGTCTTTCATCTACACTTATCCAATTAGTCATGTTCTAAGTCTCCTAAGTTCTTTTAGTCTTGTAAGAGCTTCCTCATAAGTATCGAAGTCATCTTCTATAACATTAAAATTACATGATGCCATCCAATACCAACATATTAAAGGCTTACCAGTTTTAAGCTCTTCTCCGTAGATATAGTATCTACCAAGCTTAAGGGGCTTTCCTTGACGGCAACAATATTCTACTACAGCATACTTATCTTTATAAGGCGGCTTGTAATGAAGTTCTACTTTATCTGCAGCCGCTATCTTAGCTTCAAGTTCTGTCATTAATACTTCTCCTTAAGTTCTTTAAGCAAGGCATCAATCTTAGGCTGTACAACAGCAACCAGTTCTGTTTCTATCTTGTCTCCATATGCGTTATAGATTTCTTCTGTAGTCTGCAAACTCATAAGCTCATCTACAAGAGCTTCATAAGTTTCTATCTTATATAGCAGGTCAGCTACCTGTAAAGCTGTCTCTCTTGTCATATTAGTCCTCTATGATAGTATCGTCCAGTTCGCCAATAATGTAAAGATTACTCTTTCTAAGATTAAAGCGATTACCGTCTCTGTAGCTAACTCTCTGGCCTCGCTTAGTTTGCATAATCAAAGCAGGGACCGATTTATGAGTATAGCCAGTATCTACTGCAACTACACCTCTACGAATGTCTGCATGTTCCATATCAAGACGGTTTGCCCAGAGCGCATGGTTAAAATAATCTTCAGTATCAATAGTAACAATATACTTACTATTAACTACAAGCTCTACACACTCCGAGGTAAGAGAAAGAACTCTATTATACGGGGTTTCTGCTCTACCTGTCTTAAACTGAATATCACCATTTTCCAAAAGCTTAATATTAAAAATCTGTTTATCCATAATTTTCTCCTTAGTAAAAAAATCTTATACTATAGTATACGGTCTTTCTTAAAGAAATTTGTGCACTAAAAAGAAAAACTTCTAATCTTTTAACTAGCGCCCTGCTTAATTTTTGAAAAAAGAAAAGAGCACTACAATAATAAATTGCATTGCTCTTTTATATTTTATTTTAGTTTTTATATACTAGAGTATCACCTAGATAAATAGCTTGTACTGTGAGATTACCTAAATAAGTACCTTTTACAGGTAAGCTACCAAAAAAGACTGTACCATTGAGGTTTTCTTCAACTTGAAGCTCGAAAGCGCCAATATCAATAATCTTACAAATACGTTTATTACCATTTAAGTCAAGACTTCCTACATAAATCGATACTGCATTTAAGCCAGTGCTAATGCAAGGAGAGCTTTCCATTACGGTATAATTTCCGTTTATAGTTAAGTCATTATTAACAAATAGCGGATCTGCAAATATGCCAGTCGCATCGATAGAAGGTTTAGTTCCCCCTACTTGATACCAGCAGTTGTTGCCGGCATTTACAGTTGAATTATAAGAGTTACTATATAATTTTGTATTTAGAGTACCGTAAATAATGTTATTGTAGAAGTTTACATTATCCGTACGTTCTACGTACAAACCATAGTTTTCTTTATTGTTATCTCCACAGACAAAAGTATTATTATAAATAAAAGCGTTTCTATTTTGCGCACCCGTTTCAAGGTAGGCACCAATACCAATACAACGTCCACTATCAATAATCAAGTTATTATGAATCGTAAAGTTTTCTGACACGCTTCCAGGCTGCTCGGAACCAAGCTCAATACCGCACTGGCAATTATAGATAACATTATACCTAAAAGTATTATCTCTTGCACCGTCAGAGTACAAACCAGCACTCGTAGCATAAGGAGATTGACAATTCATGATCAGGCAGTTTTCTACTATACAGTCATGAGTCTGGTTATTAGGATCTCCGACCGTGCCTGTCCACTCGTAGTTACCTGCAAGGTCGATACCAATGTTAGTAATATCTCTGATAGTACAGTTTTTAATTAAACAGTTAGAGACGTTTCCATTTAATGTTAGTGCCTCAGACCAGCCAGTATCACAATCGTGAATAAAGCAATTTTCCACAGTGATATTATTAATTGAACCAGAGGACTCTGCATAAATAACTAGTGGATTACAGCCGCTTGTTTCTTCTCCAACGATCTCACGACAATTAATATTATAAATTTCCACATCTCTAATATTGATGTAAGAGGAACCACTACTTACTTTGACAGCTGCAGCCCAATGCAGATCATACATATCTGCAATAGTTAAGTTCTCAAAGTTAATGTATTTAGCGCTTGAACCAAAAGTAATCTGAGAGTTAGAAATTAATACTAGCTCACCTGGGTATCCAGCAATAGTGATATAGTTAGTCGCAGAACCAGATACGTTAATATTTAAGCCAGACTCAAAAGTGTAAATTCCTTGACGCAGATATATTACACTGCCTGCGCTAACACTAGCCAAAGCAGAAGTAAAAGCCTCAGCTGTTTCACAGATAACAGCGTCGGCTACAGGAGTAGCTATTTCTGACTTTTTATAACCTACAATACGATTTTCAAATTCTAACCAAGTTGGTTCTTGAATATCTGTATAGCGAGCGTAGGCACCACTCATGGAGCATTCGCCAGCAGTAGCAGGATTCTGTAAAGCAAGTTTAATGTCACTGTAAGTGCCGAGTGGAGGAAATTCAATTTCAACACTCGTATTAGTGCTATTGATTAATCCAAGCTCACTCCAAGTATCTGCCTCTTGGATATAAAAACCAGAGTTTTCTCCGATAGCATCACACTTAATTTCAATCTTTCGACCCCACCAAGATTCTGGGATACTGATTGACATACCTACCCAAGTTGCCGGAGTCGTAAAAAGGCAATCATAAGCGGATACGTCCTCCAAATTACAAGTTAAGTCAAGATACCAGGTATTCGGGATATTAAAAGGTGGAAAAATGTTTTCATTATCAACTAAACCTTCTACAACACTGACTGCACAACTGTCAGTAAATCCTGTTAGTGTGTCAGTTACTGTTAAGGTACAAGTACCGATTGTAGACGCAAGCATATTACAAAGTAATCCGCTTGGTCCTAGCGAGACAATTGGATTATCAACAGTCCACGTGAGGTTATACTGAGCGTCCGACGGGCTAACTAAGCAGCGTACAGTTCCTGCTGAATTTAAATTGATGCTAATTGACTCTGTGTCTAGCTCTAAAGAGGTCAACTTTGGAATTTCTCCTTGAATTGTTGCTGAAACTCCCGTGACTAATACGTCGCCTGTACCTAGATAGTCAGTTCGTAAGAAAATGATATATTCACGCCCCGCAGTTATACGAGCAGTCGCTTCTAGCTTATTCGAGTTTAATGCAAAGATTTCTTCAAAAGTATCAACAGTCTGAATTACTAAGCTAGCATTAGAAGTAATTGACTCAATCTTTACAGTAACAGTTTTTCCATACCAGTCTGTCGGCACCGGAATATAATAGCCAATCCAACCAGTGGTTGTAGCAGTATTAAAACCATAGGAATAGTTTTCTAATAAAGTATTAGTACAGTCAGCATCAAGGAACCAATTCGCATCAGTAAAAGGCGGGAAGTCATTCAAAACAACAACGACTGGCTCATATTGTGCTGTAATAACTAGATCACTCGTTACATTCGAAAAGTCTGTATCCCAGCCGATAAAGCTGTATCCATCTCGAGTAGGGTTAGCCGGAGCCGTTGCAGATGAACCTTGTATAACAGTCTGCTCTAATAAGGTTGTGCCGTCCCAGTCTTTAAAAGTTACTGTATAAGAAACAGTTGAAGTGTATGTTACTGTATAGCTAAGATTACTAAAAGTAACAGTACCGCGGGCATTTTTATTTCCACCTTTAGCACTTACTGAAACTGAGCTTGTTGTATTAGCGGTTCCTAAGTTGATAGAGAAAGCTGTACCAGAAGTAACGGTAGTTCCGTTAACTGTAATAGTAGCACTACCTTTAGACATTGATGCCGTAGCAGTACCAGTAAGTACACAAGAAGAAATTGTGCCATCTGCTGGTACTGCTGGACAAGTCCAAGATATAGTAGCAGTTACAGAAGTAGTACCGCTAATTGATAAACTACTAGGAGATATACTAGGGGTAGCATTTAATGTTGCCATATAGTTTACCTCCTAATTATACGATAATATATAGTGTATTTGGATCTTTTGTACTTAAAGCATTATAGCTTTCTTGAGTCATTTTTTGAATTGTAAAGCCGCTAATAGTTTCAGCAGCAGTAAATTGAACTGTCTTAAACTCATCCAAATTATTTTTGATAATATAGCTAATCAGTGCTTTAACTTCCGCAGCAATTTTATGATAGCCAAGAGCTGTGGGATGTATACGATTATAAGCAGGATCGGAAGCAACCTCAGAGTACTGATTTAAGTCTAACAGATATGTGTCAGCAGTTGCCTCAGCAATAGCTTTTATTGTATTATTTAGACTTACATAACTTTGATTACCGGGGGTTGCATAACTTGGTATAATTGTTGCCAAGAAAATCTTTATACCAGCATTAGCTTCTTTTAGCTTTGTAATAATACTGCCAATATAAAGTTCAAAATTAGTAAGTACTTCCTCAAGCGGAGTTGTCTCGGAAGCTAAGCCCAGATCATTTATGCCAAGATGAATTATTGCAAAATCAAAACCTGCATAGTTCAAAGAAGAACTAACCGTATCCGATATAGCAACAGCAGGATCAGTATTCCAAACCCAGCCTTGATTAACCCACTTGCCCCAAAGACTATCACTATTTAAACTAGCCTCATACCAAGTCTGTGAGGTAGTACCAGCTATGCCAGCATTAACAATATCAATATTTGTTAAACGTTTGAGGATACTTGGATAAGAGTACTCCTTTACAATAATGCCATTTTCATCATTATCAAAGGAGCCTTCAGTGACACTGTCTCCAATACAAATACCTCTGTGGAACATTTGAATTTCACTGCCAGAGTAATTAACTGGACTGGTCGCTACTTCAGGAGTAACTTCACCAGATCCGGGATTGTTAGGGTAAACAGTAGCAGAGAAAGTAAAGGTACTTAAGTAGTCATTGCCACCGTAGGTACGCTTATCATAGCCATAAATACCTGTTTCAGAGAAATTAATAATTTCAAACCAGTCATCAAAACAAACGTTATACCAGCCAGGTTTTGTGCAGATACATAGTACAGTAAATTCAGATACGTCTGAAGCCATCAAGTCGTAGATCTGAATTAAGCCGTCTTGAGTTGCAGGAATGTCTGTGTCTGCTTTATTTAAAACTTTCGTTAAATGCTCTTCTGTAATTGAAAAAGACTTATTTAGCCATTCATTACTCGGATTAGTTCTAGAAATGGATGCACCAACAAGGTTTAGAGTTCCTTCTGGAACCTCACCTAGTTTGACGAGAACTTTAGTTCCTCCGTAGTTAGAAATCCAGGTATAACCTGAGTCATCCGAGTTATTACCATCATAACTATAAGTATAATCGGTAGTAACAGGTTCTTGTGTATCAGTAGTACCGCCAGTATTTTCAAGGTCTTTGACTGCTTCATTTACATATTCTGCTACCCAAGTTTCTGTAGCCAGTCCAGTTAGATCAGGTATCTCTGACTTATCTGCTTTAGTATCCAATGCTTCTTGTGTAACAAAAGTAGAAACATCTGGTGCGTTGGTTAAGTCATTAAAGTCACCGCTAAACGCTTCATCTTTAGTTACATAGTTTTCCAAAGATTGATGCTCTGTTAGGAAGTTACTGTCATTTTCTAACTGACTTGTTTTTGTAGGTAATGTTTTATATGTGCCATCATTACCTAAAACTTGAGTACCATCACCAGTAGTTGTAATTGCACTTAAACGTCTATCCTCAATATAGTTGGTTGTCAGTAACTCAATAACAATATTTTTACTTGCGGCTAATTCAAAATCAGCAGGCTGCAATAAATAATATGTGTATGGAGAAACAGATATTGTTATCTTATTTGTATTTGCTGCGGCAGAGATAATAGAAGATATAGAGTCATACTCTAGCGGAGACCATGATACATTTAAATTGACTTTAAGATTTTTGATATATAAATTTCTTAACGAAGTACAAAATCCAAAAGCATCTCTCCAGCTTCCGGACTTTGCACCGAAGTTGGTAGTATTAATAGCATCAAACGTACCAGCATTTTCAACAGCAGTTGATGCATACATTAAACCTCTACAGTCTGGTGGCAGCGTAATATTGAAGTCTGGATCATCATGTCCGAAGATACCGATTGTTCTGGCCCCGTAGTAACTGAATGCTTGTGTTGCCCAAGTTGCTTTTGCGAAGCTCTCTCTATATGCTTTGTTTCCCCAGTTAGGATCGCTATTTACGTTAAAGGCTAAGAAAAACGCTTTAAATGTATTATCTGGAATTGATGAATAACACAAAGGTAATTGTGATGTATAGTATAGAGTATAATTTGTTCTTTTACTAACATCACTCACGTAAGCATTGTCACTCCAGAAAATACAATTCAAGTACTGAGCAAACTGTACTTGGTATGAACCTTGGTTACCCTGGCTCCACTTTGAATAGAAGTCTACATTGTTCATATCAAACAGTATATTAGAAAACTGCTTAACGCCTTCCAACCAAGAGTAGTATGTTCCTAGCGCACCAGGGAAGGCATTCAATGCCATGATAGAGTTATCAGATGTTGGAATAATTTCCCATACGTCAGTAGCTAGAAATTTAACTTCAACATTAGAGTTTGCAGGATACACTGTAGGAACTCCGTTAGTAACAACCGTTACATCTTCAATACAGTAGAATCTTAATACGTTATCGGAGTTCAATCTTTTAAAGTAAGCTTCAACGTAGTCTTCTGATATAAAGTTAGAATCGTTTTCTAGCTGGCTAACTTTAGTAGGTATGTCCTCTGTTTTTGCATAGTTAGCTAAATCGAGTCTGGCTGATCCAAGTAGCTCCCAAGTATTATTAACATAAATATACTCATCATATAAGTTGTCAGTATCTTCAGCAGCTGGCTTTAATAAGTATACTGTTGTGGTACTAATATCTTCCGTAGGCAAGGTTTCAACAACCGCAATTTCAAACTGTGGTATTGTAGAAACCATATTGTCTACATACTCCTTGTCTGCCAGATTAGATATATCTGGAATGGCATCTCTAACCGCCTGTAAGTCAGTACCATCGACATAGTTAGAGTCGTTTTCTAATTGACTTATTAATGTAGGTATTTGCTGCTTTACTAAGTCTACATAATTTGTTGTCGCAATACCGAGGTCATCGTCTAGATCACTAACATATTTAGGAAGCACAGGCGCGTTTGTTAAATCATTATAATCGCCTGAGAAATGCGGAATAGCCTCATCTATAAACGGAAGATCATTTACTAAAGTGTGGCCATCACCAATCTTAATTCGTGCATATGTATATGGTACACTGCGATTATTCGGAAGCTCAAGAGTATTACCAGTGGAGTCTACCTCGCTGTCATATATAATTAATTCACCTTGCAGAGGAATAAAATTTATAGCACTTAGCCAATTAACTTCCAGGTCATGTTTGTGTGTTATTCGCGTACTAAGTTGCTTTATCAAGGATAGAGTACCTCCTTTAAAAATTATAACAATTATTTACTAACTAATTTAGCAATTAAAAAGGCTAACTACCAATTAAGATAGTTAGCATGTTGTTTATTATTCTCATTTAATTAATAAGTTCGACTTCCCAGTCTTTGTCGAGGCAGATTACTTTATAGGCAGTAAGATCTACAGCACATACAAAGTTTGAGAAAATGCCACTCACAAAGCACTGAGATGGTAGGAAGTCAATCATAAGATATTCATTACCCTTACGCTTAAACTTATCTCCTGGAGTAAGCTCGCCTGCCTTAGTAGGATTACCACTACACAGGATATCAGGATCATGAAGCGTGAAGTATTTCTCAATATCATCATACAGCTGTCGAGCTTTAAGTTTTAATTTCTCAAGCTGATGTTCTGCTCCTGTGTAAGTACCTCGATAAGTCTCGCCACCTTCATGCGACCAAGTCTCACCAAGTACCAACTGGTTATCTTCGATATATCCGTAGTAGCCATAGCCATACGGATCTTTGCCGCCTCTGAAAGTATGTGTGATTGCCATAGTATGTTCCTCCTTATTATAGCTATTCATAAAACTCTTTAAGCACTTGCATCTTATGAACAAGCTCCGAATGCGGGCACTTGAGTAGCTCCTCAAATCCGGGTGTACTTACACCTAAATCAGCTTTTGCTAAAACCTTGGCATAAGCTGCTATAGCATTACCAAGTTCTTTCTTAAGCTCTTCTGTAATTATCATAGCCCCCTCCATTAATCTATATCAAGTACTCGCTTAATCTCTCGTACCTTATCCGCACTACCTGCAAGCTTACCACAAGTGAAGCCATGAAGGATGGCGCACATAATAATCTGCTTCTGATCCAGTGAGTAATCCTCAAGACTACAAGTAAATTCCTGCATTACTGGGGTAAGCTTTCCATAATGTCCGAAACAGTTCTGTCTATAGATATATCCATTCTCATACTTATACCAAGTATCACAATACATGAATTCAAAGCTCATACTTCAGTACCTCCTGCATGGATACCCAAGGAGTTAGTCTCTGTCCAGGTGAAGCATCTTACGAAGTTATCACCATAGCTGGTGAGGGTGTCGCCAGTAAAAAATCCAAGAGTGTATGTATATGTCTCAGAGAACTCTTCGAATTCTTCATACAAGATATCACACATCTCCGGAGTAATATAATCTCCATAGACTGAGAGATCCAGCTTGTAGTAATTTTTATTATAAGTAGACTTATCCTTAAGATGAGTCATGGCTCTTTGGTCGAGCTCAAATGAAAAAGTCATATAGTTTGACATCTTTAGTTCTCCTTACATATCCCAGTATTCTTCACATTCTGCTTTAGTTAAGAAACCCCATACTGCTCTACCAATATAATCCGGGCAACCGTAAGTATGTAGAACAGCAGTTATACCATTATCGAGAGTAGCTATAGCTTCTTTTCCTTTTGCAGTCTGTTTAATACTTACTTCTTTAATAAGCGCAAATGTTATATTAGTATTATACGACTTTTGATACCAACAAGGTTGGCCAATCAACGAGGATTGCTCTGTAAGTTTATTAGTCCAGTAGCTCATATTAGTTCTCCTTAACTAGCATAGTAGCCAGCCGTATTGTTTCATTAGTCTTATATTCCTTAGCGTGCTCCAGCGTATCTACTACTACGAAGTGTTCTTTACCGGAATAAGTATCCTTGTCTATAAGAATAACTACCTGCTTCTTTACGAAACCATCCTTAAGCATCTGCTTAGTATCCATAGTTAGTTTTCCTTATACTGAATAGTAATAGCTATATCATTACTGCGTCCTTCTGGAGTAGCCTGCCAGCTGATAAGTTCTACGTAAGGACGCTCTGCTAACCAAGCAGTAAGTCGAGTAGCAGCCGACTCAACAGAACTAGATACGAAGGTTTTAAACTTAATCATTCTTCGTCCTCCCAATCTTTAGGATACTTGCGCCAGTACTCTTCTTCATAATAGTCTTTAATGTTATCATCAAAGAATCTATTTACTATAATAAAATAACTCTCGCTATACTCTACCCAGAAAGTACCGAACATTGCCGGAGCTGCTTTAATAACCTTAGCGATATCAGACTTTGACTTACATGCTTCAAAGCATTTCTTTACGTCCTGAATATGCTTCAGCGGAAGCTTAAGAAGTTCTTCAAGTGTAGGTTCAGGTTTCTCAGGGGGAATCGCGGGAATAGGCTCAGGCTTTTCTCTTAGAGTGATAGACAAAGCTTCAGGTTCGATGCCCATGAGTCTCAGGGTATCTGCGAAGTGAAGATCCAGAAGCTCTTTCTTCTCAGGGGTAAGGTCTGCTTTAAAATTGATTTCGAATTTCATATTAGTCTTCTCCAAATCTTTTAGCTTCATCTTTCGTGTAATAGAAGTAGGGATCATGCTCAGGATACTGCTCTACTTCTACTACCTCAAAATTAGCTTCTGTTATATCGGTTCTGTACCAGCCACTTTCAAGGCAAGTCTGGATATGAGTCTTTGCCTTATCTTCGGTTTCAAAAACAGAGTCCTCAAGAAACCAGCCATAACTACCGTGGCTTAGGATACTTCCCTTACCTACATAAACAAAGCCAGAGTACTCAGGGTCAGTAAGTTTCAAAACGTATCCGTATCCCATCACTCTTCCTCCCACCACCAGACATGAACTATTTCATCTTCACTATTACAGTTTCTCCAACGATGCTTATAGCCAGCTTTCTGGAGTTCCTGTGTAATAACCTCTCGGTCTTTGATAGTAAGATAGAAGTCTCCAGTGCCTACAATAGCATCTCCTCGACCATGCTCTGCAGCATAATCAATTTCTTTCTGGATCTTGATAGCGACCTTCTCTGTGCTAGGCTTAGGCCTGCGGGCTTCTTTCATAATGCTCTTAACGATAGCATAGTTAGTAAATAAATTAGCCATTACATAGCCTCCCGTTTATTACGTGTAAGTGCGCATCTACTACAGACACATACTGTTTTAGGAATAGGACTTTCAAAGTTATGAATTTTCATTTCGTATTTTACACTTCTAGTATCACCACAGAAGTGGCACTTTAGTTTTCTGTCCTGCCAGTTAGGAATTAGTCTCATGATTAATTAGTCCTCCCAGTCCCAGATTTTACCATAGTCATCATCCCAGTATTTAGGGTCTCTAAGCTCCTGTCCAAACAAATTATACCACTTACCACACTCACACTGGGTAGCACCTTCATAACCGCAATCAAGGATTACTTCCTTACCACAGGAACACTTGCCAACAGCCGGCTCAATATATGTATAAGTACGAGTAGTAAATTCAGCCTCAGTAAGTCTTTCATCTGTAAGGCAAGCTGTGTAGTTGACTATAGCTTCAGGAGGCATCTCGCTAAACTTAGGTACTCCAGGAGCCACAGCAGGAAAACAGAAACCAGCTTCAGGATCTTCCTTATAATGGAACTCGATATAACACTCTGTAATAGTTTCAGGCTTTCTTTCTTTAATAATCTTAATCATTATCAGGTACCTCCTCAACAGATATAATACGATACTCACAGTCAACTCCGAGGCCATAGATTTTCTTACACTCTTCTACAGAACTTACTATACAGGACTGTGTATTCCATCTGGGATAACAATACTTATCTCTGTATTCGAATTCAATCTTAAACATATACTTGCTCCTCCAAGGTTTCTTCTCTTATATATATTATACCATATTTTTCTTGTTTTGTACATAGCTTTACTGAGTTGTTTACGATCTGTTTACAAATAGAAAAGGCCCGGCCAAATAATATGACCGGGAGTTTTATTACTTATATCTATCGTACTTCTTCTCAAGCTTATCAAAAAAATGAACTAAATAAATCACCACTGCTTATCTGATTACCGCTTAGTACCTGGGAGCGTGCACCTAAGTTTTCTACTGCCTTAGACATAATTAACTTAGCGGTAGCGAAGTCGAGCCTGCGACGGTACTTACCATCCTTACGTAGGTTTTTAAAGGGCGCCATGAATACATCTTCTGTATGTAGTCTATAATCTGTAAGAAGCTTATTACACTCTGCTAAAAAGATGTCTAACTCAATATCCTCGTATAAGCCACTTACTCTAGTTTCTGAGCGAGAAGAAATCTTAATCTTACTAGAATCAATTATGTCACCGTGACAAAAATGTATAGAAGGACCATCGTTACTATCTACACACTTAATTCCTACAGTACCAGTGGGATCGTTAATTTTCCAAGTATGTGAAAGTATTGGCTTGGGAATATACTGGCTAAGCACTTTATATGTACCTAAGAAAGTATTCATTCGATAAAGCTTAAAGTCAGTAGTCTCTTCTGGAGTAAATAAAGCAAGACAAACCGGACACTTAGTATCATCAAACATTTTACAGGTAAGTGATATTACTGTAGATAGTCGCTCAGTAAATTGTCCGGATACAATAAAGGTTTCTGGAATAATCGCTGCTACGTAAGAAACATTTTCTAACAGCCGATCTAAGCATAGCTTATATAAGTCATCATAAGAAGTATCCGGATAAGGTAGCTTTTTTGTAGAAGCTGAAGTCTTACCTAAATAAGGTGGGTTAGTCACTGCTACTGAATATCCAGTGGGAAACTCCATAAGTACATCCTGTTTAATCACAGTACTTTGTGGATAGTTATTAGCAACAGGTGGATCTATATCATAGCACGCCCAGCTACCACTGAATAAGCCTAAACTATTTAGCATAGCAGGGATGTTATTAGACCCAGCAAACGGCTCAAGTATTACACTATCTCGCAGTGCTTCGGGGATCCGGTTTACCCAATCTAAAAACGGGGTTAAAGTAAATGGATTTGTCGTAGTAAAAAATTGACCGTTAATAATTTTAGAATTCATATGTGTATATCTAAAGTCTCCTTAGTTAGTTTCTCAATTAATTTAGCTAATATTTTTGGTCACTAAATAAGGTCACGAAAAGTAGTTACTGTAACGTATATATCCAACGACAAAACTCTGTAGTAGTCATCGCCATAAAATGATCATTTGCTAACTCATTAAGCAGCTCCATTTTTGTTTTAGACTTCTTCTTAGTTCTGGTATAATATTCTCCATCAGCCAGTGCAATAAATATAACTTTACTATCGGTAGAAAGTCTTGCATGCTGACCGAAAGAAATAAGATCATGCCACTGGTTATTCTGATTACCACCATCTTTACGTGTATGCTTGTGAGAAGCATATATAGTATAACCATTATAAGTAATCTTAAAATCAATAGACTTTACAAGTGTTCGTGCTATTTCAGGAAGTTCAGGATAAGAGTAGAGCTTGCCCTCATATACATACAAAGCATTTTTACTTTTTGTACTTACAAGCTTTTCACATACTGCAGGAGAATACTTAGTGATATATTCTCTACAATAGCGTTCATAACAGGACTGCTGCATAGGGTCTTTTATGAACTCACAAGCGAACATACTGCTTCTGTTAATTTCATCTTTCACTTGTTCCTCGGTAAAACCATACCTCTGATACTTTTCAAGCCAAGTGGCAATAGCAGTTTTTTTCAAGACTCTTTCACGCATATTCTTGTCAAAGTCTTTTCTATACTCAGCCGCATAGTAATCTTCGCAATCAGGAATTGCGTCAATAGTAATAAGGCAGGCTTTTTCATTAGTACTCATTATAAATGCTCCTTAGTATAATATAAATTTTACATATATATTATACTACAAAATCCGACAAAATGTGCTAAGGAACTTATTATAATTTGCAAACAAAATGTAAATAAAAAAGAGCCTTATCATTTTATTGACAGGGCTCTTAGTTAATTTAGAAAGCTTCTACATTAAGATCAGCATCGAAGATCTCTACAATGCTTCCAGAGTAGCTTGGATTCTCGGATACAGTGAGTACCTTGAATCTAGTAGGATACTGACGGAAGCCATCGTGAGAAGTGATCCTGAAGCACTGACCTTCTTTCATTTCGATCTTAGATTTGAACTCGAGGTTCATGGGCCAGTGGCTGGATTCTACTGTGTAGTAAAACATGGGTTATTCTCCTTTTATATTTTTATTCTTAGACTGTGTTAATAAGTTCGAGCTGCAGGGTATCCTTGCCCGGGGAATACATAGAGGACCACTCTCTAGTGATCTTAGCGAGTGCGAGAGCCTCGGCAGCCTTATCAGAATCTGCATGCACTACTATAGTCTTATGCAGGGGCTCGCTGCCGTTTACTCTAACTCTGTAAGTATACATCTTTCTTGTCATAATCCCTCTCTCCTTTTCTTTTCAGTTATTTTATAGCCTTATACTTTTATACATTATATTATACAACATATCTTAACCAAATATAACCGTTTAATTAAATATTTTTAGAAGCCCATATTTCGTCTGTATCAAACGTTAGCTCTAGCCCTAGTAAGTTATTATCTTTTGTATTAAGAAGCCACAGGCAAAGAATTTGGCCAGCCAGAATAGATGTTTAAAAGAAAGGTACCTGCAGAATAACTACAAGTACCTTTATGAATGTTATTAGCCCAGCCTTCTAAGTCCTCCGCCACCGGACTGTACTACGATATCTCCAAACTCAGAGAAAGTATCATTCTCCTGATTCCAGACGTAAGCGTAAGTATAGAAAACATTCGGTCTCGGAGTATCTGTAATACAGTCTTCGATACTCTCAGTAGATTTCGAAACACAGAGCATGGACCAGCACTCCATACCCTCTAGCCACTCATGAGTAAGAGCATACACGAGTACCCCGTATTCTTCCTGGACTTCTTTTACCTTCGCCTGCAGAACCGGCTCATTGAACAAATAGAAGCCTGCGAAGCGTTCAAAGAACGTTGGCATATCTTCTTTCTCAAACTTTCTTATGTACGGCCTGTAGATGTCGAGCTTCTGTAAACATTGAATTGCTATTTCTTTCTGACTCATCTTTCGTTTTCCTCCTAAGGATTATTTGTAAAACCATTTATGCATCAAGTCATTCACATAGCATCTAGTGCCACGTGCAATAACATAGAAGCCACTTTCGCTTTTATAAACTCTAAGCTTTCTGTGAAATGCAAATCTTCCGGTCTGCTCCGAACATATGTACTGCAGAGTCAAGGTATCAGGATTCACACTTGTTTGAGGTGTCTGATAAAGAGTGCAACCATTGTTGCAGGAAATAAAGTCAGCTTCGCTGAGCTTCTTCATATGTACTCCTCCTTCGTGGAGTTGCCCCTCCTTAGAAAGGCAACTCGTTACAGTCTCTTACTACGTAGCCCTGGCCGTAGTCCTGCTGGAACTTATGAATAGCGTCCTGTCTGTTGTAAGCTTCTACGAAAGTTGATCTACGAGTATCGCCATACTTTACGTTGTGATCGTAATAAACGATCTTATAGGTTTTAGTCTCTCCCCACATGGTTATATTCTCCTTATGTATTAATTTTTTCTTACTGATTTACAAGCCAGTTGATGTAGGCTCTAGCGGACATAACAGCAAAGCCTCCGTCCACCTTAATGATCATGTCGCTCTCGTTGTACTTATCGCTAATTCTCTTAGCTCTTTCTGCGTCAGCTCGTGTCTTAAAAATTTCCATGATAACTTAAATACCTTTCTTTTTTCTTTTGTTTAAAATCTTCCGCCGTAGCTTTTATATTTCTCTGTAGCCGTACTACGTGAGAGTGAAGTATATAGTATTGAAACTTCTTCTCTGTCCGACCAACCTACAACTCTCCAATAACGAATCACAGAGAAGAGTTCGAATTGCTCGACCAAAGAAACTGATTCGTAGATATAGCAGTCGTTTCCAGATCGTGAGAGGTCAGTAGTAGAAATAACTTTCATAGTTAATCCCTCCAACCGTATTTCTTGTTGAGCTCGTTGTAATTATGAATCCAGTTTACTAGGATTGCCTGGGCAAGCTTATGAGAAAGCTCAGGACAAAACTCTTTGAGGTAAGGAGCAGCACCGAACATATTAGTGATACCACTTTGTCTGATGTTCTCAAGTACCTGGTAATACTCTTCCCAATCTTCTCTGATTGGGTGTTTAGTTTCTTCCATTACTTATTACCTCCCTTAAGGTTTTCGATCTTCAGATCTCCAAGTAGGATGTCAATAACCTGACTGCACTTGATCTCAGGATACTCGGCTCCAAGAGCTTGGCAAGCAGCCTGATGCTCACAGTAATTACACTTTATACAATGCTCCCAAACTTCACCAAGAGTTTTGAAACCACGTCGGGACTGGATAAGGCCTTCAGCATAATCAGTAAGAGAAAGACTACCTTCGTATTTTTTAAGTTCCATTTGTGTGTACCTCATTTATCATTTGTTCTTACGTATATATTATAACATATTTTTGGTGATTTGTAAACTGACAAACTGCATGAAGTTTTAGGATTTTTTATAGCTTCTCCTGTATGTGTTGCATGGATGTCGGTGATTTCGGTATAGCCATCAGGCCAGACAGTTTTAAAATAACTTCTGGTAGTATCAATAAACTCTTCTAACTCATACCCGGAAGTGGATTCAGTATTAACCCGGATCCACCGTAAGGTATGAAATCTTATTACTCCATTCATAAGGTCAGTAGCTCCCAGCCAAGATCAGGTAAGAAATTATACATTCGTACTTCTTCGTAGTATCCTCCGTCAAGGTAAGTTGAAATAGCTCTGAGGTTAGCGATATTACTATTACCCGTTACTTGGGCTGCAAGCATTGCTCCGCCCTCGAAGCGAAGTATTAGCCACTCCTTAAATCTCATAGTTTCTCCGATCTCTTTCTGATAGACTTCGTACTCAATCTTCTCGATTAACGATCCTGCTGGTTTCATCTGAAATACTCCATCAAGAGCTTCGATAAATCTTTTCTTCTCGGACCACATAGCAACTTTTTCTTCAAACGTCATTTCTGTATCCTCCTAAATTATTTTATAACTATATTATATCATAAAAAGAAAACTCTGTATGCTGACATTACTTACAGAGTTTTATTATTTTATTAGTTAATACCACTGAGACCAGATAGCATATTTAAAGTCAGTGTTCTTCGGATACTCTCCGGTGTACTCTTTATAGAGCTCTGACATCTTACTAACAAGTTCCTGAGAAAGAACACCACTAGGCATGTTCAACTCAATGAACTCATTAGAGTCACCGAGCGTGCCGCCATCTACATACTTATCTACCTGGATAAGTCTAGCGAACTCACCGCACATACCATCGTAGACCAGAAGAAGCTTTCCCTCTCTGTCCCATCTATGATAGTTATACTCATCAAGTTCCGGATACTTCTCTTCAAGAGCATGACACTTTTCGAAACCGTCTAAATCTCGGTCAAGCTCCAGAGTAAGCCCAGTAAGGATTCTACATTCTACACTCATGAGTTAATCCTCCTGCGGTACTACCGGATTAGAAAGTCGCTTCTGAACAAGCTCAAGCTTTTCTTCCACAGGACGAAGCCAGCGTAGGATATTACAGTCGCCACTCTCACTAGCTACATAATCCATAACATCTCTGAGGTCAATGAGTGCTGCATCAATAAGATCTTTAGTAGGTGTAGTCATCTCAGTTCTCCTTTTTCTTCTTTAAGCTTATCGTAAGTTTCTCTTGCAAGCGCTTCGTCAGCGAAAACGTTCTTGTTCCAGGTGTAAGTCTTGTTGAAGTTATGATGCCCTCTCAACTTAATCTGGACACTCCTGGTAGTGAAGCCGACCATCTGTACTTTATCTTTCCCAAGACAAAGAGGTCGACCATTGTAGCACTCGATGTACCACACTTCATCTCCGGGATAACACGGGAATTCATACTTAATCATCTGTAGGCTCCTTACTAAAATCAATATACTTTGCTAGATATCTAAGCTTGCTCTCCAGAATCTCATTAGCTTCGCGGAGTGCATCAACTTTTTCTACGAGAGCATCATACTTCTCAGACTTCTCCTCGAGTGTCTTAATCCGCTCTTCACTATACTCAAGTCTTGAAACAACAAGCCAGATAGTGGCAGCAAGCAACCAGCCAAGACCCCAGATGTCGTCTCCAATAGCCAGATAATAAATGCTAAGCCCAAGATTTACAAGTCCTACAAGCACGCTAAACCACTGTGATTTAAAATAACTTTTCATCTTTAGTTCTCCTTAAACGTAATTGCTGCAATCTCAGAGACTGCGATAGTAGTTGTTCCGAAAGTAATGTTCGAAACTGCCGGCTTTTCATAGCCTAGGCTATTCTCAATACCTTTTCTCATATCCTCGATCCCCTTGAAGGCTCGGGTATTTTTCTTATCTATCTTTAGAGTATCTTCTACAACCGCTCCGGATTTGAGGATACAGGTCATCTTTACTTTCTTTTTCATTAATCAGTCCCCCATCTAATAAGAAAGTTGTTTGCACGATCACACGGACCATCCCTATAGATATGCTCAGCTTCAAAGCCATAATCACAAGTAAGTATTCTTACTACTTCCTTTCCGATATTTACAATAGTCTCAGTAAGCATACCAGTAGTTACGTCATCGAAACTCACAGCTGCTCTAAACTTTCCTTTTCCGATAGCTTCATCAATTATTGGTTCGACACTGTTAGTAATAAACTCTTTAGCAATCTGAGTAATACGTTCCATAGTCTGTTCTCTTGCTTGTGCTGCTGTAATCATTTTAATCTCCCTTACATCTAAATCTTTTGGCTCTTATATCTTTATTAGTAGCAAAAGCTGCGTACTCATTATTATACAGTGCAGCTCCACACCATTTTGCAATTCTCTTAGAAGGAGCGTCTGTAAAGTAATAAATAGAAGCATCTGCCTTTAATCTTACTATATAAGTTTTAACTTTCATCTTTGACCTCACCTATAATATAAAAATCTCCGGTTCCGAGTTTATCCGAAAGTCGGTTAGAAGCAATCCTTACTGCCTGAGTACCGGACTCTGCCATAACGTTAATCTTATATTCCTTACCTGAAGGCTTTCGAAAGCCTTCAACAAAAGTTTTGTATTCCATTACTCGTCGTCCTCGCCGTCATTCACAATATAGTATTCATCGTAAGGATTTTTCCAAGTAGATGCTTGAGCCATTCTAATCGCCTTGCACTCAGACTCTGCAAAGAAGGTACGACGTCTTATAATAAATTCTTCATTAGGTCCACTCGGATATTTTACCATACCAACGGTATATTCCTTCTGATCATCGATACCCATTTAGTCATCCTCCGGTTGATCGTGATTAGTCATATACTTTCCACAGTGCGGGCAAAACTTAGAAGCCGTCGAGTTTCCGCGATAATCGTTGAGTGCACTGTAGCCACAGTTAGAACATCTGTAGACCGGGTCAACTAAAGAGAAAAGCCACTCAGCTTGAGTATCCTTAAGTTCCTTAGGCTCGACTACTGCGATAACTTCCCAAGATACGTCTTCTGAAATCTTATTTCTCTTCCAGATGTAAGCTGCCTGCTCTTCTGCGTATTCTTTCCAATGATAAATCTGAGCTTTTCTAATTTGCTCATCAAACAAATTAGATCCACACCAGTAGAGCCCACCAGAAGTCTTTATTACCCAATGTCCTTTTGTTTTCATCTCAGACCTCCTTAAAACCTTCTGTATCGCATTTTGTCTCAGGGCCCTGTAAAGTATCAGCCCCCGCAGCTTCATCGCGACACGTAAAGTTTTTGGATACTGCAGGACCTTCAAAGCAACTTTCCTTATAAAAGCTGTTGCTGCCTACGAGCTTATAACAGGGACCATTATAATCCCTACGTTCTTCCACTATACCCGTAGTACCTTCAAGTCCCTTGAGTCCGCAAGAACAAGTATTATGAAACTTATTCTTAAACTTGACTACGTCGCCTACGTTATATTTATAAGTAATAGTTCTCATTATGTAGTCCTTCTTAATTCCGCATCTGCTGCAAAACATTATCAAGGAGTTTCTTAACTGCCTTTACTTTGTAGCCAGTTTCCCAAGTGATCTGATCGAGAACTGTGTCACAGTCCTTAAATTCATCAAGGCCCTCTCGAATTGCTGCAACAACTTCCTGAATAGTCTGGTCTCGAAGCTGACGCTCTTCAGTAGTCAAAACTCTAGTTTTATTTGTCATAGTAATAGCCTCTTTTCTTATGTAGTTTTATTAAGTAGTGCTTTTCGTTTACATTTATATTATACCGCATATTTATTACGTGGATGTTATATAAATGTAAACGAATTGTAAATAAGTTAATCTTCAGAGTCCTCATCAAGATCGATTTCATTTGCGATGAGCATACCGATTACATCATCTTCGCTCATCCACTTAAGACACATCATTACAACATCTTTAGGATTAAGAAGTCCTTCCTCAATCATCTCAAGAAGTTTGTTAGTTGCTTTACGTACATCCATTATTAAGTTCCTCCGCTTAATTTATCTTACGTATATATTATATCACATTTCGTCCCATTTGTAAATAGGCAAATTACACAAAGTTTAATTATTTTTCTGTGCAGTATATATAAAAAGAGCCCGGGAGGATAATCTCCAAGGCTCGTTTAAGTTATTTAATTATTCAACTTCAGGTTCGGGCTTATCAGGTGATGTTTCTGCAGGTCCTTCAGCAGGCTCTTCAAAAGTATCTACAGGCTCAACATAGAAAGAAAGCGCACAATCACAGGACTCTACAATTGTTCCGACAACTGCTACGTAAGGACGAGAGTCGAAAGAGCTAACTCCCCAGAATTCGTTATGACCAATGCCGGCGTCCTCATGACTGATACGGTCAACCTCTACCTCTACAGGTCTGTAATCTGCATTGACATCATCGACTGCAATCTCGACTTTGTATCCATCGATTATTGCAGAGCCAACCTTAAACGACTTGAGAACATCATCATCGATATCATTATCATAGTCAGCATCATCAGGGTCAGACTCAGCGTCGTCTTCGTTTGCTGCAGTCCAAGCTGCTTTACGTTCCACTTCAATCGGATTAGTCTGCTTTACTCCGATAATAATACCACCTGTAAACTCATCAGCTTCAACGCTCTCAAGTTCGAAGTTAGTCTGGTCTGTAAAAATACGTTCTGAGTTAATTGTATTCAACAGAGCTTCAGCAAACTTTATCTGTTCCTGAACAGATATCGCATCAAAATTTTCTATTACTGCCATAATTATAATCTCCTTTAATTAGGTTATTTAGTAAGGGTTAAACTTAATACTACATAATTTAGCAAATAAGCTTAACCCTTTATACTTAATTATATCTAACTACCGACATACGAGTTGAGCGGCCGAAAGCAGACAGGTCAATATCGATCTTATGTCGACGGATGAGTTCGCATCTCTCTTCAAGAAATCTATTATCCATACCACATCTCATATTCATGTAAGCAACTTCTTCCGGAGTCGCATCGAACTTCTCATCTTCTCCATAGCCGAGAGTACGAACTTCCACAAGGACTCTCGTTGACTTAGGACAAGCCATAAGAAAGTTTCTAAAGATGTTCCAATCGATAAGGTCTGCATAACAGATCGGTGAACCACTTACAAGTCCGACCGCAACGTAGTCAGTGTCATCAGCTCTACAAATAATCTCAGAAAAAATAATCATTTTAAGTTTCCTCCAAACTTTATGTACTCTTGATTACATATATATTATATCACAAATTGTCCAATTTGTAAATAGGTAAAGTGCACAGAGTTTTAAATAATTTCTGTGCACTTTATATATATTTATTTATGCAAGGCCTGCTTCGAAGAACTTAATATAATCAGAAGGCACGCAAGCTCTGATCTTATCAATATCCTGCTTCTTTGTACCGAACTGAAAGCCGTAGTTTTCAACAAGGTCCCAGACGAAAGAAGTATCAGTAATAGCAGTGCCAGTCTTACCGAGGTGCTTAGTCAGACAAGCAGGAATAGTTGCTACCGACTTCTTTTTGATCGGAGCCTTCATGCTCAGAGCCCACTGCATTGCATAGCCGCCAACAGTTCGCTTCTTAGAGTCTACAACAATCGGTTTTGCTTCGGTTCCGAAATGCTTTTCAAAATAGCTGAGCAAGTAGTCAGGCATCGCAGCAGAAAGCGTGCCGGTATTATTTGCAAGCCAACCAAGCGAATAGTAAAACTCGTCAGTAATACTCTTGGGAGTTGCAGTAGCTGCAAGAGTTTCAAAGTCTCTAATAGCTTTTGCTTTCGTTTTTTCATACTTCTCTGCGGCTTTCTTTTCTTCAGCCTCTTTCTTTGCGGCAGTTTCAGCTTCTTCGCGAGCAAGTCTGTTAGCTTCTCTCTGAGCTCGCTCACGAGCTTCAAAATCAGCTCTAAAGGCTGTTTGAGCTTCAACGAGTATGTCAGTAAGTATCTCAGGGAAAGTAATTATACGGGCCGAAATAACAACGTCCAGGTCAATAGTCTTGATATTGTGAATATGACCGAAAGCTACATCAATATATAAGCTGCGACATGCCTTATTCGAAGGTACTTTAACAGAGATGAGTTGGCCTTCGCCATAGAACTTGTGCTTAACAGCATAAGGATAAGCAAGCTGGTCAAGGTCGGCACGGATAGCATTGTGAAGAGCTTCAGTGGTTTCGTAAGCAGTAGTCTTGTAAGTAGTCATAGCAAGTATCTCCAGTTTTATTTTATCTGTTGTATTTATCAGTATCACTCACTGACATATATATTATAACATAAAAATACTACGAAAATAACCATATTTTGCAACTAAATTGTAAACAAAATATGGTTATTTAATAAGTTATTAAATTAATAATTTATTAGAAATCAGGAGTTGCTTTATCTCTCGGGTCTCTGATGTTGCTCGTCCATGTAGGAAATCTCAGGGACTCAGTTCCGTCAGCGTTCCGGCTGGACTCAAAATACTTAACCTCTACAATCTTATTAAGGATAAGATCAGGCTGTGCCCAGTAAAGTGCACGCTCTTCGTCGCTAAAGCCGGAGCCAACCTTAACGATATTGCCCTCTTTATATCTTACGTGGATTGCTCCGAGTGTACCAGCAAGTCTTCCGGAACCCTCTTCATAGCCAACCACGAGAAGATCAAGAGACTGGAACTTCTTACACTTCTGAAGATTCCAGGTCCTGCCCCAAACGTAAGGAGCCCAGAGTGAATTGAGCATACATCCCTCTCCGCCTTCGGCAGTAATCTTATCCAGCCACTCAGTAATCTTAGAGGTGTCATCGCCTACGTAGAGTACCGGAAGTACTTCGATGTGCTGCATCTTCGGGAAGCTGTCAAGCTCTGCTCTTCTTTCTGCATAAGGCTTAATACAGCTCTGCATCTTAAACTCATCGGCTTTCATACAGTCAAAGACTCTGTAAGTAAGTCCTCTCTTGGGTGTAGCCCCCTTGAGTCTGATAATCTTAGATGCAGCTTTATAAGCTTCCTTACTCGGCATATCAAAATAGTTAGTGATGGTAAGCTCGCCATCAAGCGCTGTATTACAAGGAAGTGCTGCGAGGTCCGCTTCAATCTCAACCAGACCTTCTACGAGCTGACCAACTCGAGAGTAGCACTCAATACTTCCGTCTGCGTTCTTAAATACGATCAAGCGAAATCCGTCAAGTTTCGTAGTGATAGCAAATTCCTTACCCGCAATCTTCTCAGGCTTATCGAAATACTTCTCAGCGAGCTGGCAAGCGAACTGCGGAATCAAACCCGGCATTACACTATTTATAGACTTTGCTTCAACTCCGATACTCAGATCCTTGAAGATAAGCTGCATCAGGAGGTTAGCAAGTTCCTTATCATCTCCAGCAAACCAGTCAATAGCGAGCTGGCACACTGCAATGTCATAATCCTTACCAGTATTATGTTCCTTAAGGTAGTCAAAGAGGTCGAATACAGTAGGAGCACACCAAACATCTCCTACATGGACATGCTTGAGAAGCTTACCACCACTAATACCATAAACAGTATAAGGGTCGAAGGCGATCTGAAGATATCTCTTGATTACTTCATCATTCTTATACGTCTTAAGCATCTCCTGCTTGTACTTTCTGGAATTATAAGCGTTCATCTCCTTAACGAAGTCTCTAAAATGCATTAGTGTTTTCATCTTTCGTACAAGCCTCCACAATTAAGTTTTCTTCCGTTCGTATTATAAGCGTTCCACTGACCATCCTCAAAGATATAGATGAACTCGAAGCCAGGTTGGCTAAACAACTCGCTTCTAGTATAACAACTCGGGCTACACTCGATCCAGTCTTCGCCTCTGTCTCTATGATAAAAGACGCAGACTCCATCTTCAGGGTTATCAAAAGTATGAACTACTCCTTCAGTCGGCTCAAGCTTCGCATCTATAGATGAAGCATTTCCGTAGCTAATAAGCTTAGCAGCGAGCTTAAGAGAATTATAGTGGTTATGAAGTATCGGAAACATCGTTTTAGGATGTCCGTCCCAATGACAATAAATAGTCTGATAAGTATCTCCAGACTTCAGAGCAATTCCGCTACTAGTTCCCATAGTAAAGCCTCCTTAAAGAATTCCGAGTTCGCGAGCTTTTTCTTCGATCTCAGCTCTCTGTTGAGGAGTGAAGTCAAGCATATTATAATGAATCATCCAGCTCTTTGCTACTTCACAAAGAAATTCAGCATCGAACTCAGATGCAGGATAATCTCCATTACAGATGCCGATCAGATATTCCAACCGACCGGTTTCTGTATTTATGTAATCGTCCCAGCAATCTTCACAAAGAAAATCACCGTACGCAGTTTTCAAAAATTCGCCACGAGTCTTATCACAGTTAGCACATCTCATAGTAGGTTCCTCCTTAGTAAACTTTCTTAGTAGTCTTACGAAGCATTGCTACATCCATATCAAGCTCACGCTCGTTGGCATCGTCTCCGTCAAGGTCATAGATCACTACCTCAACATTAGGGTTCTCTGCAAAGACTTCCTGAACGAGTCCGTCTTTAACTACGATATGAATAGTAGGTTTCTTAACCTCAGGTTTGTTAATAACATTCCAACCGAAAGAGCTGTCTGTCATTTTTGTTTCCTCCAAAATGCTTTGTTTTGTTTACGTATATATTATATCATGTTTTGATTGATTTGTAAACTGACAAACCGCACGAAGTTTATTTATTTTTCCGTGCGGTTTGCTAGCAGAGTTAATCCATACAATATCTCTTAAAGAGATTTCGGAGATACGTAAACCAATAACTGTCTTCCATATAAGTAGTAGGAAGCACAAAATTGAAACTTGACGAATTACGATAGATTGTCTGAGGATAAGTATCAGGGTTAAATCTATTAGCATCAGCAATGATATGATGCAGATATTCCTGAACCGCTCTCCACTCAATCGCAGTAAACCTCATAGCAGCATCTGCAGCATACTTATTCAGGAGATTAACGATAGTATTAAGCTCAAGAAGTCTCTTATCAGTAATCTTATGACACTTTTCGGTGATTTCTTCGATAGTCGGATACTCGATAGTGTTTTCTGCATGAGCATACTCCAAGTCATAAGCCTGACAAGCTTCATAGAGCTCCTGAAGATCGTCTTCAGTGATATGAGCAGTAGCTATTCCGTTCAGAGCACCGAGAAAAGGATAATGAGGAAGCTTAGAGTAGACTTCATAAGGAAGTTTGCCAGTAGGGATGTCGCCAGAGATATAAGCTTCGCCATCGGATACGAGTTTCGTAACCCGGACTCTTCCTACTTTATAAGCCTGGAAGCGATTTCCATCATCGGAGAAGTCTTCTTCAGGGCAACGGATGAATCCGTACTTTACAAGATTAATTCTAGTCATTTTATTATCCTCCTTATTTACCTTCAGCCACGATATAACCGAAACGAGTTGCAACTACCATAGGAACATTGTCCACAGAAATTGCATGCAGCTCCCAGGACCAGTTAGCATCCTTAGGTGTATAGAAACCAAGAAAAGCAGATCGCATTGACCTGATGTTTGCTTTGTCCAAAGATGCGGGTGCAATCGCAATTGCATTAGTAATATCAGTTTTAGTAATTTTCATTCTCATGTCCTCCGTGATTAACTTACATATATATTATAACATATTTTTGCCCATTTGTAAACTGACAAAACAGCCAGAGTTTAAGGAATTTTTTATCCTTTCTCTGGCTGTTTTGTATAAGATTAAATGTGTTTATTACAATATCCGTTAAGCCGAGCAAAAGTCTCTGCAGACTTAATCTGTCCGATTGCTTCGCTACCCGTATAGACAGTCCACTCAACACCGATATACTCACCCCTGGTAGTAATCTTCTTTCTAAAGTTATCCGCAGAAAGCGGAGCCTTAAAGAGTGTAGTCATAAGGGATACAAAATAATCGAACTGAGTCATGTCCACTCTTACCTGGCTTCCTTCGAGTCGGAAAGGCAGGAGTGTCTTCTGCTGTTTCAACTGCTCGTAATCCTCGATTGACGCAGTATCTATTACAGCTTCTCCTGTCCCAGAAGTCAACGTAATACCACCGAACTCCTGTAGTGCGTACTGGGTTGCTACCGGGATTTTAGGGAGGTCTAAGATACTATCAAGGTGTTTAGCAATTGACTTAATCGTGGGACGATACTTAAGGTACTTCTGAATAGCATAAGTAAACTTCATCATCTGAGGTGGCGTCAGATCTCCCATACCGATAATATGATAGAGATCAACCATGCAGATTTTAGTCATAACTTTTTCTTCTGCTATACAAAAGTTTTTCAGAGTCGCAGCACGATCAATAGTAAGCTTACTCAGATCATTTGTAGTATATATATCTCCAAGATGCAACTCACAAAGCTCCATTCGCTTCGTGAGTACATCCATAATTTTCTGAAATTCTATCTTTTCCATATTAGTCGCAGAAAGCGTAGCTTACTTTGTTGACAAAGAGCTTAGAAGCTCTTACTCCAGCTTCGCTCATTTCTTTCTTTGCATTTGCAACGCTCTCGACAGTAATACAACCATCAAGTACCTGTCTTACCTGCTTTGCATTAAGTCTGACCATCTTCATAGCTTTGTTATCTGAAGTAAGTCTTTCAAAGATATAGTAGTAAGTCTGATGACCGGGATTCCTAGAATGCATTCTTCGACCTGTGGTGTCTCTCTTCTTAGTAAGTGCCGGTTGTACTCTCGCAACTCCAACATGCGTACAAGTCCAATCACCGTTAACCATTCCAAGGTATTTAGATTTTCTCATTAGTATGTTCCTCCGTACAATTATTAGCCTGCACCTACACAGACGTCAAGTTTAATTTTTGTTTTAAGAGCTTCGAAGCAGGTAATCTGTCCAATGTCTTTAAGTCGCTCTCCATCAATGAAAAGCTCAAGCTCGTCAAACTCATAAGGTTTGATATACTCGGATTCAAGTCGCTTCGCTACTCTGTAAAGTTCGAACTTCTTAGGTTCCTGATACTTAAAGATCTGGGATTCACCCCACGGAACTGCCTTACCGTGTGCGTCCCAATAAGGTTTGGTATCGACTCTCTTCGTGTATCCGCTTTGTACAAGCTCACGAGAAATTTCTGTGA
Organism: uncultured Bacteroidales bacterium; assembly: GCA_937901185.1. GTDB lineage: Bacteria > Bacteroidota > Bacteroidia > Bacteroidales > Bacteroidaceae > Alloprevotella. The sequence continues at coordinate 27,696 of CALCHR010000056.1, forward strand.
CTGTCATAGTCAGTCCTCCGAATCAGTACCGTAAGTTTCAAGAAATGCTAAAACATCACCAAGCATCTTACGATACATTTCAGC
>CALCHR010000057.1 GCA_937901185.1 uncultured Bacteroidales bacterium
TAGTTTACTAAGTTTTCCTAGAAAGCTACTAAGAAAACGGGGGTGATGTAGGGGTGTTTTTCGGGGATGAAAAACGAGGGCTGAGGCTCCCTTTTGCTTAAAAAAGAAAAAAAAGAACGCCAGCTCCCCTTGTCAGAGAGAAAATATATATATTTGCATGAAATAATCTAACCCCAATTTTATATGAAAAAGCATCTGAGTATTCTGCTCTTATGTGCCTTGACGCTCCCGCTGGGTGTCTTTGCACAAAATGTGAACAAGAAAAAATACACCGACTATGCGCCGGTGAACAATCCTAACGAGGCGCTGATGCAGACCCGCAAAGTCTACAACCGCGACGGCACCGTGGCTAAGCGACCGGCTTATGTGAACAACGCCGAGACCAAGTTCTTCCCGCCCGTGTTCAACCAGGACGGCGGTTCTTGCGGTTCGGCATCGCGCATCTGCTACATGTTCACCCACGAGTTGAACAGCTACCGCAACCTCGATGGTAAGGTGCCTGAGAACTACTATCCCTCCCACTTCGTTTGGCTTCTGACCAACGGTAACTCCGGCAAGGACGAATTTGTGACCAAGGTGGGTGTGCCCAACGCCGCCCTCTATGGCGGACAGACCTACTCCAGCCTGTTCGGCTATCAAGATTGTGCCGACAACAACTTCGGCTGGATGCAAGGCTACGACAAATGGTACTCGGCCATGCACAACCGCATGGAGAGACCCAGCAACTTCCCCATGAATGTGGGCACCGAAGCCGGACGCGAGGCCGTGAAAAACTATTTGTGGAACCACAACGGCGACCCCGACTTCAAGAGTGGCGGTATCGTAGGTATCGGCGTAGCCAGTTCAGGGGGTGACTACTATAAAAAAATACCTACCACACCGACCAACAAAGATATCGGCGTGACAGGAAAATACTACGTTGGCGCTTGGGGCACACAGGTGGACCACGCATTGACCATCGTGGGCTACGACGACCGCATCGAGTTTGACCTCAACGGCAACGGCGTGTATGGAGAGACCGCCCACGACGAAGTAGGCGCTTGGATTATCGTAAACTCCTGGGGAACATGGTGGGGAAACAACGGCTTCATCTACTGCCCTTATGCCTATGCCGGCTCCTACTTCAAAGCCGACGGCACATTCTCAAAAGATTGGTGGTATCCGGAAATCTATACCGTAAGAAAGGACTACAAGCCCCTTTGCACTATCAAACTCAAGATGAACTACTCACGCCGAAGCGAACTCTTCCTCAGCGCAGGTATTTCTTCAGACATAAATGCTGAGTCGCCCGAACTTGTGACAGCTTTTGAACACTTCAAATATGCCGGAGATGGTAACTACGGTAACACCAATCCTGCTCCCGAAGTTCCCATGCTTGGACGCTGGGCCGATGGTAAGATGCACACAGAGCCCATGGAGTTTGGCTACGACCTGACCGACCTCTTGGCTAATTTCTATAAAGGCGAGCCCCTCAAGTTCTTCTTCATCGTGCAAACCAAATCGTGGGCCAAGGGAAATGGTAAAATCCACAGCGCCTCTATCATCGACTACGAAACCGGTATCGAATATCCCTTTACCGTAGAAGCCGGTGGCACCAGTATCAAGAACGCCGGCGGCAAAACCGTCATCTCAGTCGTGGTACACGGCGAACTTCTCCACAGTCCGCAGAACGTAGTGATCAACGACGGAGTGCTCAGCTGGATGGCCCCCATTGCTTCAGGTAACGTAGTGACCGGCTACAATATTTACAAAGGCGATGCGCTTCTTGCCACAGTTCCCGCCAACACCACATCCTACAAACTCACAAAGCCCGAAGGCAATGTCTTTGCCGTCAGCGCCCTCTACGGCGACCGCGAAACCAAGCGCGTCACCGTGGCCGCTCCTTTGGCCAACGCCAAGCGCGTCATCAAGTTCACCCAGTCAGGCTTTACCATCCCCAATGTATATTCTGAGAAGTACGAGCAAACCACGATAGAATACTGGATGAGCCCGACGAGCCTTTCCGACTGGAACCAGAGCGCCGGACCCGGCTGGGGCGAATTTATGATACACGCCAATGCCAACGGAGCTTTGACCGCAGGATGGGACACTGAGAACCGCCTCAACACAGCAGCCGGTACGCTCAAAAATAATACTTGGAAGCACGTGGCGATAGTGGTCGACCGCAACACGATGACCGCCTACATCGACGGCAAAGTGGCCGGCTCTATCACCTCAAACGGCTATTCGGGCCTGGGCGGCTTTGGCGATCTCACCTTCCCGAAGAAGGGCGATGCCATTCAAAACTATGTGACCGCCAACATGGACGAAATCCGTATCTGGAAGACCGCGCGCACCGCAGCTGAGATCAAGGAAAACATGAGCCGCGAATTTGGCGACGCAGGTTTGCCCGCCGACCTTCTTGTCTACTACAAAGGTGACCTGATTACTGAAAACGGAGTGGCCAAGTTGCGCGACCACGTGGGCAAGAACCACGCGCCGTTTATCAACAGCAAGTACAGCTCAGCCGTAAGCCAGCGTCCCGCTTTGAGCGCTTCGGCCGCCAACACCTTTGTGAAGATCAACGCCCCCGGCGAGGTTGAAGCCGGCATCCCCGTTCGTTTCTCTGTAGACTGCTCTAACGACATCGAGCAACTCACATGGTCAGCGCCCGGCGCCGGCGTGGAAAGTCTTACGATGACTGCTCCGACGTTTACTTTTGCTGAAGCCGGAAGCCAGCAAGTGAGCGTGGTGGGCGTCAACGCCGACGGCAAAGAAGTGACAGCCACCCTCACCGTTGAGGTAGAGGATATGCCCGCTCCCAGCGCCGCCTTCAAGCTCTCTGCAACCACCGTGCCGAGCGGCGAACCTGTATCCTGCCTGGTAGATAAAGTTCTGATGGGCTATAGCTATGAATGGAGCATGCCCGGTGCTGATGTAGAAGCCAGCACAGCTGTCAATGCTTCGGCTACCTACCAGATGAAGGGCACCTATGACATTACGCTGAAGGTGACTTCGCCCGACGGACGCACCGCCAAGCAAACCAAGCAAGTTACAGTCTCTGAAGTGGCTCCCGAGGCAGCCTTCGAGATTTCTCCGATGGTCATCGTCAAGGGCGAGACCACTTATCTGAAAGATTTGAGCAAGCGCGGTCCCAACAAGTGGACTTGGACGCTCACCAGCCCCGCCGCAGAGATTGTGGTCAATGGTCAGAACTCTTCCCTCGTGCCCACAGAGCCCGGCGTCTACAACGCTACCCTTGAAGTGGCCAACAGCACCGGTTCCGACAAGGCCCTACTCGAGCGCGCCCTCATTGTCTGCAATGCTGACAGCAAGAACGGCTTGAGCTTCACAGGCTCGGCCAACCCCTCTTTGAAAGTAACCAACGCCCCGTTGAACAACGGCCTCAGCACCTTCACCATCGACTGGTGGATGATGCCCACAGAGACTTCTCTCAACTTCTGCGGAATGGGTCAGGACAATGCTTCGCTCCACATCATGGGTACGGAGGACAAAGGCTTCCGCGTAGCCGTTGGTGGCTCGTCAGTCTTCTCCGACGCCAACATCATCGTCCCCGGCCAGTGGCACCACTACGCCATCACCTTCAACAATGGCAAGCTAAACTTCTACCGCGACTGCCAGCTCGTGTGCAGCAAGTTTGTGAAAACCTATGCCATCGACAACCTCAGCAGCTTCACCATCGGTACCAGCGACGCTCCGATGAAGGGACAGATTGACGAGTTCCGCGTATGGGGCACCGAGTTGTCGCTCGAGCTCTTGCAGGCCTACGCCAACGAGCCCATCGAAGACGTAGCCGCTGCCGAGGCCTACGAAGACCTGCGTCTCTACTACCAATTCAACCAGAGCGGAGGCAACGTAGTGGATGCCACCTCCAACGGCAACGACGCCGTGCGCCAGGGCTTTGGTCCCGACGGCGACGCATGGGGTCTCTCCAAAGGCGTCTTCTGTCTCAACTTCAATGAGTCGGCAGAGAAAGACGTCACCGCCGACTATCTCCTCAACTGGCGCGCTCCGTTTGAAGACAACGGCAAGACCGTCAACAAGGCCGGCGCCAGCCGCTTTTTAGGCCTGGCCGACTGGACCCTCGAAGGCCAAACCGTGGCCAACGGTGTTACCACCGGAGCCCACGTGGACAAGCAGAAAGACAGCTTCTTCACCGTGACCACCATCTGGGACAACTTCTCCACCCTCGAGAACCACAAGGCCTACCAGACCATCACCCTGCCCGCCGGCAGCTATACCTTCGAGGCCAACTATGGCAAGTGGGAAGGACAGCCCGGCACCTCCTACATCGTAGTGGCCGAGGGCGAAGGTCTGCCCGATACTAAGCAGCTCGACGACGCCATCGCCTATGCAGCGATGAACAACAATCTGGACACACCTTACAACAAGGTCAACTTCAACCTGAAGAAAGAAACCAAGGTGTCGCTCGGCCTGCTGATCAACATGAACGACAAAATCTGCATGGCCATCGAAGCGTTCCGCCTCGTCAGCAGCAAGCGCATGGTGGTGGATGCCGACAACGTGGTGAGCGACATTGAAGGCGCTCCCACTGCAAGCCGCAAGCCCGCCGCCATCTACGACCTCAGCGGTCGCCGCGTGGCCCATCCTGCAAAGGGCGGCATCTACATTGTCGACGGCAAGAAGAAGCTGGTGCGCTAACCGCCTCCCGCTTATCTCCCCTCGGTGCT
>CALCHR010000058.1 GCA_937901185.1 uncultured Bacteroidales bacterium
AAAGTGCTGCAATGGCAGAGTTTTACTGTCTTAAAAATCCGATTGACCTTATTCTTATGGATGTCTGTACGGCAATGGACGCCAATGGTCTTGATGCTGCCAATGCCGGCAAACTCCTTGAGCAAATATACGGCGAGCGTCATCACCACGATGGCAATGAGCGAGCCGGGTATCTTTTTCGACACCTTAGGCGTGAAGGCGATGATGGCAATGCTGAGGAGGCCTACCAGCATAGAGGGCCAGTTGACGGTGTGGAAATGGGAGAAGTAGACGCCCCATTTGGAGATGAAGTCGGCAGGCATTTCTCCTATTTCAAGGCCGAAGAGGTCTTTGATTTGTGTGGTGAAGATGGTGACGGCGATACCGCTGGTGAAACCCACCACGATGGGATAGGGGATGAACTTGATGATGGTGCCGAGGCGGAACACGCCGAGCAAGATGAGGAACACACCCGCCAGCATGGTAGCTACCATCAGGCCGGAGAGGCCAAACTGCTGGATGATGCCGTAGATGATGACGATGAAAGCGCCGGTGGGGCCGCCAATCTGTACGCGCGAGCCGCCGAGGGCGGAGATGATGAAGCCCGCCACGATGGCGGTGATGATACCCTTCTCGGGCGATACGCCGGAGGCGATACCAAACGCGATGGCGAGGGGAAGGGCTACGATGCCCACAATGAGACCGGCCATGAGGTCGGCCATGAATTTCTCTTTGCTGTAGCGACGCAAGTCCTTCAGTAGGCGCGGCGCAAAAGTTACAGTTTTCATACCTCTGTTACCTTGTTAAAAAATCTTTACCTTTGTTTGAGCCGGCAAAGGTACAACTTTTTTTACAAAGAAGGCTTCTCCTTCCTCAGAAAGAGGACTTTGGGGCTGCTGGGGTATAAAAAAGCCTCCCTTTTAATGGGAGGCGGGAAGGAGACTCTTGAGTTGGGCCACCGTGTCGGGGTATTGTGTGGCCAGATTGTGGCGCTCGGAGGGATCGGCCTTTATATTATATAATTGTGGACGGTCAAGGTAGCCCGTCTCAATCTTTGGCCCCCACGGCACCATAGGGGCGCCGCCGCGCGGCTCGATGTATTTCCACTGCTCGGTGCGCAGGGAGAGTGTGCGGTTGGCTGCCATCTTTATGGCGTAGGGGCAGGAGGTGGAGGAGGCTCCGATATAGGTGGCAAGGTGGTTGCGGCTGTCGGGGGCAGCAGAGGCGGGCAGCGCGGTGTGGAGCAGCGTGGCGAAAGAGGCGATGAGGTCGATGTGCGAAACGAGGGCGTGGGCCGTGCCTTTGCTTTGCAGACCGCGGGGCCAACTCACGATGAACGGCACGGCGCTGCCGGCCTCGAAAGCGCTGTATTTTCCACCGCGCCAATGGCCACCGGGACGGTGGGCGCCTATGCGCTCTTCTGCTTCGTCAGTGTAGCCATCGTCGAGCACGGGGCCGTTGTCGCTGGTGATGATGAGGAGGGTGTTGTCGCTGAGGCCGAGGCGATGCAAGGCTTTGGCGATTTCGCCTACGGTCCAGTCGAACTGCAAAATGGCATCGCCGCGAAGGCCCATGCTGCTGCGACCGCGGAAACGCTCATGCGGATAGCGCGGCACGTGGATGTCGTTGGTGCAGAGGTAGAGGAAGAAAGGCTCGGAGGCGTGGCGCTCGATGAACTGAACGGCGTGGTGTGTGATGGAGTCGGCTATGTTCTCGTCCTGCCAAAGGGCTTTGCCGCCGCCCTTCATGTAGCCGATGCGCCCAATGCCGTTGACCACGGCCTGGTTGTGCCCATGGCTGGAACGCAACTTGCTGAGCAGTTCGGGGTGGGAGAGTGCCGTTGGCTCGCCCTCGAAGGGGCGGTTGTAGCTCACGGCAATGGGCGCCGCCGCGTCGTGGTGGGCCACGCGGCCGTTCTCAATGTAGACACAAGGCACGCGGTCGGCCGTGGCAGCCATGATGTAATGGTAGTCGAAGCCCAGGTGGGAGAGGTCTTTATCCAACTGTCCGTTCCAGTCCTGTCGGCCGGTGGTGCTGCCTATGCCGAGGTGCCACTTGCCGATGGCCGCCGTGGTGTAGCCGTTGTTTTTGAAGAGGTCGGCCATGGTGAACTGCTCGGGTTTGATGATGAGCCCGGCATCGCCGGCGGCCACGTCGGTGCCGGCGCGGCGGAAAGGATACTCGCCCGTGAGGAGAGCGTAGCGCGATGGCGTGCTGGTCGAGGCACAAGCATGGGCATCGGTGAAGCGGAGTCCGCAGCGTGCTATGCTGTCGGTGTGAGGTGTTTTAATCTCTGTGGCGCCGTAGCAAGAGAGATCGCCGTAGCCGAGGTCGTCTGCCACAAGCAGAATAACGTTGGGGCGCTCGCCGGCCTGCTGCGCCGAGAGGATAGCAGGAAACAGACCGAGGGCAGGAAGAAGGGACGAGGTTTTCATCGCGCGTATATATATTATATGTGTAGGGCAAAGGTAGTAATTTTTTCAGAAAAAGGTGTGGGGCTTAAAAAAAGTCAGTATATTTGTACCTTGAGCGGGGTGGTGAAAGCTATAGTGCCCTGAAGAAGTTATAGAATTTTTCAAAACCAAATACAGAAAACCATGAGTACATTGGAAAAAATCTTTGCAGAGAAACTGCTGAATGTAAAAGCTATCAAGTTGCAACCCGAGCAGCCCTTCACCTGGGCCAGCGGCTGGAAGTCGCCCTTCTATTGCGACAACCGCAAAACCCTGGCTTTCCCCGCCCTCCGCGGCTTTGTGAAGTTGGAGCTGAGCCGTTTGATAGCAGAAAAATATCCCGAAGCCGAAGCTGTAGCCGGTGTGGCAACAGGTGCCATCGCTCAGGGCACTCTCGTGGCCGAAGAACTCGGCTTGCCCTTTGCTTATGTGCGCTCAAAGGCTAAGGACCACGGCATGACCAACCTCATCGAAGGCGACTTGCAGCCCGGCATGAAGGTGGTGGTAGTGGAAGACTTGATTTCAACCGGCGGCAGCAGTCTCAAGGCTGTTGAGGCATTGCGCCAGCATGGCTGCGAGGTGATCGGCATGGTGGCCAGCTACACCTATGGTTTCCCCGTGGCAGAAGAAGCCTTTGCTGCAGCGAAAGTGGAACTCACTACGCTGACCAACTACGAAGCCGTGGTAGAAGTGGCCCTTGCTACCAACTACATCGAGCAAAAGCACGTGGAGATGCTCAACGCTTGGCGCGCCAACCCTGCAGAGTGGGGAAAATAAATCGGCTTAGGGCTTGGACGTATCAAAGAAATGCGTAACTTTGCCCCTACGAAAACAGACACACAGATTTAATAACAATTAAAAGTTAAAGATTATGGCTTATGTAATTAGCGACGATTGCGTAGCATGCGGCACTTGCATCGACGAATGTCCCGCTGGCGCTATCTCTGAAGGCGAAAAGTATTCTATCGATCCTAACGCTTGTGTAGACTGCGGCACTTGTGCTGATGTTTGCCCCTCAGGCGCTATCGCTCCGGGCGAATAATTCTACGGCAGATAGAAGAAAAAATAACGAGGAGGCTCATAGGTGAGTCTCCTCGTTTTGTTGGGGTGGATTGTGAACTTTGAGCAGTAAGAAAATGGCTAAAAAATCCCCTCTGTAACTCTTTGAAAATCAGTACTGATTTTTTAGCGTTTCTTCGTAGTTTACTAGGAAAAACACGGAGTTTACTAAGAAAATTTTGTAGTTTACTAGTTTTTCCTAGTAGCTTACTAAGAAATGGTGCTGTATGTAGGGGTGAATTTAGGGAGATGTTTTTCTTTTCTTGATCTCTTGGAAACGTGACACTCCGCCTTCCGTCTTTGAGCAGGAATGGTGGGGGTACAAAAAACGTGGGGCGGAAAGTCAGTAAGACATTAAGGGAATGTCTACTTGGCTTTCCGCCCCACGCTTTATGATTCAAAGCCCATCGGCCGAGGCTCAAGGCTTGTGGCTCGGGGTTTACTCTCCGCTCACGTAAGTCTCAAGGCAAGAGAAACGTTGTGTGCCTTGCGGCGTGATGCGCTTCCAGGGATTGCAAGCCGGGAAGAGGATGCTCTCGCCCTGGTGCAGGGTGTAGCAGTTGCCCTCGCCGTCTTCAAGGGTGGCTTCGCCTTCGTAGGCAATGAGGATGACGAAAGAGTCGGGGGCCGGAGAGGTGGCCTCCACGCTTTCAGTGAGTTGGAAGAGGCGGGTGGTGAACTGCGGACAGTCCACGAGCATCACGGCCTCGTTCTCCTTCGCCTCGTAGTTGGTGCGATAGTCCGGGCAAGCCGAGAAGTCGAGCGCCTCGCGAGCCTGCTCCACGTGGAGTTCGCGCTTGTTGCCATTGGCATCCACGCGGTCGAAGTCGTAGACGCGGAAGGTGTCGTTGCTCGACTGCTGAATCTCCACCAGGAAGTTGCCGGCGCAGATGCTATGGATACGTCCGGCAGGGATGAAGAAGCAGTCGCCCGGCTGTGTGCTGCATCGGTTGAGGTGCGAATCCAGTGAGCCGTCGGCAAGGCTTTGCATGTATCCCTCAGCAGAGAAATCGTGGCTGAAACCGGTGCAGAGCGTAGCGCCGGGAGCCGTTTTGGCGATGAACCACATCTCTGTCTTGCCATAGGGATGGCCCATGCGTTGCGCCATGGCGTCGTCGGGGTGTACCTGGATGCTGAGGTCGCTATCGGCAGAGATAAATTTTATCAAGAGTGGGAAGGTAGAGCCGTAGCGCTCCAAGTTTTTCTTGCCCACAAAGTCGGCGCCGTAGCGCTCAATGAGCTGTTCGAGCGTGAGGCCTTCCAGCTCGCCGCCCACAACGGGAGTCTCGTCGCCCGGAACGCCGGATATTTCCCAACTTTCGCCGATGCGCAAGAAGTCTGTTACGTTTTTGATGTGCGCCACTTCTTCGCCTGCCCAGATGGTAGGTTTAAGAATGGCCTGGAATTTCAAAGCTTTCATAAGTAAGAGGATTTTTATATGTGGTGGCGAATTTACGAAAAAAAAGCCGTACCTTTGCCCTATGGCCGAAGAAATAGAAAATTTTGTAGTGGCACTCAAACATTTTGTGAGTATGGAACTGGCAGCCGTGGGCGGAGAAGAGGAATACTGCCGCGATGCGGTGCAGGTGCTTGATGCTCATAATCTGCTATTCCGCAACGTCGGTCGACACAGTACGGACGAGGTAGAAAATATTTATGCCCTGCGTGAGTTGTGTCGCATCGATGAAGAAAATTTTAACCTGGTGCCCGACGAAGGACGCATCCGTTCCGTGGCAAGGAACTGCGGATTAAGATAAGAGAAACCGCTATTCGGAGGCTTGAACTATATAATATAATATATGAGTATGACAGAAGAACAAAAAAACATGGAGGTGTTTCATCATCGCCTGCCTATTCAAATACGCTTTAACGACGTAGATGGCTATGGTCACGTAAACAATAATGCTTACTTTGCTTTCTATGATTTGGGTAAGGAAAGCTATCTGGCCGAAGTGTTGCAGAAAGATTTTCGTACAGGTGATGTCGTGCCGGTGGTGGCCAATATCAATGCCAATTTCCTCTTCCCAATCTTCTACGGAGATTCTATCGTAGTGGAGACCCGCGTGTCACACCTGGGGCAAAAAAGTTTTACACTGCGTCAGCGAGCCATCAACGAAAAAACAGGGATGGTGGTCTGTGAGTGCTCCACGGTGATGGTGTGCTTCTCGCTCAAGAATCAGAACTCGGCCGATATTCCTGCAGACTTCCGTGCTGCGATAGAGACCTTTGAAAAGGGGAAAGAATAGGCCTAAAATCTGTCTATATAGAACATGGCACAAACCATTCTCTTCTCAGAAAATCTAAACAAAGAACTCGGTGGTAAAGGCTGCTGCATAGATGTAAGCGCCTATGATGCCCTCTTTGTTTTGGTAGACGAGAATACAGACCGTTGTTGTCGTCCGGCACTGCAAACTTGCGAGGCCCTTCAGCATGCTCGCCCGATAGTGATAGCCCCTTCAGATACTCATAAGAATGTAGAGGCACTCAGTCACGTGTGGCAAGCACTCAGCGAGGGTGGAGCTTCGCGCCGCTCATTATTGCTTTGTCTGGGTGGAGGAATGGTGACAGACCTTGGAGGATTTGCTGCTGCCACCTTCAAGCGCGGTATAGATTTTGTAAATATCCCCACGACATTGTTAGCCATGGTGGACGCAGCGGTGGGAGGAAAGACCGGTATCAATTTCAATGGACTGAAAAACGAAGTGGGCGCTTTCCGCGAAGCCGTAGCTGTTGTGGTAGATACAAAACTCTTGCAGACCCTTGATGCAGAGAATATGCGCTCAGGCTATGCTGAGATGCTGAAGCATGCCCTTTTGGCAGATTCGGAAATGTGGGCACGCCATTTGCTATTTGATATAGACGAGCCAGACTTTACCGACCTGCAGAAAATGGTGGGTGAGAGCATTGAGGTGAAGCGTCGCATCGTTGAAGAAGATCCTTACGAGCACGGACTACGTAAAGCCTTGAACTTAGGACACACAGTGGGGCATGCCTTCGAGAGCTTGGCGATGGAGAAAGAAAATCCCGTATTACATGGGTATGCTGTGGCGTGGGGATTAGCTGCAGAGTTGTTCCTGAGTCATGTGGTCTGTCAATTCCCCATAGATAAAATGCGTCAGACAGTGGCCTATGTGCGTCAACATTATGGAGCGCCTTTGTTCTCTTGTAAAGATTATGAACGCTTGTATGCCTTGATGCTCCACGATAAGAAAAACGTGGCCGGACAAATTAACTTTACCCTATTAGAAGACGTAGGGAAAATCCGCCTAGATTGTCGTGTGGAGAAAGAACTTCTCTTTGAGATGTTTGACTTTGTAAGGGAAGGTATGTAAGTCTAAGAATTCTTGAATTATAAAGATAGTCTTGATATGACAATCACCAATAATAAATGGATTAAATATCTGGTGCGCCTTTCAGAAAGCGCTCTTTCTTTGCTCGTGGTGTTCCTAATGCTGGCAGCGACAGTTGTAATGACCGGGCGATTGCTGGGGCATGAGTTCATAGAAAAGGAAAGCAAAATGACGGTAGAGGTTGCTCCGAATGACCTATGCGAGCGTATGGAACACTTGAAGGGCTGCAACTTAGAACCCTTAGACTCTGTGCGTTGGAAAGTTTTTACCTCAAAGCATAAATCAAAAGGTATATTACTCAACTCTTACTTAATAGGTCGTGACATAGTAGGCTTTTCTGGTCCGACACCACTCTATATCTTGCTTGATAATAAAGGCCGCATAGTAGAACTTGAGGCGCAGGAGAACAGCGAGAGCACAGAGTATTTTGAGAATGCCTGGGCCCTTATAACATCATATTGGACAGGGAAAAATATCTCTGAAAAAAATAAGATACAAATAGACGCGCTTACCGGAGCCACTTATTCAGTATCAGCATTGGATAATACCATCCGTGCTACGTTGGCATTCCATGAGGGGCAACAACATTCGCATTTCAAGGCACCTGTGATAGGGTGGTATAAGACAATAGCTCTAATCTTGGTATTGTTATTAGGATTGGGTGCTGCAGCATTTTTCCGCGGTAACAAAACCCTTCGCCTGATAGTGCTTCTCTTAAATGTAGGGGTGGTAGGATTTTGGTGTGGCCAGTTTGTGTCGCTTACTTTGTTGCGAAACTGGATAGAGAATGGGGTGGACTTGATGGGGGCTTTGCCGGCAGTGTTGCTTGTGGCTCTAGCTTTCCTAGCTCCGGTATTTGGTATGAAGAAACACTACTGCCATTGGGCCTGCCCTTTAGGTAGCGCACAAGAATTAGCTTATCGTTTGCCTCTGCCAAAGTTGAAAGTATCAGCCCAGACTTATAGAATCTTGGCAACCATTCGCCTCTGGGCTTTGCTCTTATTGTTATTCCTGCTTTGGATGGGCGTAGGCGCTGAAGTGTTGAACTATGAGCCTTTTGGGGTCTTTCTCTTAGACGAGGCTTTATGGGGAGTCTTGGTCCTTGCTTCTGTGTTTATCATCGCCGGTTGTTTTGTTCCGAGACCTTGGTGTAGAACGTTATGCCCAGTGGGTGAATTGCTCCGCCTCACAGAACGAAGCTAATATATATTTATAATAAATGTGTAGAACCAATATTCTCAATTATGAATCGTTATAAGATAGTAAGTGCTGTTTTAGCTCTGGCATTGTTGACAGCCTTGGTACGCTTGGCTGTTAGAGAGGAAATTCCAGATCAAGTAGATAAAAAATCTATTGTACTAGAAAATATTTTTGCGAGGAAGAGTGTGCGTAGTTATACTGATAAACCTATAAGCCGAGAGCAGCTTGATACTCTGGTGAAGGCTGCGATGGCAGCTCCTTCGGGTCGCGATATGCGTCCTTGGAAATTCGTAGTAATCGATGAGCGTCTCGTGCTGGATAGTCTTTCTAAAAAACTGCCATATGCGAAAATGCTGGGTGAGGCTACTGCAGCGGTAGTGGTGTGTGGTGATATGAATGTGGTAGATAGCAAAGGCGCACCATCCACCAACTGGACGTTTGATTGCTCTGCTGCTACTGAAAATCTATTGCTTGCAGCCGAGGCTATGGGGCTTGGAGCTGTGTGGACTGGTGTGCATCCTTATGAAGAGCGTGTGGCTGCAGTGAAAGAAGTCTTGGCTTTGCCCGAACATATTATTCCTTTGAATGTGATACCTATGGGCCATCCTAAAGGAAACCAACAGCCGAAGGATAAATATAATGTAGAGAATATCCGCTATAACGGCTGGTAATAAAAAGTTGGAGATTTTTTTTGTACTTCAAAAGCCTTGGCTTAACTTTGCACTGCTTGCACAAAATAGTGTTAGGTGTGTAAAATAAAAATAGATTTAGCAGAATAGGAAAATGTCAATAGGTAAGACCCGCCAAAAACTAGTGGAAGTGGCTCGCGAACTTTTTGCTCGCCAAGGCATGGATGCTACAACGATGAATGATATAGCAACGGCTTCCGGTAAAGGGCGGCGTACATTGTATACTTATTTTCGGAGTAAAGAAGATATTTACTATGCTGTGATTGAAAATGAGCTGGAGCGCCTTTCAGACTGCTTAGATGAGGTAGCTGGAATGGAAATACTGCCGGAGCAAAAGGTTGTACAACTTATCTATACCCATCTGAAGATGATTAAGGAAACCGTGGCGCGTAATGGTTCGTTGCGTGCAGAGTTTTTCCGTAATATATGGATGGTTGAAAAGGTGCGACGTGCTTTCGATGAAGAAGAAATAGCAATCCTTCGCCGTATCTTGCAGGAGGGTGTAGAAAATAATAGTTTCAAAATAGAACATATAGGGCTGATGGCCGAAATTATTCACTATACGGTAAAGGGATTAGAAGTTCCGTACATCTATGACCGCTTGGGAGATGGATTGAAAGAGGAAGAAACCCAACCTATGGTGTTGGAGATTGTGCGCAGAGCCTTGGGATTGTAAGATATTGTCGGTGCTGTAGACATCTCTGGAATATAGAAAATATTATAAACTCATTTTATAAATTAAAACATTATGGGACTTTTACAAGGTAAAACAGCTTTGGTCACAGGTGCTGCTCGCGGTATCGGTAAGGCCATCGCTCTGAAATTTGCAGCAGAAGGTGCAAATGTTGCATTTACTGACCTCGTGATTGACGAGAATGGAGAAGCAACAAAAGCAGAAATAGAGGCTCTCGGCGTAAAGTGTGTGGCTTATGCTAGCAACGCGGCCGATTTTACTCAGACTGAAGAAGTGGTAAAGAAGGTACATGAAGATTTTGGCTCAATTGATGTGTTGGTAAACAATGCCGGAATTACAAAAGATGGTTTGATGATGCGCATGAGCGAGCAGCAATGGGATGCTGTGATTGCTGTAAATTTGAAGTCAGCCTTTAACTTCATCCATGCTTGTACTCCAATTATGATGCGCCAACGTGGTGGCTCAATTATCAATATGGCCAGCGTAGTCGGAGTTCATGGTAATGCCGGACAGAGCAACTATGCAGCTTCAAAGGCTGGTATGATTGCTTTGGCAAAGAGCGTGGCCCAAGAGTTGGGTAGCCGTGGCATCCGTGCAAACGCTATTGCTCCTGGATTTATTGAGACCGCTATGACCGCAGCTCTTCCCGATGAGGTACGTGCTGATTGGGCTAAGAAAATTCCTTTGCGTCGTGGCGGACAGCCTGAAGATATTGCTAATGTCGCTACATTCCTTGCTTCAGACATGGCTTCTTATGTCAGCGGTCAAGTGATTCAAGTAGACGGTGGTATGAATATGTAAAAAATGGCCTTAGGCCTTTTTGTTTAGCCCGGGGAAAGCCTCGGGCTAAACTTTACAAAAACAAAAGAAGTTTTTCAGACAGACATCAAGACGATGACAGTACTTTACGAAGACAACCATATTATCATAGTAAATAAGGCCGCAGGCGAAATTGTGCAAGGTGATAAGACGGGTGATAGTCCTTTGACAGATGCCGTGAAAGCCTATATCAAGGAAAAATATGCCAAGCCTGGTGAAGTCTTTCTGGGATTAGTGCATCGCTTGGATCGCCCGGTCAGTGGAGTTGTGGTTTTTGCAAGGACGAGTAAAGCATTGGCCCGCCTTAATGAAATGTTTAGATTGGGCAAGGTGTCTAAAACCTATCATGCCATTGTGGGGCAAAGACCACAGCCGGAAATGGCAACCTTGACGCATTGGCTTACCCGTAACGAGCGTCAGAATAAGGCTTATGCACATAAGCAAGAAGTAGCAGGTGCAAAGAAAGCTGTGCTAGACTATACTTTGCTTGGCTCGTCTGAACGCTATCATCTTTTACAAGTGAATCTACATACAGGACGTCATCACCAAATTCGTTGTCAACTTGCAGCGATGGGCTGTGTAATCAAAGGCGATCTCAAATATGGAGCGCCACGCTCTAATCCGGATGGTAGTATTTGTTTGCATGCTCGTAAAGTAGCTTTTGAACATCCGGTTTCTCATAAGCAAATAGAAGTAGAGGCTCCCTATCCGGAAAAATCTTCTTTGTGGCATGCTTTTTAACAAACTATAAGTGCCCTCACTATAGGAAGTTTGCAATTTATTATTAGATTTGCGAAAAAGTTTTTGCAAACTCCATGTGGGCCGATTTTTTCTACTGGATAATATTCCTATTCTATGTGGGACTCGTCTTTAGTACAATGTGTGTAGTTGTACTTGAGAATAGACAGCCAGCCAAGACCATAGCTTGGTTGGTGGTCTTGACTTTCATGCCGGTGGTGGGGCTTGTGGTCTTTTATTTCTTTGGGCAGAGCTTGCATAAAGAGCGTTTGATAAGTCGGCGCACTTATAATATATTGACAAGCAATATGCTTTCTGAAATGCAAAGTATACCGGAGCATTTGGTTCCGGCTAAGTATGAACGCCTCATTAACTTGCTCTTGCGTAAAAACTTAGCTGTGGCTAGCGATGGTAATGAGGTGGAAGTTCTAACTTCCGGACAAGATTATATGCAGTCTCTTTTACGTGCCATAGGGAAAGCACAGCATCATATTCATATTGAGACCTATATCATAGAGGACGATGCTGTGGGCCGCTTGTTGCGCGATGCGTTGATAGATAAGGTGCGCGAGGGGGTAGAAGTACGTTTCCTTTACGACGATGTGGGTTGCTGGAAAGTACGTAATGCATTTTTTGACTCCTTTGTAGCTGGTGGCATTTGTGTACATCCTTTCCTGCCGGTACGATTCCCAAGTTTGACAAACAAGGTAAACTATCGCAACCACCGAAAAATCTGTGTCATCGACGGACTTGTTGGCTACATCGGAGGAATGAACTTTGCTCTGCGCTATGTGAGTCGGCGAATGCCATGCTGGCGTGATATGCAACTTTGTGTTCATGGCTCAGCAGTGGGAAGTTTGCAGCGAATGTTCTTGGCGGACTGGTGTTTCGTAACAGGCAAGGAACTGCTGCATCGCCGTTTCTTCCCTCACTCCTCAAAAAGCAAAGTAAAAGAAGGAGATAGCCTTTTGCAAATAGTCTCTTCTAATCCGGTCTCTATCTTTCCGGAGATAATGTATGGTTTGACTTGCGCCATACAATGTGCTCAGAAATATCTTTATATCCAAACCCCTTACTTTATGCCTACCGAATCGGTGTTGCAGGCTTTGCAGTCTGCTGCCATGTCGGGTGTTGATGTGCGTCTGATGTTGCCCAAGAAATCAGACAGTCTATTGTTGCGCCGGGGAAATGATAGCTACTTGATGGATATGCTCAAGGCCGGTGTGCACGTCTATTTTTACACCGGTGGATTTCTGCATAGCAAAATGCTGGTGGTAGATGATGACTGGTGTAGTGTAGGCTCTGCTAATATGGACTTCCGTAGTTTTGAGAACAACTTTGAGGCCAATGCTTTTGTCTATGACCCGCAGGTAGCTAAGAGAGTGCGAGAAGAATTTGAAAAAGACTTGTGCTGCTCGCAAGAAGTGCTGTATAGAGAATGGAAACACCGTCCTTACAGACGTCGTATGCTGGAGTCTATTACACGTATTTTGTCCCCCCTGTTGTAGCCCTATGAAAAAAACACATATTCTTTTAATACTTCTGGTCCTTGTAGTCGGTACCCCCTTGTTGCATGCAGCACCGATAGATAGTATCGCTGCGCGTCGCATGGCACAGGCATTTTTTGAGCGCCATACTATAAAAGGTCAGGGTAAAACCTCCTCGGCCTCGCTGACTCTGCGCCATCATAATCGTGCTGCCTATCTCTTTACGGCCGCCGATGGGCGCTTCGTGGTCACAGCAGCCGATGAAGCATTGCCTGCAGTCTTAGGTTATGGCCATAGTGGAGTGGGAGAGCTGCCTCCTGCTTTGACATTGCTCATGGAGCAGCAAGAACGCAGTGTGACACTAAACCCCGCTGCCACTTTGGTGCGAACCATGGAGCAAGGAGAGCCCGTAGCACCCTTGCTTGCAGCCGTGCGCCATCAGAAGGCGCCCTTCAATAATGCCTGTCCTTATTATCTGCATAGTGACGGCACACTAAGCCAGGAGCGCTGCCTCGTGGGATGTGTGGCTACGGCTTTGGAAGAAGTGATCTCCTACTATCGCCGCCCTGTAGTGTTGCTTGATACGCTTCATGGCTGGAGCACAAAGCGTTATGATATTCCAGATGTGCTGCCCGGCACGTCGGTAGACACGCGCTTGATATTAGACCGCTACGACGAGGGACAGTACACAGAAGAGGAGGCTGATGCCGTGGCTCGCTTGTCCTATTATTGTGGTGTGGCCGCAAAAATGAATTGGGGGGTTGGAGAAAGCGGAGCTTCGATTTATCGACTGGTGGAACCCTTGAAACGAGCCTTTGGCTATGGCTATGTCCATTACCTTGATAGCTATCAGTATACACCCTCCGACTGGTGGCAGATGATGGCCCGCGAAGTCAGAAACGGCCGTCCCGTCCTCTATGCCGGCTATCTCATGCAGATGGGCGGCCATGCTTTTGTGCTGGATGGCTTAGACGCTGAGGGCTACTTCCATGTCAATTGGGGATACGGCGGCTACTATGATGGCTATTTTCTGCTCGATGTGCTAAATGCCTTCGAGCCTAAGGAAGACCCCACGGAAGTAGGAGCCACCAATGGTTTCTTCTGCAACCATCAGGCACTCTTGCTCCACCCCGATGCCTTGCAAGAGCAACTGCCTGACACGCTGGAACGCGATGGCGGAGAAGTGGTGGTCGACTCTATCAGATTTCTACAGCAGCCTGAGGCCGGAAAGTTTACAGAGATGCTGCTCCATTTGCGCAATACGTCGCTCCTCCCACTGACTACACCCTTTGAATTATTCACAAACGCACCAACAGATACAGCCCTCTTTCAGCAAGCAGACTATTTGGGATTGACCGGATATATTATGCAGCCGGGCGAGCGTCGCAGTGTGCGTGTGCATGTCAAGTGTAACAAGGCCGGAGAGCGTATCTTCGGAGTTTCGCCAGACGATGTGCGGATCTTATATCAGACCCCGATTATGGTGGCCGACTACCGAGAAGTGAAACCCGTTTATGGAGAGCCGCAACTCAGTTTCCCGGAAGAAAACCATATGCAGGTAAGGTTGCTGGTGGACAATAGCGCTTCGCCAGGTCGCTTGGGCCATTATATCACCTACGAACTCTTGGAAGGAGAGTTTGAAAAGGAGAAAGAAGGCACCCGCCATGCTCGTTATCTCTACACACCGGCAGGCGCAACAGAAACTGATACTGTGAGTTTCAAGGCACTACGCCCCGGAGCTACTTATACCTTGCTGGTGAGGCAGCCTTGGGCCATCGTGCAGCAACTGACGTTCACCATGCCGGAGCCATCGGGCGTGCAGTTGCCTATGGACGCAGCTCCAGCTCCCACCTCGTGGTACTCCCTCGACGGCCGCCGCATGGACAGGCCCCTCCGTCCCGGCATTTACCTTCGCCGTAAGGGAAGCCAGGTGGAGAAGATTTTTCTGAGATAAGAACTACTGAATTTATTTAGAATACCGAACCATAGATATGAAGAAGCCCGTAAAAATAACCTCGTGTCTCAACTACACCACAGAGAGCGGGGCAGATATTATAGAGAGCGAGTTTCAAGGGGTGTACCTGCGTGCGGAAGACCGCTTGATGCTCTGCTACGATGAGCCTGACAACGAAGGCTACTCCAGGTTGATAGCTTCGGCAGAAGGTGCCACCTTGAGGCGCAAAGGCCAGGTGCGCTCCCTCATGGAGTTCCTGCCGGGCCATACCACTGTCGTAGATTACATCATGCCCGAAGGAAGAATGCCGATGCAGATTTTAACCCACTCCATAGACTTGCAGATGCACTCCCAGCATGGAGCTTTTGAAGTGGCCTATACCGTGATGGTAGCAGGAGAGACTACTTCGGAAAACATATTGCGCATCACCTGGAAACCAGGCTCTCTCTGATGCCCCTCTATCGAATTATGAAGATCACAATATTATAATAATAAATACCCCATGAATCCCATTCACCACTACTTACAAGAAAATGAGCCCCGCTTTCTCGAAGAACTTTTTTCTCTGATTCGCATTCCCAGCATTAGCGCCCTGCCCGAACACAAAGCCGACATGTTGCGCTGTGCAGAGCGCTGGCGCGAACTGCTCTTGCAGGCAGGAGCAGACCATGCCGAGGTGATGCCCTCAGAGGGCCATCCGCTGGTTTTTGCAGAGAAACATGTGGCCGACGATGCCCCCACCGTGCTGGTCTATGCCCACTACGATGTGATGCCCGCCGAGCCGCTCGAACTTTGGACTTCTGACCCCTTTGAACCCGAGGTGCGCGACGGCCGAATATGGGCACGCGGAGCCGACGACGATAAAGGACAGGCCATGATACAGGTCAAGGCCTTTGAATACCTGGTGCGCCAAAATCTGCTGCGCCACAATGTGAAGTTTATCTTTGAGGGCGAGGAAGAAATAGGCTCACCCAGCCTGGGAGCCTTCCTGGAAAAACACCGCGACCTGCTCAAGTCGGATATCATCCTTGTGTCCGACACCAGTATGCTCGGCGCAGACCTGCCTTCGCTCACCACCGGCTTGCGAGGCCTTGCCTATTGGGAAATAGAAGTGACCGGCCCTAACCGCGACCTCCACTCCGGACACTTCGGCGGCGCAGTGGCCAACCCCATCAACGTCTTGTGCGAACTCATAGCCGGCGTGGTAGACAAGGATGGGCGCATCACGATACCCGGATTCTACGACGATGTGGAAGACGTGCCGCAGACCGAGCGCGAGATGATTGCCGCCATCCCTTTCAACGAAGAGAAATACAAGGAGGCTATCAATGTGAAAGCCCTGCGTGGCGAAAAAGGCTATTCTACGCTGGAGCGCAACTCCTGCCGTCCCTCCTTCGATGTATGTGGCATCTGGGGAGGCTATACAGGCGAAGGCTCAAAAACCGTGCTCCCCTCCAAAGCCTATGCCAAGGTGTCGTGCCGCCTGGTGCCCCATCAGCATCACGAGAAGATTTCTAAGATGTTCCAAGACTATATCCTCTCCGTAGCCCCCGACTGCGTGCGCGTCGAAGTGCGCCCCATGCATGGCGGCGAGGGCTATGTCTGCCCCATCACATTGCCGGCCTATAAAGCTGCTGAGCGCGGATTTGAAAAAGCTTTTGGACGCCGCCCCTTGGCAGTGCGTCGTGGAGGCAGCATCCCCATCATCAGCGACTTTGAGCGCGTGCTTGGAGTCAAGACCGTGTTAATGGGATTCGGACTGGAGAGCGATGCCATCCATTCGCCCAACGAAAATTTCCGCCTCGATATTTTCAGAAAAGGATTTGAAGCCGTGGTGGAATTCCACAAAGCCTACAGCGAACAATAAAACAGACCGGCCGCCGCACATGATAAAAAATCTTGCGGCGGCCCTTTTTCTACCCGCATTTTTTTCACCCGCGAGAGGGTAGAGATTCACCTCGTTTTCTTAGTAGCTTTCTAGGAAAACTTAGTAAACTACAAATTTTTCCTAGTA
>CALCHR010000059.1 GCA_937901185.1 uncultured Bacteroidales bacterium
AAAGGATGTCGGTCTTCGCACCATGCTGGCAAAACACCTGAAGTATCTTCTCCACATTGCCACGCTTCTTGGATCGCGTATATAGCTTGCCGTCGGAGTAAGCTCCTGCTCCACCTTCGCCAAAGGAATAGTTGCTCTCGCTGTCCACTAAGTGCTCGCGCGATATGCGTGCTATATCTTTCTTGCGCTCACGCACATTTTTTCCGCGCTCTAAGACGATGGGGCGCAGGCCCAGTTCTATCAAACGCAGGGCAGCAAAAAGTCCGCCGGGACCTGCACCCACCACTACTACGGACTTGGCGTGCTCCACATTGCCATACGCTATTTTTTCAAACGCAGGCTCCGTGGGGGCTTCATAAAGAAAAACGTCCAGCGTAAGATTTACAAAAATCATACGCTGGCGTGCATCGATACTGCGGCGACGGATGCGCACCTCTGTGATAGCCTTTACCGTCACGGCCAAAGTCTCTGCCACTTTTCTGCGAAGCAAAGACTCTGTGGCAGCCACTTCGGGGCTGACTCTTAGTTGTATTGTTTTCAGCATGTGCTTGTGGTGATACCTTCTTTATTCTATTTTACAGATAGCACAAGGTAGCGGCTCACGCTCCAAAAGACCTGGGGCTCGGTGATGCGCAAAATATATTCTCCCTGGTTGTCTTTTTCAAGCACATAAGAACCTGCCGGATGCGTGGTAAGGAGCTTGGCACTTTTGGAGTGCAGGCTGATGATGTTCGTAGTGCGCACATCGATACGGGTAAAGTAGTCTTTATTGAAATCGCCGGTGCGCAGCACGTCGCCGTCCTTCAGGATTTTCTGTTCGCGCAGTTCTTTCTTGGTACCAAAGACATACCATGCCGTGTTGAGCGCCAGTTCCTGCTGGGCCATTGTGAGGCTTTGTGCAGCATTGTCAGACATCAAGCTGTCCACATTGGAAGAGAGGGTGGCAATAGTTTCTCCTTGCTCGGCTATGAGTAGGCTCTTCTGCTCCAGTTCTACTTTGAGCAAGGCTATTTCCTTATTTTTTTCTTCCATCTGCACCATGAGGCTGGCCAAAGTCTCTTCGGCCGTAGCCTTGAATTTGGCATTGCTGGTTGTGGTGTTGCGCAACTGCTGCTTAAGGTTGGCTATCAACTCTCGGTTGAGTTTCATGGTGCGGTGTATGAATGCCATATTTTCCACAATGGTTTTGTGGCGGGAGTTTTCTCCGTTGGCGCTTTCTATAGACACGCGTCCTTCGGCCTCATTGATTTGTCGGAAGCCCTCTTGTATCTGGTTGAGGGTTATCATGATGTCGTTCAGTTCGTTGTCTTTCTGCTCTATGACCATGCGCAGCGAGTCGGAGTGGTCCGCCACGGCAGCGTTGTTATCTTTCTGTTCCTTCTGCATATCGCAAGCCACCAGCGAGAAAGCCAGCAGGGCAGCTCCTAAGTATATCTTTTTCATACCACTAATAGTAAGGTGTCATTCTACATTTTTGGACTTTTTCTTCTCGCGCACCAGCCCTTCCACCACAATGACAAACTCGCCGCGCGGCTCGTTCTCTTCGAAATGGGCCAGCACTTCGGCCATCGTGCCACGCACGAACTCTTCGTGGAGCTTGGATATTTCGCGGCAAGCTGCTACACGGCGCTCGGTGCCAAAGGTCTCGGCAAACTGCGCAAGGGTTTTGACCACACGATAGGGGCTCTCATAGAAAATCATGGTGCGCGGTTCCTCCTTGAGTTGTTCCAAGCGGGTGGCGCGACCTTTCTTTTGCGGTAGGAAGCCTTCGAACGTGAAGCGCTCGCAAGGCAAGCCCGAGGCTACAAGCGCCGGCACAAAGGCGGTAGCGCCCGGCAGACACTGCACCTCTACCCCACGCTCCACGCAAGCTCGCACAAGCATAAAACCGGGGTCGGAGATGGCCGGCGTACCGGCATCGGAAATCAGAGCCATCACTTCGCCGGCGGCCATGCGGGCGGCAAAAGCCTCGGCGGTTTGATGCTCGTTAAACTTATGGTGCGAGCAGAGGCGTGTCTTGATATCATAATGTTTCAGAAGTATGCCCGAAGTGCGGGTATCTTCTGCCAAGACCACATCGGCCTCTTTCAAAATGCGGAGCGCGCGCAGCGTAATGTCCTCCAAATTCCCGACGGGGGTCGGCACTAAATAGAGAGTTCCCATGCTGCAAATATATGGATTTCCCCTCTCTAAGGCAAACAAAAGGAGTAGTTATTCCTATTTTTTCAAAGTAATCTGTATTTTTGCAAGCAACGTGGCTTGCTACGCGACTCTATAGCAGCGCTGTCTTACTAAAAAATCTACCACATAAAGGAAAAGGGTTTGTAACAAGGCATGTTACAAAGTATAACAAGGCGCGTTACGAAGACTATGAACTATTAAACTAAATCTAGATATGATAAAAGGCACCATTACTTTCGACCGCTTCGTACGCGGCATTATCTCCCTGCTGTGCATAGGGGGATTATTGATTTTACTCAAATATCTCGGTCCCGTACTCATTCCTTTCTTCGTGGCATGGCTCATTGCCTACCTACTCTACCCCATCGTGACCTTCCTACAAAAACGCTGCCGCATCAAAAACCGCTGGCTCAGCATCGTGCTGACTCTTTTGCTCGTAGGCGGAAGCATCGGTGGGCTGCTCTATGTCAGTGTGCCGCCAATGGTCAAGGAGTGCGTCCACCTGAAGAACGTGGCCATCTCCTACATAGAGCACGGTGCCAACAACAGCAGCATCCCCGAAGCCATACAGCAGTTGGTGCAGGAACACGCCAACGACCTCCGGCTCAGCGAAGTGCTGCGCAACGAGAATGTCATCAAAGCCGCAAAGAACATACTGCCCAAAGTGTGGGAAACCCTCTGGTCGACAGCCGGCTTTATCATCAACTTCGTAGCGTCGCTCATCGGACTGCTCTACCTGCTGTTCCTCTTAAAAGACTATGAGAAATATGCCGAGGGATGGATTTACCTAGTGCCCACCCACAAGCGCCACTTTGTCTCTACCCTCGCCTCGGACATTGAGCGAGGCATGAACGGCTACTTCCGCGGCCAGGCCTTGATAGCACTGAGCAACTGCGTGATGTTCACCATAGGTTTCTACCTCATAGACTTTCCCATGGCGCTCGGCCTTGGCCTCTTCATCGGCATCATCAGTTTTGTGCCCTATCTGCAGGTGGTGGGCTTCATTCCGGCCATTGTGCTGGCGTTGCTGCGAGCTGCCGAAACCGGCGACAACTTCTGGTGGCTCATCGGTGGCGTTCTGCTCGTCTACCTCGTAGTTCAAATCATCCAAGACGCCATTGTCACCCCCCAAATCATGGGTAAGATTATGAACCTCTCGCCCGCCATCATTCTCCTCTCCCTCTCCGTGTGGGGCTATCTCTTTGGCATCATCGGCCTCATCATTGCCCTGCCCATGACAACACTTGCTATGGCCTATTACAAGCGCTACATCATAGGCTCGCCACAAGAACCGGAGTCGGAACAAACTGCAGAGTGAAACGCAGACCTCTCCCCCTTTTAAGGACTCAAACCCTCCAAAAACTACCTTCTAAAGCCCTTCAACACAAAAATATCCTAAAAATATTTGGAACGTATTGAAATAATGCATACCTTTGCACCCGCTTAACAGCACTAAGGATTGATTCGCTAGCTCAGTTGGTAGAGCACAACACTTTTAATGTTGGGGTCTTGGGTTCGAGCCCCAAGCGAATCACTGAAAGAAGGGACTTTTTCAAGTCCCTTTCTTTTTCCAAACTCCTCATCGCCTTTGACTATCAAAAGGTTAGAAATCAGAATCAGGTTTTTCACTTAGAGTGTGGCACCAATAAAAAAAAGAGAAAAGGTGACACCGTTGGACATAAAAAGCCACTTTAGGACGGTTTTTGTGTTACAGCAGTTGTGTTACACTTCTCAAAATGTGTTACACTATGAACAATAGAGTTCGAACAGTTTTCAACAGACGAAAACAAGCAAGTGATACCACTTGTGCAGCCGTAGAAATCGTTGTCTGTCTGGGTCGTGAACGTTTCTACTTTTCAATCTGTATCTTTCTGAATGCCGCTCAATGGCTGGATGGTAAGGTAATCAACCATCCCAAAGCAGCCATTTTCAACGAACAGATTCAAAAGAAGGTAACGGAGTTTGAACGTATCATCATTGCTATGGAAGTAAATGGTGATGACATGACCACCCAACAATTCAAAACCTATTTATCATCAGACAGCAGTAACCGGAGCAACTTCATGGCATGGATGCGCGAACGTATCCAATCCCGCAAAATGAGAGGAGGAACGCGAAAGGGACATTTAACCACTTATAAGGCCCTTCAGCGCTTCGGCAAATTCAAGACATTTGATGATGTAACCCTTACTCACATCTATGAATTTGATATGTTCATTCGCGAAGAAGAAATTTACACATCTACAGGCAAGCTCATTGAACGTAGCCAGGCTGCCATCCACAATTATCACAAACGATTCAAGAGTTACGTCAGCGAAGCCTTCCGTTTGGGACTCATCAAAGAGAATCCATACAACCGCTTCCAAGACAAACGTGGCGAGAAGGGTAAACGTCCACATCTCACCAAAGACCAGATAAAACGGTTGATTGCCATTCGTGAAGAGTCAGCAGACAGAGTAGCTAATAAATACCTTGACTTCTTCCTCTTCCAAATATTTACGGGCATGGCGTATAGCGATGCCAAGTCATTCGACTACATCCAACATATCATCACGGTAGATGGTCACGATTACATTGATGGACATCGAATGAAAACAGGAGAGGAATTCATCACACCCATCCTTCCCTATACCCAAAAGATTTTGGAACGGAACGACTACAAACTTCACATCACCTCCAACCAAAAGTACAACCAATTCCTAAAAGTGTCGGTTTGGCTCTCGGTTACAGTTTTCCTTTGACCACCCATGTGGCCCGCCACACCTTTGCTTGCACCATCAGTTTAGGCGAAGGAATCCCTAAGGAAGTATTGCAGGTAATGATGGGACATTCCTCCATCAGAACAACCGAACTCTATGCCAAACTTCCCATGGAGTTTGTCACCCGCAACCTTGACAAAAAACTCTTCCATGTTTGGGGATAACCCTTACGACAATGCATAAGGAAAGCCGCATTGCCCACCTCAAACAAGTGGCTATGCGGCTTTCTTTTTTCTTCTCCATTTTCACCTCACGGGCTTGCCTTTATCCACACAAAAATATAGTGGGGTAGCCTAATTCCCCAAAGTGATAAATCACACGGGGCGAGTGTACACTAAAATCAGCAAGCTGAGTGGGGGATTATGTGGACAATTAATCCTTTTCAATTAATTGCCATTCTCCCTTTATTTTTGATCGTTCGGAATTTATCAGTCCCATTTCTTTGAGGTCGTTTATAGCCCTTTTTATGGTCGCTTCACTTATTCCTAGATTATCTGAAAGCCATGAATATTTTGCTTTGCGATTCAATTTTATAGCCTCATATACATTCTTTGCAGATTCTGAAGGGAATTCAAAAATGGTCACGTCTGACCTTTTTTGTGACCTTTTTTGTGACCTTTTTTGCAGAGTTTCAGTTGTGGATTCACTCTGAGCCCCCTTCATCATGAAACCATTTTTTATTGCCTCTTGGGTCATTCGTTCGCCACGTGGTGATTTGTTTTCTCGTACAGAAACCGCTGTTTGGTATGAGAAATCGTATGTTGGCATACCGTTTTCATTTGCAACAAGATCCTTCTGAACTTTCAGAACACCACGGCTATGTCGATTGACGAAGCCAAGGACTTTCATTGCTTCTGCCACTACGATATTTCTATAGTCATTCACGTTAGGAAAGTTTGTTTCATTTGCACGTCCATACAATCCTCCATGATTCATTATCTCAATACGATCATCATATTGATAAAACTGAATCGGTCCGTTGCTGCAATAATCTCGATGACAGATAGCATTCATCAATAGCTCTCGTGTTGCCCAATCTGGATAATCCACCACATTTTCTTCACGAGCAGCAGAAACAGGTATTGGACGACGATTGGCTATAGCAGTTTTTATGAACGTGTCAAGTTCTGGCAGTATGGTACAAAGATTATCTTTAAACTCATGCTCATTCATGATGTCCGCAGCCCGGTCGGTTCCCGCAAAACGCACGTATTGCACATACGCTCCAGGAATAAAACGGCGGAGATTCTTTGCAAAAAGTAACAATCCTGCATTGGTCGGACAGTCATATCGTGTATCATAGAAACCAAATGAACTTAATTTGAATCGTATATCACGTTTATCCTCTTCCACTATCTCATCTGACATTGCCTTAGGTAAGAAATAGTGCTTGAAAAGATTCATGTCCAAATCCTCCAAGGAAGCATTAAGACATGGCGATGCATCAAACGATGTGGTATTTGTACGACGTTTCTCCATCAAGATTTGTTCGTCAGTTTCGTTGGCAACTCCCTTGCGAGGTCCAACTCTGACCCAAGTTCGTCCTTTGTATCTTACTGGAGGAAATACGGATGGTTGAACTTTCACCATGACGATGTCACCTTCCTCTAAAGAAACCTTTTCTACCACCATTGATGGTTGAGGCTGTATGTTTCCATCCGTACGTATAGCTGAAATGTTCTTCAACAATTCATCCGTCACATCTAAACCTTGAACAGTTCCATCATCTTTCACCCCAAGGAATAAATACCCAGGTTGTTGATGATCCGGAAGGTCATTGGCAAATGCACAGATAGCCTGACCAAACTTGTCGGTATTGGTAGTAGAAATCGTACGTTCTACTCTATCATTCTCTAAATCGTTGAGCAATGCTCGAATATCTTCTATTTTGTTTTCCATAACGTCATTAAAAAATTAATACCCATTGACAATCATTTTTAAACGATTAAAGTTCGGTAAAGCCAATTGGAGCATTCGTAATCTAATTTCTATGTCGCTTAGTTGAATAGGAATATTCTGTGTAATACAATATTGCCTGTATAAATCTTTTACAAATAACATATGTGGATTTTGTTCTATTAATGAACAAATTGAAGCAATTGCACTTTCATTAACAGCAAAACCGATTCTGTCGTCATTTGAAATAGCCCTTTGCATTGCAATCAATGAAAGTTTTGTGGCTTCAACAAGTGTTATAATGATTTCGTTAACCTTTTGTTGTAGTTGTTGCATAAGAGGTAGCTTTTGCCCCCATGAGCTTTGCACAGAAAAAAGAGTTTGCTGAGTAGGAAGCTTATCGAATGCAATATTCGCCCTTTCCAAATTGTTATTCAACATATCAAGTTGCATCTTCATCTGCATATATTGTGAAAATAAGGATTGAACTTGAATCAAATATGCATATACGCTTGAATTTGGTTGACCGCCTATTATATTATTCATTTGATTCCTCCTTTCTTTCATTATCGATAATCTTCAGATTATTAATCAATTCTTCTAATTCCTGTCGTTGATTATTCATCATATCTACAGACCACTGATAATTTTTATTTTTAATTTCGATATCATCAAGTAATTGCTTTGCCTTTTCTATATCAAAGGCTTTTATATTATTAGTTAGTGCTTCAAATTCTTTTGTTTTATCTGTAATAAATGTATTACATTCTAATTTGGTTGAATTGAGAAAATTATTAAATTCCGAAGCTTGTCCCTGCAATTTGTTAATTTTATTAGAGACTTTTTTACCTTGTTCTTCAATATCATTTAAGAGAGTCTTTGCTTCTGTTTTTGTCTCCTCAATTTTAAATATGGCAAAGAAACCAAAGATTATGAAGATAACACTTAAAATACCGCCCCAAATCCCAATTTGCGCATAATCATTTTCGACCTTATCAATATGCAAAGAAATCAAACTATTCATTTCCTTTTGCGATAGTAACACTTCACGGCGAAACATTGCAGAATCATTATGCAACTGATTAAGTAATGCCTGAGAATTTGCTATAACATTAGTATCGTTGCTCAGTATTACGTTTTTCATCTCATAGAAAATGGAGTCAATTCTGGCAACATGATTTATATGTTCATTGACTATAGTTTTTTGCGAGTCTTTCATTGTCATTAAAGAGCAAGAAAGATAGCTTACTAAAATAATCAAGGTTATAACAAACGTAATGCAAAAACATAAAAGTACTGGATTCGTTTGCTTGCTTCGTTCTTCATTATTTGTTTCTTCCATATTTTATAAGTTTTATAAAGATTTCATCAGTCTTTAGCTTCTATGATAAAAATACTCAATATTCATTGTTGTTATTTGCAAATAGATGATCAAAGAACGGATTGTTTCGTTCTCTTGCATTAGCTAACAAATCCTGGAATGTAATAGCCTCTATATGCAAATTCTGTTCAGGAATAATCTTGTAATAAGAGTTGAATGGTGTTTTTCGCCAACCATTTAACTTGTTATACTCAACAAGTTCCTTTGGCATCTCATCCATTACTACATATCCGAATTTAGGCGTATCGCATGTTATTTCAACTCTGTTACCACGATAATTCTTTTTCTTTTTTTCATCTCCAAATTGAAATGTTTCAAAATATTCTTTTACCAAATCGGAGAATTCCCATCTACAATCGTGCTTATTTTTCTGATGAGCTGTGTCCCCGGGTCGTTTAAATTCAAAAATAACCATAGTTCCAATTCGTCCGGAATCCGTATTTCCAAAGGAGATAGGATTACCTACAAGATTCTCTTCCTTGTTTATCAGAACTAGATCAGGCTCTTTGGCACTCTTTATTTGTGTGTATGACGTGATAGATTTGTCAGAGGCTATGAATCTGAATGTTGAAAAACGATCATCAAGAAGCCATAAATTATGGTATTGGTATGTTAATTCTCTATTGGTTAATCCCATGGGAAATATCAAATTATGAATCATTTTCTCCAATTCATATTCCCCAT
>CALCHR010000060.1 GCA_937901185.1 uncultured Bacteroidales bacterium
CTACAAATTTTTCTTAGTAAACTCCGAGTTTTTCCTAGAAGTTTACTAAGAAACGCCCCAAAATGGGTGTTGAAAATCAGCCGTTTATAAAGGCCGTTTTTGCCCTCATCGGCATCCTCGCTCAGTTGCCGGCTTCGGCCGGAGCAGCGACACCCGGAGGAAGAAAAATATGTTTATAAACCCAAATATTAACCCTATGAAACAAAGAGTATTTCTGTTGTCATGCTTATTGGCATTTGCCTTTGCAGCCATGGCACAAATCGATACCGGCAAGTGGTATCGAGTGAAAGACGTTGGCACCGGCCTCTATTTCACAGCGCTCAACCACGAAAAGCACGAAGGCGCCGTGGGCGGTGTGGCTGTGGCAGAGAAGGAGCAGGACAACCTCGAACAAGTGTTCCGCCTGGAAGATGCAGGCGGTGGATTCTACAAATTGCAGACCCTCACGGGCTACAATGTGTGCTTCTCCCGTTGGAATGTAGACGCCCTCGACCAAGAGGCTTCGCTCATCAAGATGGTAGAAGTGGAGACCGACGTCTACCAGTTTAAGAACGGAGACGCATTCTTCAAGGTGGAGAACGTAGGCGGCATCTACTATCCGTTCAACGACGGAGCAGAAGCCGTAGCGGCCAAGTTCCAATTTGAAGATGCCGGCAACGACAACTTTAAGGTGGGCAACGAGGTCTACTATCTCGACCCCGTGCTCGACGAAGCCGGCCTTTCCTATTTTGTGACAGAACCCACCGGCTCTTATACCGTGCCCGGCAACGTACAGGTGGGTCTACGCAACTTCACCGTCAACAAGGTGAGGAACCAAGCCTTTATAGACACCCCTGGTCTGACAGAAGTGACCATCCCCAATACCGTGACAGAAATACAAGATCAGGCTTTCTGGAACTGTAAAGACCTGGAGACGGTGAACCTGCCCGAATCGCTCGAGAAAATCGACCAATGGGCCTTCCAATATTGTACCGGTTTGAAGGACATCACCCTCCCAAGCTCTCTCACTACGATAGGAAACGGCGCTTTCTTCGGCTCCGGCTTGGAGCAGATTCACATCCCCGCTTCTGTGACCTCTATCGGTCAGGGCGTGTTGGCAGATTGCGATGCGTTGGAGTATATTACTGTGGACGAGAACAACCCGGTCTACGATTCACGTAACCAAAAACTATGGGGGGAAGAATTTACCAGCCGTGCCATCATAGAGACAGCCAGCAATACGCTGATTGCCGGATGTAAGCACACAAGCATCCCATACGACGTGACGACCATCGGCAAGAATGCTTTCCAGGGTTTGGATGGAGTCACGTGGATAACACTTCCTCCCTCAGTGACCGCTATTGAGCATTGGGCTTTTGCTGATTGTGCCAACTTGCAGTATTTTATTGTTCATGGCACTGCTGCCCCAATGCTCGCCACCGACTCTTCCTATCCCTTTGAAGGCTGCTCTGCGCTGACGAAAATCTATGTACGCCCGGGCACAGCCGAAAGCTACACCGGCGGCTGGGAGAACTTCAGTATCCAAGAGATACAAAATCCATACCCTGTAGGAAATTTATGGTACGAACTGGATTTCGACAATGCCACAGCTGTGGTGGTTGCACATCCGGACGGAGAGTACACCGGCGATATAAATATTTGGACTAATTTCTCTTCCGCGGCCTGTGGCTCCTTTGCAGTTAACAGGATCAGAAGCTATGCTTTCTATGGCAGCAACCTTACCAGCCTTACAATCAACGGCGGTATCAGGGAAATTGGCGACCACGCCTTCTGGGGCGTGAACGGAGTGGAAGAAGTGGTGCTGCCCGAATCTGTGGAATACATCGGTGATGGAGCCTTTGGCTGCTCAGGCTTCAGCACTATTAATGTGCCTGCCGGCGTGACCCACATCGGCACTGCCGCCTTTACCGGCTGCCGCAACCTCACTGCGCTCAACGTGCATGAAGACAACGCCAACTACTGCAACGTGGAAGCCAACCTCTTCTCTAAAGACAAAACCTGGCTCTACTCAGTGAGCGCCGCCACCGTGGGCGAATACGTAATCCCCTCCAGCGTGACCAACGTGCAAAACTACTGCTTCGAGAATTGCTCCGGCCTCACAAAAATCGTAGTGCCCGAAGGTGTAGGGTGGCCCACAGACGCAACCGGAGAGTGTCACTTCAATGGCTGCCCGGCCTCTTTTGAAGTAACCCAATACGGTATCAACTACGCAATAGCCGATATAAAGGCCGACGACGCTTCAGCAAGCGTGGCAGCCCTCAGACCGGAATATGGCCCCGCAGACTATGAAGGCGTAGTAGAAGTGCCCGAGGCGATGAGTTTCTACTCTAGAAGCTATCCCGTAAAAGCCATCGGCGATGGAGCTTTCGCCGACTGCAACGACGGCGCAGGCTTGACCGGCGTGGTGCTTCCCAATACCATCGAGAGCATCGGCCAAAATGCTTTCACTAACAGCCACTATCTGCCAGAGGTAAATATCCCCGCCTCCGTGACCAGTATAGGCCTCAATGCTTTCTTTGACTGTATCAGCTTGACAGCCATCAACGTGGCCGAAGAAAACGCTGCCTACTGCTCTATCGACGGCGTGCTCTTCGACAAAGAGGTTACTACCCTCATCCGATTCCCGAAGAACAAGCCCGCCACCATCTATAACATGCCCAACACCGTAACTAAGATTGAAGACTGGGCCTTTGCAAGATGTACAGCGCTGAACGGCGTGGTACTCTCCAACTCTCTTCAGACCATCGGCAACTGGGCTTTCTGGTTTACCCATATCAACCAGTTGGTCATCCCCGCCTCTGTGACCGTGATTGGCGATTACGCCTTCCAAAGCGACTCTGACAATCCGGAGGAACCCGAAATCCAGGAGCTGATCATGTTGGGCACTACACCGCCCGCTGCAAATGGATCGTTCTACGGCGCAGATGACCTTACCACCATCTACGTGCCCGCCGGCGCTGAAGCAGCCTACGACGTAGCGCCCTGGAACTACTATACCATCAAGTCTATGCCTTATCCCGTGGAAGGCAAATACTACATCTTGAGGTCACGCCTTGCAGACAACTGGGTGGCTTACGAAAATGCCAACCACCAAATCGGGCTTCAGAAAGGTTGGACCACACCCGACGCTTGGACGGTGAAAGACCACGCTCCTGCTATATGGAAAGCCCAGGTAGAGGGAGAAAAGGTAGTGTTGCAAAACTTCCACAGCCAGAGAGCTATGAAGACGCACCCCCACCTTTACAACGCGTACACCACGGTGGAGAGCGACCCCTCTTCCTTTACCATGACCTATCAGGGCGACTACTTCTTTACGCTCTTCGATGAAGAACTCGCTACCACTACTGCCTACATGCACGCCGATACTACTTACAGCAAGGTGGTGCGCTGGGACGGTAAGAACTTAGAAAACCACGGCTGGGAGTTCGTAGAAGTGCCCGCCGACGTGGTGGAAGCCTTGCTCGCTCAGATGGAACTCAATAAGAGTTTGGCCGATAAGACCTATGCGTTGACACGCTATGACTATTTTAGAGACCCTAATTATCCTACAGACCATGGTTTGATTCGCTCAGCCTCTCAGCTCAGCACAAACAAGCAGGAGACAACAGAAGGACCTATCGCTGCCTTGCTCGACGGCGACCCCAAAACCTTCTTCCACTCCACTTGGATGCAAAATAATTCAGACAACGAGGTACACTATCTGCAAGTAGACTTAGGTCAAGAATATAATGATTTATCTATCGAGTTAGTACGCCGCTACCTGGATACCTCGCACAACGATGCTCCGAAGAGAATCCGCATTCTTGCTACGAACGACCCTGCTTCTGGTGAGTGGGAAGAGTGTTTCAATCTGGATTTGGAATATGATGACTATGCATTTGGTGAGGCTAACGTATCAACAGGCTTCAGTATTGGCTATCATAAAAAATATCGCTACTGGCGTTTCTATGTGGACGAAACCGTAGATGGCCGCGTTACCAACGACAACCTCTTCTTCTCGCTGACAGAGTTTGGTATTTGGGATATGAGCCGCTACACAGAATTTGAAGAAGGCCTTAGCTCCGACCAGAAGAATGAGATTCACACTGCAATCTCAGTGGCTATGGAGGAACTGCAAAACGAGGCCGCAACACAGGCCACTATCGACCGCATCAATGCCTGCGTTAAGTTGATTAACGGCCTGGTAGTATTGACCGACGGCCAGACCTACACCAACGATGTAGAGCAAGAAGCCTCTCGCATCACCTACACCCGTAACTTCAAGAACACCAACTGGCAAGCCTGGT
>CALCHR010000061.1 GCA_937901185.1 uncultured Bacteroidales bacterium
TAACTACTAAGAACGCGAAAGTAACTACTAAGAAAACGGGGGTGATGTAGGGGTGTTTCTCTTCGTGTCTGAAACCACCCTATAGCTCTGCGGCCGATGGCTATTGCTCTTCGGGCAGCGCCTTACTTTTGCGTGTGAGCAAGCGCCAGGAGATGAGGGCCGAGAGGGCCAGCAGTGTGAGTCCGATGGGGAACTTCACAATCCATATCGGTTGCCATGCGGCCAACAGACCGGCCAGGAGCAATACGCCTTGCAGCAAACAGTGGCGCAAGGTGTGGCTCTCGAAGCGGAAACCATAGCGCTGCGAGTAGACGCTGTAGATGGCTATCAGGTCGAAGAGGTTGGCGGCCACCAGACCAAGGCCAGCGCCATTGAGACCGCCAAAGTGATAGCCCAGTATGACGAACACGGCGAGCGCAATGCTGTAGGCCGTCTCCATCACAAAGAAAATGGCCGAGTCGCCCTTTGCCAGAGGATAGTAGGCAATGGGCGTATAGATGGCCTTAAAGTACATGTAGAACAAGGAGAAGAGCACCATGCGGATGACGCATAGAAACTCCGTGGAGTAGAGTAGGCGCACCACTACGGGCAGCAGCAGGGCGAAGCAGATGAGAAAGGGCGCCATCAGCAAGACGAGTACGTCTATTTGCTTATTGGCCAATTGGTTGGAACGCTCTCGCTGACCGACCACGGCCGATAGGCGGGGGAAGTAGTCAGCGTCGAGCGCCACGAATATCAAGCGGGCATAGCTCACGGTCAGCGTGAAGCCGGCGGCGTAGAACCCCACTTGCGACAGACCGCCCACATTTGATATATATGCGCGCACCAGCATTTCCGCTCCCGAGGCTACCACGCCGGCTGCAACGAAGGCCACGCCGAGACGCAGCAGATGGTTGCCCTCTTTCCATGCAGTGCCCAAGCGCCAAAGGATGCGGTAAGGGTAGAGGTGGACGGAGATACGCAGATGGAGCAGGAGCGAGGCAAAGGAAGTGCCCACCAGTGCCGGCGCCACACCCTTAAGTCCCCAGAAGTAGTAGCAGGGTACAGTGATGAGCAGCGTGAAGACGGCGCAGAGGGTAGAGACGCTGGCCAACTTGCGCAGTTGGCGCGTGCCCTTGAGAATGGCCACTTCGCCGCCGTAGAGCGTGGAGCAGAACACCATGATTGACAGCCAGGAATAGGCCGTGGCGTGTGAGGCGTTGCCCATGGTCGCTTGGCTCAGCCAGGGAGCGAGCGAAAGGCAGAGAACCAATCCCAACAAGGCTGTCAGGAAAGTCCAGGTGCGGATGATTTTTATATAGTGGACGATGCCCGCTTCGTCGTTGCGCTCATAGAGTTTCGACAAGCGGCGCACGGCACTCAAGGAAATACCAAAGTTGGTGGCGTTGCCCAGCAACTCCAAGGTGCGGCTATACAGGTCGTTCAAGCCCATACCTATACTGCCGACAAGCTCAGCTGTCAGTTTGTTGCGCACCACCGAAATCAATACGGAAATCATCTGCACACTGCCCAGCAGGCCGGTGTACTTCAGAATGTGCTTATAGGTAGAGGTTTCTTGCTTCTTGCGTTCCATGGTAAAGCCGGCACCAGCGGCCGTAAATACTCTTTAGGGCTATTCGCTGAATGCGGCTTCCTCGGCGCTGCGTATGATGTCCTCGCGGCTGCTTTCGCCGGTCGTGTCGGGCACAGAGTTGATCGCAGCCTTTCTGCGACGACGGGCAGAGCGTGAGCGGTTTTTCTTCTCAGCCGGGGCTTCTGTCTCGGCGGCTACGGGTGTAGCAACCTCGTTGTCCTCTTTTTGTGGAGCGCGTCGGGCCGGACGGCGGCGGCCTCTGCGTCTGCTCTTCTCGGCGCTCTCTTCGGCCGGAGCGCTTTCTGCGGCAGAGGCGGTGATGCTCTCTTCTATCTCTTCAATGCGTGGAAGGGCCGAGAACTCTTCGGCGCCCATCGCCGTGCGTTTCTCTTTTTCCAGGAAGATAGATTCTACAAATTTTGGATGGCGGCGCATCTTTGTCAAGGCGTCTTTGGCGGCCAACTGTTGGCTCTCTTTCTTCGAGTAGCCTTTGCCTTCGCCGGCCAGGATGCCTTCGAGCACCACGGTGCTATAGAAAATGGGGCTGTTGCTACCCGGCTTTTCTGTGTCGCTCAGGGTAAACTCGGCCTTGATGCGGTTTTTCTGGCTCCACTCCAGCAGTTTGCTTTTGAAGTTTACCTCCTTCTGCGCCACACCTTCGATGTCCAGTATCTTACCAAGAACACGGTGCTCCAGGAACCACTTGCAGAATTTGTAGCCTCGGTCCAGATAGATGGCGCCTACGAGGGCTTCGAAGGCGTTGCCTCCGAGATTGTTGTGGTGAGTGGTGGGGCGCACGGTGGCCTTGATGAGTTTGTCGACACCCAGTTCGGCAGCCAGGCGGTTGAGTGTTTCTCTCGACACGATTTTGCTGCGGGTGCTGGTCAAGAATCCCTCGCGCTTGTTCTGAAACTTGTGGTACACGATGTCGCTCACGGCAGCCTCAAGAATGGCATCGCCGAGAAACTCCAAGCGCTCGTTGTGCGTGGCCGTACCTTTGGCATCGCGGCGAGCCAGCGAACTGTGTGAGAGGGCTGTGCGGTAAACTTCTATGTTGTGGGGGTAGAAGCCCAATATGCGGTAAAGGGCAGAGTAAAGTTCCTTGTCCTTTCTGCAGAAGAACTTTATTCTGTCGAGTAGGTTAATCATCATTTTCTGTATGTGTCAAGGAAAAATGGACAACAGGCAACTACCACTCTCTCACGGGGAGAGGTCTGTAATTGCCTGTTGTTTTTAGGTAGACAAGTGCTTAGCCTTCATATTTCTTCAAGATGCAGCAGGCGTTGTGGCCGCCGAATCCGAAGGTGTTGCTCAGGGCGGCGCGGATGGGGCGCTCTTGAGCCTTGTTGAAGGTAAAGTTCAGATTGTAGTCTATGTTCTCGTCGTTGTCGCCCTCTTCGTGGTTGATAGTGGGAGGCACGATGTCGTTCTTCACAGCCAGGCAGCACACCAAAGCTTCTACGGCACCGGCAGCGCCGAGGAGGTGTCCGGTCATGGACTTCGTGGAGCTGATGTTCAGCTTGTAAGCGTGCTCGCCAAAGAGTTTGGTGATGGCTTTCACTTCTGATACGTCGCCCACGGGGGTTGATGTGCCGTGTACGTTGATGTAGTCGATGTCCTCAGGCTTCATGCCGGCGTCTTCCAAGGCGTTTGTCATTACCAGGTGGGCACCGAGGCCTTCGGGGTGAGAAGCGGTGATGTGGTGAGCGTCGGCCGACATGCCTACGCCGGCTACTTCGCAGTAGATCTTAGCGCCGCGAGCTTTGGCGTGCTCCAGTTCTTCGAGGATGAGGCATCCGGCACCTTCGCCCATTACGAATCCGTCGCGGCTGGCGCTGAACGGACGAGAGGCGTGTTGCGGGTCATCGTTGCGAGTGGAGAGCGCGTGCATCGCAGTAAATCCGCCTACGCCGGTAGCGCAGATGGCTGCTTCGGCGCCGCCTGTCACGATGGCGTTGGCCTTGCCCAAACGGATGAGGTTGAAGGCATCGGCAATGGCGTTGGTAGAAGATGCACAGGCAGAGGTGGTAGTGAAGTTGGGGCCGTGGAAACCGTACATGATAGATATCTGTCCGGAAGCGATGTCGGCAATCATCTTCGGGATGAAGAAGGGGTTGAACTTCGGGGCCTGTCCGGCGCCGTTCACGGCATAGTAGCTCACCTCGTCTTCGAAAGTCTTGATACCGCCGATACCCACACCGAGGATTACGCCGATGCGGTTTTTGTCCACCGTCTCCAAGTCCATGCCGCTGTCTTTCACAGCTTCCATGGCGGCCACTACGGCATATTGTTCGTAGAGGTCCATCTTGCGAGCCTCTTTGCGGTCGATGAAGTCGGTTACTTTGAAATTCTTCACCTCGCAAGCAAACTGTGCTTTGAATTGTGAGGCGTCAAATTGGGTAATAGGTCCTGCACCGCTCACACCGTTCTTGAGATTTTCCCAAGTTTCTTCTACGGTGTTACCCACGGGGGTGAGTGCGCCAAGGCCTGTTACGACTACTCTTTTTAGTTCCATAATATATAATATGTGTGTTTACTGATAATGTGCCAATGCACCAATGATTTTCTGTCCGGAGTTAAGGCCGGCGCACATTGGTACATTGGCACATTGTCAATGACAAAATAATCTCTTATTTTGCGTTAGCTTCGATATAAGCGATAGCGTCGCCTACAGTGCTGATCTTTTCAGCTTGATCGTCGGGGATAGAGATTCCAAATTCTTTCTCAAACTCCATGATGAGCTCTACAGTGTCAAGAGAATCGGCACCGAGGTCGTTAGCGAAGCTAGCTTCGTTCTTTACTTCTGCTTCGTCTACACTGAGTTTGTCAACGATGATCTGCTTTACTTTTGCTTGAATATCAGACATGGTTTTCTGTTTTTAGAAAATTAATAAATGAGTTTCTTAGTATCTTTTGGCTGCAAAAATAGAATTTATTATTTATCCGACCAAAGATTTCTGCGAAAAACTCATATTCTGCTGCGCAGATACTGTTAATCTGTGCAACTTTTTGGCTTTCTAGCGTCGGTTACAAGCCATGTAACCGATGGTTACTTCAGATGTTACCTGCGGTTACTCCTCAGGTAACCTGCGGTTACTTCTTATGTAACTTGTAACAAGTCATGTTATAGGTTGTAACAAGCTGCGTTATATTTTGTAACAAGCCGCGTTACAAAAACTCTGCGCCGCCGAAGAAACGCAGCCAAAGCCTTGTCTTCTCTCCGGGAATGCGCAGAATAGCGGCGGGCAGCACAAAAAACTGCGCCTTTTTCTTTGCTCTTCTCGGCTCTTACACTAACTTTGTCTGCAAATCAATACTATATAATTTATGGCCTCTCTAAAAGAAAAAATCGGTTATGGCTTTGGCGACATGTCATCGTCCATGTTTTGGAAAATTTTCAGTGCTTACCTGCCTTTCTTCTATGCTTCTGTGTTCCATTTGAGTTTGGAAGTAACAGGTGTGCTGATGCTGGTTACCCGTATTTGGGATGCTGTTTCTGACCCTATGATGGGTGTCATAGCCGACCGCACGCAAACCCGTTGGGGTAAATATCGCCCTTATCTGCTCTGGATAGCCGTTCCTTTTGCAGTGGCTGGCGTGTTGCTGTTTACGAAACCCGACTGGAGCGAAACTGCGAATACAGTATGGGCCTTTGTCACATATATATTGATGATGACTGTTTATACTGCTATCAATGTGCCCTATGGTTCGATGCTCGGCGTCATGACTGAGGACTCCGACGAGAAAACGGTGTTCTCGTCCTTCCGTATGTTCTTCGCCTATGCAGGCTCGTTTATTGTATTGGCTTGCTGGGAGCCGCTCTGCAATTTCTTTGCGGGCATGAATGGTGCAGTGCAGGCCGACGAAACCCTTACGCGCGATGCCCAGAGCTGGCAGTACGCCATGCTCGTCGTAGGCGTTGTGTGCGCACTCTTGTTTGTGCTGACATTTGCCATGACACGCGAGCGCGTCAAGACGATGGAGAAGACCACAAGTGTGCTCACCGACCTCCGTTCCTTGCTCCACAATGGTCCCTGGTGGATATTGCTCGGCGGAGTGTTGTTCTTCAACTTCTTCAATGCGATACGTTACGCAGCTATCCCCTTCTATTTCACTACGCTCATTGCGAAGGACGCAGCGCTGAGTTTCTTCTCGATTGACTTCCTGTTCTATGCCGGCATTTTCCTTGCGATAGGCGAGGTGGTAAACATGCTTGGTGTAGCCATAGCCACACCTATCACAATGAAGCTCGGCAAGAAGAGCACCTTCCTTTGGTCGCTCGCTGCGCTCATTCTGCTTTGCGTTGCTTTCTACTTCGTACCAACGAGCGGCACTGCAGCTTACTGGACGCTGCTTATACTCCAAATCTTGGTATGTATCCTCACCGGCGTTGTTTCGCCGTTGGTGTGGAGCATGTATGCCGACATTTCCGACTATGCCGAGCTGAAGTTCAACACAGCCTCAACAGGGCTCATATTCTCTTCATCGTCTATGGCGCAGAAGTTTGGCGGAGCCTTCGGTGGCGCAGCCGTGATGTGGATTTTGGCAGGTTTTGGCTTCAACACACAGGAGGGCGCTGTGCAGACAGCCGATGCCGTTGAGGGAATCCGTCTGCTCATGAGCTGGATACCCGCCGGCGTGGCAGTGCTCTCTGCATTCTTCATTTTCATCTATCCGCTCACAACGAAGCGCATGAAAGACATCAACGAAAAACTCAAGGCCGTCCGCCAATAGTGCGTTCATACATTACAGACTCACATTTTAATATAGATAACCATGCAAACTATTCCTTGGCAAGAGCGCCCCGCCGGTTGCACCGACGTGATGTGGCGCTATAGCGAAAACCCCGTCATCGGTCGCTACAGTATTCCCTCGTCAAACAGTATCTTTAACAGCGCCGTAGTGCCCTTTGGCGACGGCTTTGCCGGTGTGTTCCGCTGCGACAACAAGCGCGTGCAGATGAACATCTTTGCCGGATTCTCTAAAGACGGTATCAACTGGGAAATCAACCACGAGCCCATCGTCTTCAAAGCCGGTAATACGGAGATGATAGAGAGCGACTACAAGTACGACCCCCGCGTGGCGTGGATTGAAGACCGCTACTGGATTACCTGGTGCAACGGCTACCACGGACCCACCATTGGTATCGCCTACACCTTCGACTTCAAAGAGTTCTTCCAATGCGAGAACGCCTTCCTGCCCTTCAACCGCAACGGCGTACTCTTCCCCGAGAAAATCAATGGCAAGTATGCCATGCTCTCACGCCCCAGCGACAACGGTCACACCCCCTTCGGCGACATCTACCTCAGCTACAGCCCCGACATGAAGTACTGGGGCGAGCATCGCTGCGTGATGAAGGTGATGCCCTTCGAGCAGAGCGCTTGGCAATGTACTAAGATCGGTGCCGGCAGTGTGCCTATGCTCACCGACGAAGGCTGGCTGATGTTCTACCACGGCGTCATCACCACCTGCAACGGCTTCCGCTACTCCATGGGTGCTGTGTTGCTCGACAAAGACGACCCTACGAAGGTGCTCTATCGCACCAAGGACTATCTCCTGGCTCCCGCCGCTCCCTACGAACTGGCCGGCGACGTGCCCAATGTGGTGTTCCCCTGCGCCGCTCTTCGTGAAGGCGACAAGGTGGCTGTCTACTACGGCGCAGCCGATACCGTGGTGTGCATGGCCTTTGGTCGCATCAGCGAAATCATCGACTTCTTGAAGAAGCAATAATACCGGAATGAACAGCCGGCTCACTATGGGCCGGCTGTTCCTGTTTTATAATAGTTTACCCTCCTCTGCCCAGATTTTCTTATGAAAAAAATATTCAGTCTGTTGTTCCTGTTCGCAGCCCTCTTTACTGCGCAGGCACAAAAACAGCCGGTCGACTACGTACATCCATTCGTCGGCACCACCAACTTTGGCACCACCAATCCGGGCGCCGTTTGTCCCAACGGAATGATGAGCGCCGTTCCCTTCAACGTGATGGGGTCCGACCTTAACAACTTTGACAAGGACAGCCGTTGGTGGTCCACGCCCTACGACAATACCAACGTCTATTTCACAGGCTACTCCCACGTAAATCTCAGCGGTGTGGGCTGTCCGGATTTGGGTTCGTTGTTGCTGATGCCCACCGCCGGCGAGCAGCTCGATATCAATTTCCGCAGCTATGGCTCCACCTACACCGACGAAGTGGCTATGCCGGGCTATTATAGCAACCGCCTCACTAAATATGGCATCCTCACCGAGGTGACAGCCACGCCGCGCACCGCCGTACACCGCTTCACCTTCCCCAAAGGCCGCAGCCACATCTTGCTGAACCTCGGCGAAGGCCTCACCAACGAAACCGGAGCCACCGTGCGCCGTGTGGGCGACAACGAAGTGGAGGGCTGCAAACTGATGGGCACCTTCTGCTACGACTATCCGCAAACCGTCTTCCCCCTCTACTTTGTGATGCGCATAAACAAGGCCGGCATGAAAGCAGGCTACTGGAAGTTTCAGCGCCCGCTGAAAGGCGTGGAGGCAGAGTGGGACCGCTTCGACGGAGGCTATAAAATCTATGACAAATATGCGAAGGACCTTTCCGGCGATGATATCGGCGCCTGGTTCTCCTTTGACACGGAAGAAGGCGAGCAGGTGGAGGTGCAGCTGGGTGTTTCCTTTGTGAGCATAGAAAATGCGCGTGAAAATCTGCGCGCCGAGCAGGGAAATAAAAACTTTGACCAGATTCGCGCCGAGGCCCGTGCTAATTGGAACAACCATCTCTCGCGCATCCTTGTTGAGGGCGGCACAGAAGAGCAGAAGGGCGTGTTCTACACAGCCCTCTATCACGCCCTCATCCACCCCAACGTGTTGCAGGACGTCAACGGACAGTATCCCGCCATGGAGGGCGACAAGATTCTCACCACTAAGGGCAATCGCTACACCGTGTTCTCCCTTTGGGATACCTATCGCAACGTGCACCAGCTCCTCACGCTCGTCTATCCCGAGAAGCAGATGGAGATGGTAAACAGCATGCTCGACATGTACCGCGAGTGGGGCTGGCTCCCCAAGTGGGAACTCTACGGCCGCGAGACCTTCACGATGGAAGGCGACCCCTCCATCCCCGTGCTGGTGGATACCTGGATGAAAGGCCTTCGCAACTTCGATATCAACCTGGCTTACGAGGCCATGCGCAAAGGTGCTGTGACACCCGGCAAGGACAATCCGCTCCGCCCCGACAACGACCATTACATGGCGCACGGCTATGTGCCCCTCACCGGAGAGTTTGACAACTCCGTCAGCCATGCCCTCGAATACTACGTGGCCGACTATGCCCTCTCCACCATGGCTGCCGCCTTGGGCAAGAAGGAAGACGCCGCGCTCTTCCTCAACCG
This sequence comes from uncultured Bacteroidales bacterium, assembly GCA_937901185.1. GTDB lineage: Bacteria > Bacteroidota > Bacteroidia > Bacteroidales > Bacteroidaceae > Alloprevotella. The sequence continues at coordinate 8,947 of CALCHR010000061.1, forward strand.
CTCCATGGGCTATAAGAACTACTATTGCCCGGAGTATGGCACGCTGCGTCCCCTCCATCCCGACGGACAATTCCTCTCTCCCTTCAATCCCCGACAGGGCGAGAACTTTGAACCCTGTCCCGGATTCCACGAAGGCAGCGCCTGGAACTACACCTTCTTCGTTCCCCACGATGTCAAGGGCCTTGCCCGCTTGATGGGAGGTAACAAAAAGTTTGTAGACAAGCTGCAAAAGGTGTTCGACGAAGGCCTTTACGACCCCGCCAACGAGCCCGACATTGCCTATCCCTACCTTTTCTCTTACTTCAAGGGCGAGGAGTGGCGCACGCAGAAGCTCACCCGCGAGCTCCTGGCTAAGCACTTCACCACGCAGCCCAACGGCTTGCCCGGCAATGAAGACACCGGCACCATGTCCGCCTGGGCCATTTTCTCGATGATGGGATTCTATCCCGACTGCCCCGGTGTGCCCGAGTACACGCTTACCGCCCCCGTCTTCGACAAGGTGACCATTCAGCTCGACCCCACCTACCACAAGCAGGCGCAGCTTGTCATCGAAGCCCCTGGCGCAACGGGCAGCATGGCCCCTGTGAAGAAAGTGACGCTCGGCGGCAAGGCGCTCAAGAGCTATCGCCTCACGCACGACCAACTCTTAAAGGGAGGCACGCTCCACTTCGAGTTTGCCCCGACCCGCACCAAGAAATAAACCATCCTGTTCGGCCGTCGTGCCGTCAGTCATACAGACAGAGGCCCGCAATCCCGGTTGCGAGCCTCTTCTTTTTGCGCCCCTCCGCTCGCCGCTGCCGTCGCGGCTTCCCTTATATATATAATAATGTGTAGTGCGGAGCACGATTGGCAGCTCAGATACTGCTGCCTCCACCTCTCATATTTGCAGTTTCAAGCCATCATTTTACACCCCGTAATTCTCGCCCATTTCGAAAGTCTGATCTAGGAAAAACTAGGTCTTAAGAAATTTTTCCTAGGTCTTGCGGAATTTTTCGTAGATCAGACTTTAGAAACGGCCCAAAATGCCTGCTGATTTTCAGTAGCTTACAAAAGCGAAAAACAAGGGTATGAAAAAGCCGTGGCAACGCTCTGTGATGAGTGCTGCCACGGCTGTTATTTTGCAGTGAGCCGTTGGTGGCTCGTAGATGTTTTAGAGCAAGCTCCAGCTAACGGTCAAGCCGGCCATCACGATGCTCACCATGCTCATGAGCTTGATGAGGATGTTGAGGCTCGGGCCTGCGGTGTCTTTGAAGGGGTCGCCCACGGTGTCGCCCACGATGGTGGCCTTGTGAACGTCGCTTCCCTTACCGCCGAAGTTGCCTTCCTCCACGTACTTCTTAGCATTGTCCCACGCACCGCCTGAGTTGGCCATGAAAACGGCGAGGGCAAAACCTGCGCTGAGGCCGCCAATGAGCAAGCCCAGCACGCCGCTCACGCCGAAGATGAGGCCGGTGGCGATAGGAGCGATGATGGCCAATACGGAGGGCACCACCATTTCGCGCTGAGCGGCGCGGGTGGAGATCATCACGCAGCGGCCGTAGTCGGGCTCGGCTTCGCCGGTGAGGATGCCTTTTATCTCGCGGAACTGGCGACGCACTTCGTCCACCATCTTACCTGCTGCGCGGCCCACGGCGTTCATGGTCAAGCCGCAGAACAAGAAGGTCATCATGGCGCCGATAAACATGCCGGCCAGCACTTTGGGGTTCATTAAGGTCACGTCGTAGTAGTACATAAAGTCGGCAAAGGTGGCTTCGTGAAGGGGCACGATGCGGCCGCTGATGTCGAGCGTGGCCTGACCCAAGCGTTCCAGACCGATGCGCACTTCTTCTACATACGAAGCCAAGAGAGCGAGGCCGGTGAGCGCTGCCGAACCGATGGCAAAGCCTTTTCCGGTGGCGGCGGTGGTGTTGCCGAGCGAGTCGAGCGCGTCGGTGCGCTGGCGAACCTCTTTGCCGAGGCCGCTCATCTCAGCGTTACCGCCGGCGTTATCGGCAATGGGGCCGTAGGCGTCGGTGGCCAGTGTGATGCCCAATGTGGAGAGCATACCAACTGCTGCTGTGCCGATGCCGTAAAGACCCATGGAGATGTTGTTGATGTCGCCGCCGGCTGCCAAAAGGTAGGAGGCAATGATACCTACCACTACTGCCAACACGGGAACGGCGGTAGAGAGCATACCCAGGCCAAGGCCCGAGATGATAACGGTGGCCGAGCCGGTCTTACCGCTCTCGGAGATACGCTGAGTGGGTTTGTACGACTGCGAAGTGTAGTATTCCGTGGCCTGACCGATGGTGATGCCCACGGCCAAACCTACGGCTACGGTAAGACCCATCTGCCACCAGTTGTCAAGGCCGAGCAACCACAGGATGAGGAACGAGGCGCCCACGATGAGGACGGAGCTGAGGTTGGTGCCCAGGGCCAAAGCGCGGAGCAAGTCTTTCATCTTGGCGTCCTCCTTGGTGTGTACGGCAAAGATACCCACGAGCGAGAGTACAATACCTACGGCCGCAATGAGCATCGGAGCAATCACGGCGCGGAATTGCATCTCCACGTCGCCGCCCACCATGTAAGCCGCAGCACCGAGGGCGGCAGTGGCAAGAATAGAGCCGCAATAGCTCTCGTAGAGGTCGGCACCCATACCGGCTACGTCGCCCACGTTGTCGCCCACGTTGTCGGCGATGGTAGCGGGGTTGCGCGGGTCGTCCTCAGGGATGTTTGCTTCCACCTTACCTACGAGGTCGGCGCCCACATCGGCAGCCTTGGTATAAATACCTCCACCCACACGGGCAAAGAGGGCTTGCGTGGAAGCACCCATTCCGAAGGTCAGCATGGTAGTGGTGATCATGCAGAGCTTAGCGGTGGGTGTAGCAGTTTCGGGAAGAAGGGCGTCGAGCAATAGATACCAGAAAGAGATGTCGAAGAGGCCGAGGCCCACCACTACTAAGCCCATCACGGCGCCGGAGCGGAACGCAATGCGCAAACCGCCGTTGAGCGACTTGCGTGCGGCGTTGGCTGTACGAGCCGAGGCGGCGGTGGCGGTCTTCATGCCGAGGAAGCCGGCCAAGCCGGAGAAGAAACCGCCGGTGAGGAAGGCGATGGGCACCCATTCGTTTTGCACGTGGAATACGTAGGCCATCACGGCGAACAATACTACGAGGCAGAGGAACACGATGCTGACTACCTTGTATTGCTGTTTCAAGTAGGACATAGCTCCTTTGCGTACGGCGGCAGCGATGTAGGCCATGCGTTCCGTACCCTCGGAGGTCTTTTTCATTTCGCGGTAGAAGTACCAGGCGAAGAGCAACGCCAAGAGCGAAGCGCCGGGCACTAACCAAAAGAGAGGTGTTTCCATAAGGTTTGTGTTTTTAGATATTAGAAATGTGTAAAAGGTTTCAGGGTGTAGAAGAAAAAAGGCCGGCACGCAGAGTGGTTTTCTCTGTGCTCCGGCCTTTTGTTTCTATTATTTGTTGAGGCGCCAGGTGGCTCCTTCTTTGGTATCTTTCACTTCGAAGCCGAGGGCGGCAAGTTGGTCGCGAATCTTGTCGCTCGTGGCCCAGTCTTTGTCGGCTTTGGCTTTGGCGCGCAACTCCAGCAGGAGGTCGATGGCAGCGCCGAAGGCTTCTTCGCGCTCAGCGTTGCCGGCGGCTTCGGCGGTGAGGCCGAGGATGTCGAAGGCGAAGACGGAGAACACACGCTTCAGGGCTTCGAGGCCTTCGGGTGTGATGGTCTGCTTCTTGTCGGCGAGCTGGTTGATGGTGCGGCAGGCATCGAAGAGGTGGCTGATGGCGATGGGCGAGTTGAAGTCGTCGTCCAGCGCGGCGTAGCATTTCTCTTCCAGCTGTGCAGCGTAGTCGGCGTTGAGGCTGCCGGTGGCTACAGCCTCTATGCGGTCGAGCTGGCTGATGGCTTCCATCAAGCGGTCGAGACCTTTCTTTGAGGCTTGCAGAGCCTCGTTGGAGAAGTCCACCGTGGAGCGATAGTGGGCTTGCAGGATGAAGAAGCGGATGGTCATCGGTGTGTAGGCCTGCTCCAGGAGTTCGTGGCTGCCGTTGAAGAATTGGTCGAGCGTAATGAAGTTGTTGTAAGACTTACCCATCTTCTTTCCGGCGATGGTAATCATGTTGTTGTGCATCCAATAGTTGACCATCGGTTCGCCATGTGCGGCCACGGCCTGAGCTATCTCACATTCGTGGTGGGGGAACACGAGGTCCATGCCGCCGCCGTGAATATCGAAGCGGTTGCCGAGGTATTTGCGGCCCATGGCTGTACACTCGCAGTGCCATCCCGGGAAACCGTCGCTCCATGGCGAGGGCCAGCGCATGATGTGCTCGGGCTGCGCCTTCTTCCAGAGGGCAAAGTCCACCTGGTTGCGTTTCTCGCCCACGCCGTCCAGTTCGCGGCTGGCGTCGCGCACGTCGTCGAGGTTGCGTCCTGAGAGCACGCCGTAGCGGTATTGCTTGTTGTACTTCTCCACGTCGAAGTAGATAGAGCCATTGGACTCGTAGGCAAAGCCGTTGTCCATTATTTGCTGCACCAGTTGCTCCTGCTCGATGATGTGGCCGGTGGCGTGCGGCTCAATGCTGGGGCGCAGCACGTTGAGTTTTTCCATCGCGGCGTTGAAGCGGTTGGTGTAGTATTGTGCCACCTCCATCGGCTCGAGTTGTTCGAGGCGCGCCTTCTTGGCAATTTTGTCCTCGCCCTCATCGGCGTCGTGCTCCAAGTGGCCCACGTCGGTGATGTTGCGCACGTAGCGCACCTTGTAGCCCAGGTGTTTCAGATAGCGAAACACGAGGTCGAACGTGATGGCCGGACGGGCGTGGCCCAAGTGAGCGTCGCCGTAGACGGTAGGTCCGCAAACATACATGCCCACATGTCCGGGGTTGATAGGTTTGAATACCTCCTTCGTGCGGGTCAGTGTATTGTAAAGATAAAGGGTATGTTCCATATCGTGTTGACTGATTTTTTAGTTACTCTTGCAAAGGTAAGAAAAAAGCAGATACGGGGGTACTTTTCTATTCAGAATGTATGCCCCGGCGCCTTTGATTTTTCTATAGAAAGCAAGGGCGTTTTCTTCCTAGCTTTCTAGGAAAACTTAGTAAACTACAAATTTTTCCTAGTAAACTCCGAGTTTTTCCTAGAAGTTTACTAAGAAATGCCCGAAAATGACCCTTGAATTTCAGGGGATTAGAAAGTCTAAAAAAGAGGGTACGAAAAAGCCGTGGCTGCGCTCGGCGAGGAACGCTGCCACGGCGGTTGCTATCCGCTATATGTGCGGCGGCTTTTAGGGCTTGCTTGGGCTGGTTGCGAGGCTATCTATATTTAGGTGGTTTACCAATGCTTCTCCTAATTTTTCCAAGAAATTTTGGGCTTTAGTATCTCCTTGTTCAGCTGCTTTGCGAAACCATTTTACTGCTTCAATGTTATCTTTTGGCACACCTTTACCATGGACGTAACACATACCTAAAGAATATTGTGCCGTGGCATTTCCTAGCTCCGCTGCTTTACGAAACCATTTTACTGCTTCGGTGTAATCTTGCTTTACGCCTATACCTAATAGATAGCCTCCACCTATGCGGACTATGGCTTCCATATTTTCTTGCTCCGCAGCTTTCTTAAACCATTTTACAGCCTCAATGTTATCTTTTGGCACACCTTGACCATGGACGTAACACATACCTAAAGAATATTGTGCCCTGGCATCTCCTTGCTCCGCGGCTTTCTTGTACCACTTAGCAGCTTCGGTGTAGTCTTGTGTTACGCCGTTGCCATTATTATAGCATGTTCCTAAATAGTACTGAGCGAGGGCATATCCTTGTTCTGCTGCTTTGCTCCACCATTTTATGGCTTCGGTATAGTCTTGTTTAACACCGTCGCCTATATGATAGCAATTGCCTAAAATATATTGTGCTTGGGCATATCCTTGCTCTGCTGCTTTGCTTAACCATTCTACAGCCTTGGTTTTGTCTTGTGTCACTCCTTGACCTAGTGTCACTCCTTGACCTAGGAAATATTCCATTCCTAAGCAGAATTGAGCTTCTATGTCTCCCTGTTCTGCAGCCTGTTTATAATATTCTATGGTCTCAATGTAGTTTTTTGTCATACCTTGTCCATCCTTTTGGTATTTATCCAAATAGTACTGGGCGAGGGCTAATCTTTGTTTTGCGGCTAGTGTATAATATTTTATAGCCTCGGTCTGGTCTTTTTCTACCCCCAGTCCATCGTTATAGCACCATCCTAAATTGTATTGAGCCGTGGCATTCCCTAACTCTGCAGCTTCTCTATACCATTTTACTGCCTCGGCATAGTCTTGCGATACTCCGTTCCCTCTATAGTAGCACCATCCTAAAAGGCATTGAGCTTGGGAAATTGCTTGGTCCAGTCCTTTTTTGCCTTCTGGTGTTCTACTGTATTCTAAATAGCTTTCAGATGGTTCATCTTTTTGTTTCGCTGCCTCCTTTAACCATTTTGCAGCCTCGGCATAGTCTTGTTCCACTCCTTGACTATAGTAGTAGCTTACACCTAAAGGAAATTGGGCTATAGCATATCCTTGCTCCGCTGCCTTCCGAAACCATTTTACAGCTTCGGTATAATTTTGTTCCACTCCTTTGCCGGTATAGTAGCTCGCTCCCAACGCACCTTGTGCTATATAATATTCTTGCTCCGCCGCTTTCCTAAACCATTTTACAGCTTCTGTGTAATCTTGTTTCACACCATAGCCATTGAAATAGCACAGACCTATATTGTGTTGCGCTTTAGCATATTCTTGCTCCGCCGCTTTCCTAAACCACTTTATTGCTTCGGTGTAGTCTTGTTCCACACCGTTGCCATAAATGTAGCAAGCTCCTAAAGCGCATTGAGCATCAGCATATCCTTCTTCAGCACCCTTTCTATACGATTCGGCTGCTTCCTTGTAATAACCTTGATCATACAATTCCTTTCCTTTATCAAGCCAGATACTATTTTTAGTTTCATTTGTAGGTCCGCATTGCGTTACCATGAGCACCATGAAGATGGTAAAGAAAATTCCAAAGATTTTTTTCATAGTATTTTATATTAGAAGTGTCGTGTAAGGGCAAAGGTAGTTTTTATTTTTATTCTGCCCATAAAAAATTTGCTTTTTTGAGGGCGCATAGCATGGCTTGCAAGAAGAACTGCAAGCCTCCTTTTTTTGCCCCTACATCACCCCGTTTTTCTTAGTAGTTACTTTCGCGTTCTTAGTAGTTACCGAATTTTTCCTAGTAGTTACCGAAATTCACCTAGCTTTTACCTAAGAAATGCCCGAAAATGACCCTTGATTTTCAGTGGCTTACAAAGGCGGAAAAAGAGGGTATGAAAAAGCCGTGACAGCGCTCGGCTTTGAGCATTGCCACGGCGGTAGTTTCTTAGATAAACGGCAAGGTGTTTTCTGTGGGAAAAGGATGTTTATAGTAGATGGCTCTACTTGGCTCGTTTTAATTTTTTCAGCCTGTCTTTTGCTTCTGTATGTCCTTGCTCTGCTGCCTTTCTATACCATTTTGCAGCTTCGGTAACATCTTTGGGCACGCCTTGGCCATACTCATAGTAGTAAGCCAGGTTGAATTGCGCTTGAGTCACTCTTTGCTCCGCCGCCTTCTTGTTTAGCCTTGCCGCTTTGGCGTAATCTTGCGGCACGCCCTCTCCGTGTTCATAGCACCAAGCCAAATAGTGGGGCGCTTCAACATGGCCATTCTCCATGGCCTTTCTGTACCATTTTGCCGCTTCGGTATAATTTTCCGGAACACCTATTCCCTTTGCGTAACACCAACCTAATCGGAATTGTGCCTCGGCGTGTTTTTTCTCTGCTGCCTTCATGTACCATTTTACAGCTTCGATAAAATCTTGTGGCACACCTTGGCCAAACTCATAGTAGTAAGCCAGGTTGAATTGCGCCTGGGTCACTCCTTGCTCGGCAGCCATCTTGTTCAGCCTTGCTGCTTCAGCGTAATCTTGAGGCACACCCTCTCCGTTTTCATAGCACCAAGCCAAATAGTGGGGCGCTTCAATATGTCCGTTCTCCATGGCCTTTCTGTACCATTTGGCAGCCTCGGCGTAACTTTCTGCCACACCTATGCCTTTTGCGTAGCACCATCCCAGGTAGAACTGCGATTGCACATGCCCCTGGTCGGCTGCTGCTCTGTACCATTTCGCAGCTTCGGCTTCATCTTTGGGCACACCATCGCCATTCTGGTAGCAGATGGCCAGATTGAATCGTGCTTCGGGGTCTCCCCGCAAAGCTCTTTTTCTATACTCCTTGGGGCTTTCATTTCTTCTGATATACTTCAGAAATTCTATGATGATAATCCCAAATACGAGGATTAGTTTTAATGCGTCCCACCAGTCGGGCAGAAAATTTTTATCATCTTGCGCTACGGCCGGCATCCATACAAGGATGGTAAGGAAAAGGATAAGGGTTCTTTTCATAGTGGGTATGTTTTATGTAGGCAAATATATTTTTAATTTTCCATTGCTCCAAGATAAAACAAAAATATCTCTGTCGGGCTGCAATGAGAGCGTCCGTTGCCGGAAAAGGAATGCTGATTTTCAGATAATTAGAAAGCTGCTCTTCCGTGGGTGGAAAAGCAGCTGCTAAGGGGGTGTCTGTATCTCGGCGCTGAGGCGTTGCGGCGATGGCTATGCGCCGGCGAGTTTCTCTTTTAGAAAGCGTGCCGTGTGGCCTTTGCTCTTGAGTACCACAAACTCTGGTGTGCCTTCGGCCACGATGTGTCCGCCCTCTCTGCCGCCCTCGGGGCCGAGGTCGATGATGTGGTCGGCGCACTTAATGACGTCGGCGTTGTGCTCGATGATGAGCACCGTGTGGCCGCGCTGTATCAGTGCGCTGAAGCTCTCAAGGAGTTTGCGGATGTCGTGGAAGTGGAGGCCGGTGGTGGGCTCGTCGAAGATGAAGAGGGTGGGCTCGCTGCGCTCAAGGCCGAGGTAGTAGGCCAACTTGACGCGCTGGTTCTCGCCGCCCGAGAGGGTGCTCGAGGGTTGCCCCAGTTTGATGTAGCCCAAACCTACGGCTTGCAGCGGAAGGAGGCGGCGCACTATCTTGGGGCGCTGGTGCTCGGTGAAGAACTCTATGGCCTGGTTGACGGTCATCTCCAGAATGTCGTGGATGCTCTGTCCGTGGAATTTTACTTCGAGCACCTCGCTCTTAAAGCGCTTGCCGTGGCAGGCCTCGCATTCGAGCGTGAGGTCGGCCATGAACTGCATCTCTACAGTCACTGTGCCTTCGCCCTTACACTCTTCGCATCGGCCGCCCTCGGCGTTGAAGCTGAAGAAAGCCGGCGTGAAGTCCATCTGTTGCGCCAGGGGTTGCTCGGCCATGAGTTTGCGAATCTCGTCGTAGGCCTTGACGTAGGTGACGGGGTTGGAGCGTGAGGACTTGCCGATGGGATTTTGGTCGACAAACTCTACGCCCTTTACTAAGTTGAGGTCGCCCTCGAGGCTGATGAACTCGCCCGGCCGATCGCAAGGCTCGTCGAGGTGGCGCTTCATGGCGCGGTAGAAGATGTCGCGCACGAGGGTGCTCTTGCCCGAGCCGCTCACGCCGGTCACCACCGTCATCACGTTCAAGGGGATGCGCACATCGATGCCCTTGAGGTTGTTGGCGCGGGCGCCTTTCAGTTCTATAAAGTTGTTCCAGGGACGGCGCGAGGTGGGTACGGCTATCTGCTCGGCGCCGGTCAGGTATTTCAGCGTGTGGGACATTTCTTGCTCGCTCATCTCGCCGGCGGCGGGCAACTGGCTGGTGTAGTCGGCCCACATTACCTGACCTCCCAGACGACCGGCGTCGGGGCCGATGTCGATGTGGGAGCGCGGAAGCTTCAACCGCCGCGCGTTCATCTGCCATGAATACGGCAATATAGCCGTCAAGGGAGATGCCCGCATGGAGGGCGATTATACCGGGGTGTGGATGCCGCGACCGATGTCTTGAGCTTCCCCCTTCTGGACTTTTCTGAGGAGTATGACGAGGAAGAGGTGGAGGATGTCTGGGAAGAGGACGCGGTGGATCGGGATCCCGA
>CALCHR010000062.1 GCA_937901185.1 uncultured Bacteroidales bacterium
ATGAACAGAAGGGCCGGCAGGGAGAGGCGCTGAAAGACGGGCTCGGCGATGAACACCACAGACCACCCCATGGCAAGGTAGAGGATGAGCGAGAGCTTGGGGTAGCGGTCGATGGCCGTTATCTTGTAGAAAATGCCGCCTACGACGATGGCCCAGAGCAGTCCGAAAACCGTCCAGCCCAATGCGCCGCCCACCACGCCGATGCAGATGGGCGTGTAGGAAGAGGCTATCATCACGTAGATGCCTATGTGGTCGAAGATGCGAAGGTAGCGCTTGCCGCGGCCGGGCATCCACCAATGGTAGAGCGTGCTGCCGGCAAACATAATGAGCATGCCGCAAGTGAAGAAGGTCACGCCGAATGCGTGTTGCCAACCTGCGCCGTAGCCCATCTTGAGAATGAGCCACGCCATAGAGAGTGTGAAGACCACACCGGCTAGGTGGGTCAGCGTGTTGAGTATTTCTTCTTTGGAGCGCTTAAGCATAGTGAGAAAGGAGAGGGGGGATGGGCGCCGAGAGGGTTATGGCGCGGGGTGGAGCAAGCTGCGGTAGAGCGAGTCGTTGTGAAGAATTTCCAGGGCCTTCTGCAGTTCCTTGTAGGAGGGCAGGGCATACTCCACCGAGCCGCGCTCGTAGTAGCGGTTCATGATGATGTGCAGTTCCACCAACTGGCGCACTTCCTTTTCCCAGAGAGCGAGGTCGTCGTCAAGGTTGCGGGAGAGCTTCTTCTGCAAGGCGTCAAACTCCTCCTTGGCGCTTTCGGCGTAGCCCTCCATCCGGGCCATCTGCTTCAGTAGGTTGAACACCTCTTTGCTGCGCTGGCTGTAGGTGAAGTTTTGCGCTTTGAGGAAGGCCTTGAAGGCTTCAAATTCCTGGTCGGAGAGATGAAACTCAGCCGGTGCGGCGATGTTCTCGTGGCGGTTGCAATAGTCCACGCAGAAGTCGAAGAGGGCGTCAGAAATTTTCAGTTCGGAGAGAAACACCGGCAGACTGTCTTCCTCCACCTTCACATCGGGCGTGATGCCACCGCCGTCGTAGACAGTGCGTCCGCCGGTTGTTTTGAAAGCCTTGCAGAGGCTGTCGGGCAGGTGGCGGGGCTGTCCGTCGTCGTTGCGGTTCTTGAAATCGTAGGCCTGTATGCAGCGTCCGCTGGGAATGTAGTATTTGCTGGTGGTGAGTTTAAGCATGGTCTTGTAGGGCAGTTCGCGCGGCTCTTGCACCAAGCCCTTTCCAAAGGTGCGCTGTCCCACCACAACGGCGCGGTCGTAGTCCTGCAAAGCGCCTGAGGTGATTTCGGCGGCCGAGGCCGTGGTGTAGCTTACGAGGACCACGAGCGGCATCTCTGCGTCGAACGGCTCGCTGCTGGTTTTGTAGACCATGTTGTGCTTGCTGATTTTTCCCTTGGTGGAGAGCACCTCCTTGCCACGGGGCAAAAAGAGATTGACCATATCGACCGCCTCGCGCATCAGTCCGCCGGGGTTTCCGCGAAGGTCGAGCACCAAGCGCTTCATGCCCTTCGTCTTCAGCTCTACCAGCGTGCGGCGCAAGTCGCGCACGGTGTTTTCGGTGTAGCTGCGCAAGAGGACGTAGCCTATGGAGTCTTCCAGCAAGGCAGAATAGATTACCGTGGGCTGCTCGATGGTGCGGCGCGTAAGGCGGAAGGTCAGCTGCTTGTCCACTCCGGGACGCTTTACCTTCAGCTCAAACGTCGTGCCCGGCTCTCCGCGCAACGCATTGCTGACGGCGGAAGTGTATTTCCCCACCTCTTGCGAGCCGCAGTTGCCCAGGTCCTTTCCGTCAATGGCCAGGATGATGTCGCCGGAGCGTACGCCGGCCTCGGCAGCAGGCATTCCGTCGTAGGGAAAGGAGAAAATGCAGCGATCAAGGGCCTTGCGAAAGACGATGGGCGAACCGATGCCGGCATATTTACCCGTGGTCATCTGACGAAGGTCGCGGGTGTTCTCCTCGGCGTAGAATTCTGTGTAAGGGTCCAGGCGGTCGAGCATGTAAAGGATGGCGTTGCCGATGTTCTTCTCTGCGTCGAGCGAGTCCACATAGTGGAGGTCGAGCGTTTGGTAGAGGGCATTGAAGATGTCCAGGTTTTTTGCCACCTCAAAGTTGTGGTTCTTCTGGGCCGATAGGGGAGATAAGAAAGCAAGGGCCGAGAGGAGCAGCAAAAGTCTTTTCATAAAGCAGAAAGTATAGGGGGAGAATAATAAGGCTACGGGGAAACGGGCGGACTATTGTACGGCGGCGCGTATCTGCTGCCAGGTGCTCTCGGGCAGTGTGGTGCCAATCACCTGAATGACCTCGCCGGAGAGAACGGCGCCGGCTTGCAAGCAGGCCTTGAGCGGGCGCTCCTGAGCCAAAGCATAGAGGAAACCGGCCGCAAAGAAATCGCCGGCGCCGGTGGTGTCTACCACTTCGGCAACGGGCATGGCTTCGGCAAAGCTTACCTCTTCTCCGCGCTGAGCCCAGGCGCCGTCGGCACCCACTTTCACTACAGCCACTTCGCACAGTGCGGCCAAGTCGGTAAGCGCTTCGCGCGGCGCTTTGCCGGTAAAGGCGCGCGCTTCCTCTTCGTTGGCAAACACCACATCGGTCTTGCTCAATAGATAGGCGAAGAAGTCGCGGTCGGCCTCTACTATGTTGTAGCTGGCCAAGTCGAGACACACTTTCAAGCCCGCCGCACGCGCCAAGTCAACAGCGTGTTCGATGAGCGCATGGTTGTGCACCAGGTAGCCCTCTATATAGAAATAGGTGTAGCCTTTGAAATCAACGGCGTCCACATCTTCGGGTTGCAAGCAAGCTGCTGCGCCCAGGTAGGTGCCAAAGGTGCGTTGCCCGTCGGGCGTAATGAAAGTCGAAGCCACACCGGTGGGCAGCTCGTCCTTGAGCAGATACGGCGTGATGCCATGGGCGCGACAGTTGTCGGCGAAGAAGCGACCGTTCTCGTCGTCGGAGATTTTTCCGATAAAGCCGGGCGACATTTGTAAGTTGGCCAGGGCCAAAATGGTATTTCCGGCCGAACCGCCGGTGGCTCGCTCGGCCGACATGGAAGCCATGCGTTGCGAGATGGAGAGGTAGCGTTCTGTGTCTACAAGTTGCATTGAACCCTTCGGCAGATTTAGCTCTTCCAAGAGGCTTTCATCGCCCACTTTTACCAGTTTATCTACCAAAGCATTGCCAATTCCGAGAATCTTTTTCATATTTTTGTAATTTTTCCTGCAAAGATATTGCTAAATTCAAAAATAACCATTACTTTTGCAGCGCAATTCCGAAGTACAAAGCTTTTTTTAGCGAACTGCTTCAGTAGCTCAGTTGGTTAGAGCACCTGACTGTTAATCAGGGGGTCGTTG
>CALCHR010000063.1 GCA_937901185.1 uncultured Bacteroidales bacterium
GACTCCCTAAGCTTAATATTCCTTGTATAGATATTGAAGGAATGTTTGATTATTATTTGGATATTCTTAAGCATAAAGATCTTAATTATGTACCTAAAAAACTTCCTATTCCTAATGTAGGAGTATCAATTTTGTCTGGCAAAAAAGAGTGGGAAGATGTATTAAAAACGGGTAAAGGCACTATCAGACTAGCTCCTGAAATGACTATTGACAAAGACGGTGTTATTACTATTACTGCTATGCCTGCTTCTAAGTCTGCTGAGCACGTAAGAAAGATTATTGAAAAAGAAATTCTTCTTGATAAAGTTGATATGAGAGACGAGTCCACTTATGATACTCGAATAGTAATTGAGAAGGTATTCAAGAAGCAGTGCGATATGCAGGATCTTTATGACAGACTTTATAAAAAGCTTCAGACTTCTGAAACTTATAATCTTGCTTTCTTCGACCAAGACCATATTTATGTGCCCTGTAGCTTTGACCTTGTTGTAAAATCCAATCTTAATTATTTAATTGAGACTCACACAAACAGATTAACGCATCAGATTCAAGATAACAAAGAAAAGCTTGAAGTACTTCAGATTATTGAAAAGCTTAAAAAAACAAATAATTGGAAAGCTATCTTTGACCTTACTTATGAGGATGCTTGTAGCTGGCTTCAGAGGCAGTTTAAATGCTCCCAGGACACGTCAGCTGCAGTACTTAGAAAACCTATATCTTACCTGACCAAAGAGCACCAGCAAGAAATAAAGGACCTCCAGGACGTTATTAACGAGCTTGAAAATGACCAGTCTGATATTTTTGAGATGTTAATTAAAAAGTACAAAGCCATAAAGCAAAAAGTACTTAAGGAAATTTCTCCTAATACTACTAAGTTTATTTAAATAATTAAAAGACGGTCATCAAATATGATCGTCTTTTACTGTATTATATAATATAAAATTTAATTTTAAGGAGTTTAATACGAATGACAACACTTGAATTTAATAAAGTGGTCGAGGACCAGCTCGACAGAATTAAAAATGTTTTGGTAAAGAAGCAGGCGGAATATAATCTTGATGACGACAGATTGTCTGTTTTTAAGCATGGTGCGGGCTGCTCTGAGGAAACACCTGAACAGGTTTTATACGGATTTATGCTTAAGCATATTATTTCCGTTACCGATATGATTAATAGCGAAGGTACTTATACAGAAGAGCTCTGGAACGAGAAAATCACTGATATTTGCAATTACCTTATTTTGCTTCAAGGCCTTTTGAGAGACACTGGCCGAATGAAGGTATCCGATAATGGTTAAGCTTGACGATAAAGACCTATTTCAGCTTTTAGTGGCTGAATTTAGATATGCTGTAAAAAGAGATAATCATTTAGCTCCTGATACTTGTGCACAGCATATTAAGGAATACCTGCCTGAAATGGATAAGCAGTGGCGAGCACATGCAGCTCAGCAACTAACTAATGAGATTATTGATGAAAGACTTTGGCATAGTCATCGTTATTATGATTCTGACTTCAAGTTTAAGAAAGATATTAATGGCTTTTTAAGTGAAACACCTAAAAAGCATCTCAATGAAGATTATGTTTGGGAAGATTTACTGGTCTTTCTAACTAACTATTTAGAAGTACTGCCAAGTAATGTTAATAGATATATGGAATTTATTTATGGACGTATGAATTATTCTGATGGTATTGATTACTACTCAGCAGAAATTCATAATAAGATTGCTGAAAATATTAATAAAAAGTAATTATAATTAAGGAGAATTAAAAAATGTCTATTGCTGATATTTATTTTAAGGATGAAGTTAATGAGCTTCTTGAAAATGGCTTTAATGATAAGGATTATCCTGTAAGACCTAAGTGGCCTGACGGTACTCCTGCGCACACTATTAAGACTTTTTGTGCTGTTCGTACATATGATCTTTCTAAGGAGTTTCCTATCCTTACTCTTCGTACTCAGGCTTTTAAAGGCGTAGTACGAGAGCTTCTTTGGATGTGGCAGAAGAAATCTAATGTCGTAAATGACCTTGGAAGGTCTGCAGCTATCTGGAGAGCTTGGGAAGGTGAAGACGGTACTATTGGTAAGACTTATGGATACCAGCTCGGTAAGGTTTCTGATTATGGTTATGGCAAATTTGACCAGGTAGATAATCTTATTTATCTGCTTAAAAATAAGCCTATGGACCGTAGAATGATTACAACTATGTGGTGTCCTCAAGAGCTTAACGAGATGAATCTCCCTCCGTGTGTTTATGAGACTCTTTGGGATGTATCAGATGGAAAGCTTAATTGCACAGTAATCCAGAGATCTGGTGATCTTCTTGCTGCAGCGGCATCTGGCGGTTGGGACACTATTCAGTATGCTCTGCTTGTACACATGCTTGCACAGGTTTGTGGCTATCAGCCTGGTACCCTTGTTCATATTGTTAATAATCTCCATATATATGATCGCCATGTAGATCTTGTAAAGGAAGTTATGGAGAATCCTGAATATCCTGGTCCTCAGCTTAAGATTAACCCTGATGTAAAGGATTTTTATGATTTTGAAGAAGAGGACTTTGAGCTCATTGACTATCAGTCCACTAAGCTTACTACTAAGTTTCAAGTTGCCGAATGAATAATTTCTTTAAACATCTTAAAACTGTTAGGACCCACAGAAAATACGTCAGAAAGGCCTGTTTTAAAATGGGTCTCTTCTGGCAAGGACTTACTCATGATTTGAGTAAATATTCTTTGACAGAGCTTAGCATGTGTAAGTATTATACAGGTAAAGGAAGTCCTCATCAGGTCGCTCGTGAAGTACTTGGCTATTCACCCAGCTGGATTCATCATTATCATATGAACAAACACCACTTTCAGTTTTGGTGGGATGAAGATGAAGAAGGAAAAATTATTCCTATGAAGATGCCCTATAAGTATTTGCTTGAAAGCTTTTGCGATATGCTTGGTGCTTCTAAGGCTTATAATCCAGAAAATTGGGGACCTGACTTACTACTTTGTTACTGGGATCAAAAATGTGCCGGCAAACGTATCATGCATGAGCAGTCTGCTAACCTTGTTGAATTCCTTATTCACAAGTTAGCTGATCTTGATGAGGAAGCCTTCTTTGAGTGGTATAAGAATAATAAAGACTTTTTAAAGAAGGCCTATGAGGAGATGTAATATGGAAAATAAAGAAAAGCTAGTTATTAGTGCAACCGAGCCTCGAGCTGCTTTTATTCCAGTAGACAGTCATCCACATGTTACAATATGTCAGTGTTGTTTATTGTGTGATAATTCAAGACCCTTTATCAATGGCTATCCCCCTGGGCCAAGTCCTTGGGTTTGTGATGAATGCAAGGACGCTATTGCTTTTGTAAAGAAGCAGATAAAGCACGATCCATTGGAACCAATTTTAGATTAAGCATATTAAGACAGGTTAGTAAAATAGCCTGCCTTTTATTGTATTATATAATATTAAATGAATGTTGGAGGAAAAATATGAAAAGACCTTCTTTAGATGAATATTATCTTAACATAGCTAAAGCCGTTTCAGAGCGATCAACTTGCCTGAAGAAACATTATGGCTGTGTAATTGTCAAAAATGGCGAAGTGGTTAGTACAGGGTATAATGGAAACGTAAGAGGCGAAAGTCATTGTTGGACATGTACAAAAGCCTCTGGTAATGGAGACATGGAAGAGTACTCACAGTGTGCAGCAGTTCATGCTGAGATGAATGCAATTATCAGCGCTTCCAGAAATGAAATGCTAGGGGCTGACCTTTACCTTGCAGGATTTGACGTAAAGTCAGGAAAGCCGATTGAGTGTGAGGCTTGGCCTTGTGAGATATGTTTAAGACTCATTAAAAATGCCGGAATATATCGTATTATAAATAATAAAGGCGTTATTTATATGCGAATAACCGAAGATCCTAATAGTGAAATGATTCAGTTTATAGAGAAGGAGAATAGCTAATGATTGTTGGAATTGTGGCAGTGGACCGTTCCTGGGGAATAGGTCGAACAAATAAGGAAACAGGTAAAGGTGAATTACTGTTCCAACTTAAAAAAGATATGGCTTTTTTTAAGCACATGACTGCTGACAGTACTGTTGTATGCGGGCTGAATACCTTACTAAGTTTTCCTGGAAGTAAACCTCTTAAGGGACGTTCAACTATTGTTATTTGTTCACCAAATGTTGAGCGTGATGATTGCTTTTGTGTGCATGACTTTGATACTTTAGTAAGACTTGTAAAAGAATTAGCTAAGACTAAACCTGTTTTTATAATCGGTGGTGCGAAGCTTTATGAGTCCATGTTGCCCTATTATGATGAGGTGTACGTGACCAAAGTGGATGCTGACGGTGAAGCAGAAGTTTTCTTTCCTAACCTTGATGAGCACCCTGACTTTGAGATCCAGGGTTGGTCGAACCCTGAAGAGGATTCCGGCTATCACATTCAGTTTACTACTTATACAAGAAAAATTCCGCTTGAGACAATTGAGTAATTAATAAAAGATTAGGGACGATATTAAAAGATGTTAAAAATAACTGAACAATGTATTAATTGGATTAAAGAGTATTTTATAAATACCAATGGTGATAAAGCTATCATAGGTATTAGTGGAGGAAAAGACTCCACTATTGCGGCTGCGCTTTGTGCAGAAGCTCTTGGTGCCGATAACATAATCGGCGTAATGATGCCAAATCTTATTCAAAAAGACCTTGCAGATGCTGCAGAAGTTTGTCGCATTCTCGGTATTCACGCTTTAGTTGTTAATATCGGAGACGCTTATCGCGCAATTAGTGATGATATAGCTCGAGCTGTGTTTGCAGGAGATGTACAAGCTTTTAAAAAGGTCAGAGCAAATGGAATGTATTCAACTAATACGCCCGCTCGTCTTCGTATGACCGTTTTATACGGAATTGCTGCTTTTTACCCGAATTCTCGTGTAGTAAATACTTGTAATCGTAGTGAAGATTTCGTTGGCTACTCTACTAAGTATGGAGATGCAGCCGGCGACTTTTCACCTCTTGGCAATTTGACTGTAAGAGAGGTTATCGAGATTGGTGATGACCTTGGCCTTCCTAAACATCTGGTACATAAAGCGCCTTCTGACGGAATGTGCGGTAAGACTGATGAGGATAATCTTGGGTTTACCTATGAAGAGCTTGATAGTTTTCTGCTTGGTGATGGAGGGCTTACTGCAGAAACCATGAGTAAAGTAGTGAGACTTCATAAAGCAACCCGACATAAGTATATGCCAATGCCAACTTTTGAAAAAGGAGAAATTTAATTATGATGAAGCTTAGTCCTATTATTGTATCTTTGTTAGATACCGATCTTTATAAGTTTAATATGAATCAGGTTATGTTCCACAAACATACCAATCTTAATGGCACTTATCTCTTTAAGTGCAGAAATAAGGGTATAACTTTTACACAAGAAATGGCTGATGAGATTAATGCTCAGATTGACCACCTCTGTACTCTTAAGTTTACCGATGAGGAGCTGAATTATCTTAGCTCTCTTAGATTTATTAAGTCTGATTATGTTGAGTTTTTGCGTCTCTGGCATCCGATTAGAAAGTATGTTGAGTGTCATCTGAGAGAAGATAATGGTGAGCTTTGTATTGAAGTTAACGGCCCGCTATTTTCTGCGATGCAGTTTGAAATTTATCTTTTGGAAATCGTCAATGAAGTGTATTTTAGAATGAAATATAACTATCTTGATTTGATTACTTCTGCTAATCGTAAACTTCAAGAAAAAATTAAGAGCTTTGCTAACGGTAGCTATACTTTCAAATTTGCAGAATTTGGTTGCCGTCGTCGTTTGAGTCGAGAGTGGCAGGAATATGTTGTAAAAGAGCTTTTACAGGTCCCTCAGTGTGTAGGTACTTCTAATGTATATCTTGCTATGAAGTATAACTGCAAGCCTATTGGCACCTACGCGCATGAGTATGTTCAGATGTATCAGGGTGTGCCTGGAATTCAGCTTGCTTATACCAATAAGGTAGCAATGGAAGAGTGGTTTGAAGAATATCAGGGAGATAACGGAACAGCGCTCACTGATACCCTTGGTACCGATCTTTTCCTAAAAGATTTTAATAAGCTTCAGGCTATGTGTTATACTGGCGTAAGACATGATAGCGGAGATCCTATTGAGTGGGGTAATAAGATGATTGCCCACTATGAGAGCCTTGGGATTGATCCGATGACTAAAACATTGCTCTTTAGTGATAGTCTTAATTTTAGTAAGGCTCAGGACATTCAGGATTATTTCGAAGGTAAGATTAACGTAAGCTTTGGAATTGGAACATTTATTTCTAATGATACCGATGTGGATCCGCTTAATATTGTCATTAAGCTTCAGTTTGTTAATGGACACCCGGTTGCAAAACTTTCTGATAATCCTGGAAAGGCGATGTGCCAGGATGAGTCTTATCTTAGCTATTTGAAGAATGCTGTTGAATACAGATTAAAGGAAGGTATTTGAGATGAAAGTATTGCTTGTAGTTGATGTTCAGAATGATTTCGTAACGGGTGCTTTGGCTAATCCTGAAGCACAGGCACGAATTCCTAAGATTAAAGAGAAGATTCAGCAGCGAATTAATGAAGGTTGGCAAGTAATGTTTACTCAAGATACTCACTGGGATGATACTTATGATACGTCTTCTGAGGGAAAATATCTTCCTGTTAAGCATTGTATTGATGAGACTGATGGCTGGTATATCGTCCCTGAGCTTAAGGAGTTTTGGGAAAGTCGCTGGCGTCTAACTAAGCATCGTTTTGGTAACCTTGAACTTTACAGTCGCATTGAACGCTGTCTTCCTGACGATTTATTTAAAAAAGAATCCGTTGAAGAAATTGAGTTGATCGGCTTTTGCACTGATATTTGTGTGGTTTCTAATGCACTTATCTTAAAGGCGTCTGTCTTTGGCGAAAATACTATTATTAGCTGTGATGCTTCTTGCTGTGCAGGTACTTCTATTGAGGCGCATGAGGCAGCGCTTAAAGTAATGCAGTCTTGCCAAGTAGAAGTTATTAATGAGGGTTGTTAATAATGAATAGTCAGCCTAAAACTAAGTGCAACTTCTGCAAATACGCCACAGGACGAGGCTGTATGGTAACGCCAAACTCACATTATTGTAAGGAAGCAAATGATGAGTATTATCAGTACTTAAGAATTAAAAATAATACAGCTGCTATACCTGTTCAAAAGTCTTTAAGATCTTGGGATAAAAAGCGATAAAATTATTCGCTAAATTAAATAAGAAGGCCAATCGGCTTTCTTATATGATAAACTAAGCGATACTAAAAAGATACTAAAAAATAAATTAAAAGATACCTTTATAATAAAATAAAAGATACTTGTAATTTAATATTTTCATCTTTTTAGTGCCGCTCGGTTTAAATACTGGGCGGTATTTTTTATTTAAAACTCAATTTTTTGAATAACTTTACTGTATTATATTTTGTAAAACATTTTTAAGGAGTGATAAACCTATGATTAAGTTTCTTATTAACCCTAACTACGATGTAAAGGCACCTGAGCGTGATGATGGTAATGGTGGAATCGATTTTTTTATTCCGAACTATACGGAAACTTTTGAAAAAGCCTTTAATGAAAAAAATTTGTCCATTAATGCTTATCTTGAACATACTGCTGATGGCGTGTTTATTATTATTCCCGCCCACGGTAGAGCAAATATTCCGTCTGGTATTCATAGCTACATTTCTGCTAACGTAGCTCTTGAAGCTCAGAATAAGTCTGGTATTGCAACAAAACTTGGACTTGTTTACGGAGCTTCTGTAATTGATAGTAATTATACTGGGCTTATTCATTTAAGCATGATAAATACTACTAGCGATACAGTTAAGCTTCCTCTTGGTATGAAGATTGTACAGTTTCTTCCCAGACTGATTGATATTTCACCAATTGAAGTGTATAATAATATGTCGCTTGATGAATTTTATAAGGATTTTGCATTTTCTAATCGTGGAGACGGGGCCTTCGGTTCAACAGGCGTTTAATTAAACACACTTAGGAGGAAGCTAATGTCCGCTTGTTTTTTACGTGAGATTTGTAACGGCAAAGACTGTGATAAAGACTTTTGCCTCAGAAAATACAAAATGGATTCGCTTTATACAGCAGCCTGTATGTCAGAAAGTCAGAAGAAGCGTATTACTTTAAAAATAGATGCTGACGGAACAGACCTTGAACAGTTTAAGCAGCTTGCAGCTATTGAGAATGACATTATAAATTTTGTTAAAGAAGGAAAAAATTTATATCTGCATTCGGCTAACTGCGGCAATGGCAAGTCTTCTTGGAGTGTCAGACTTGCACAAGCTTATTTCAATAAAATTTGGGCACGTACTGAAAGCAAATGTAGAGTGCTTTTTGTAAGTGTTCCCAGATATTTGCTCGCGATTAAAGATAATATTTCAAACAGAAACGAGTATGCTGAGTACATTAAAGAAAATGTGCTGGATGCAGATCTTGTGATTTTTGATGACTTGGCTGCAAAAATGGGATCAGAGTTTGAATTGACCCACTTACTTAATATTATTGATAACAGAATTTCTTTGGGTAAGTCAAATATTTATACAACTAATCTAAATAGGCAACAGCTATACAATGCTCTTGGTGAGAGATTGACTAGCAGAGTTGCAAATATGTCAATTGATATCGAGCTCTTTGGAGCAGATAAAAGAGTTTTAGCGAACGGAGGCTAATGTAAGATGATCGCACAATTTCAAATTATTAATAAAGTACTCCAAAATAGGGACTACTCTTTTATCACACTAAATAATCTGTCTGCGGAACACTTTTATGCTTATAAGGCTGAGTATGAGTTTATTAAGGCTCATTATAATACTTATCATACTGTTCCTGATCGTCTTACGTTTCTTCAGCATTTTCCTGAGTTTGTAATTCAGGATGTAAATGAACCTGATAATTACTTAATTGAACAGCTTTATAATGATTATAATCAGAGTTACCTTGCCACTCGTCTTAACAACCTAAAGCGATTTTTGGAAGCAGATGATACCGCTGGAGCAATGCAGTATTTTAAAGAGTCTCTGGAGAAGCTTCATATAGGTTCAGCTCTTCAGTGTACGGACATTATATCTGATACTTCAAGATATGAGCGATACCTTGATGCAGGTACTAATCAGTCGAAATACTTTATCTCAACTGGTTTTAAAGAACTTGATATGGTTATTACAGGCATCGACAGAAGAAATGAAAATATGGTTATCGCCGCCCGAACGGGTGTAGGTAAGTCGATGATGCTTTGTGCGATAGCTGCAGCTGCTTCTGTGCAGGGTCTGTGTGTCGGTATATATTCTGGAGAGATGACAATTGATAAGGTTGCTTACCGTATCGATACTTTGCTAGGTAAAATCGATAACAGAAAGATTTCTCATGGTGATCTTTATTATAAAGAACATTATAAGAATTACTTGGATAGCCTTAAGTGTTCAGGTTATGGACCTATTAAAGTAATAACACCTAATGATATTGCAGGCCCGGCAACTGTAGATGCTCTGCAGGCATTTATAGAAAAAGAGCATCTAGACATACTATTTATTGACCAGTATTCGCTGCTTGAAGATACCAGCAGAGCAAAAGCTGAGCATGAAAAAGTAGCTAATATTTCTAAAGCAATTAAAAATCTTCAGGTACGTAAGCAAATTCCGATTATCTCAGTTACACAGATGAATCGTACTAAAAACGAAGATAAATCACAGGATACTACTCAAATCGCTCTTTCTGACCGAATTGGTCAGGATGCTACAGTCATTCTTATGCTTGATAAGCAAGATACTGAGGATCCTAATTATAAGGGTTATTATAAGTTTATTGTGAATATAGTTAAGTCAAGAGATGGTGGAGACGGAAGAAAGCTCGATTACCTCTGGGACTTTAACTCAGGAATTTATCGATATATTTCTAATGATAACGATGGCGTGACATCTGAAGAGGACATTGAAGAGCTTGAAAACTGCTATAGTGTCGATTATCCTCCGTCAGACGAGTGCCCATTTTAAGGAGTAGCTAATGCCAGTACTTAGAGTTGATAATTATATAATTGAAACGCCTCTTTATGAAGTAGTTTGTCAACTCAAGATGGCGTTGACAAATGGTAAACTAAGAGAAATAAAAGCTTGGCATGAAGGTGAGGACAACATTGTAGTGACGTGTCCTCACCATGCCGGCGGTCATGAAGCACATGCTGCAATGAATATTTACGTTGGATCAAGCTCAAAAGTTCGCTACGGATACTGTAAATGCTGGGCTTGTGATTTCCAGTGTAGCTTTACTAAATTTGTGGCTGAGTGCTTTGAATGCTCAGAAGAGTTTGCTAAAAACTGGCTTAAAGATAAATTCGGCAAAATATCAAGCAGCGGAATTGTTTTATGTGATGATATTGTTATAAAACAAAATAAAATGCCTGTTCGCATGTCTCCGAGTTATTTAGATGCTTTTCAGGACTGGCATCCGTATTTAGCACAAAGAAAGCTTTCAAGAGAAGTTTGTGAACTTTTTAAAGTTAAATATGATCCACAAACGAGTCAAATTATCTTCCCGTGTTTTGACGTAGCCGGAAGAATTATTATGGCCCCGAGACGATCTATTTACAATAAAACTTTTTATATTACTAAAGACCAGGACAAGCCTGTTTATTGTCTTGATTATATTATAAAAAATAATATTTCAACTGCAATTCTTTGTGAGGGTCCTGTTGATGTCTTAACATGCTACTCTAGAAACTACCCGGCTATCGGTACTTGGGGCAATCCTTCACCGAGTCAAATAGAAGCAATAAATAAATCACCAATTAAGGTACTTTATTTAGGAATGGATAATGACTGGGCAGGCCAAAGAATGACAAATATTGTTAAAGCTGGCCTCGATCCCAGAATTATTATAAAAGAGATTAAATGGCCTCAAAAGGACCCGAATGCATGCTCTTATGAAGAATTTCAAAAAGCTGTAAATGAGGCTAAAAATTCATAAAATCATATTGTATTATATAATATCAGACGACAACTGATAAATATAAAAAAATAAATCAAAAATACCAAAACAATACCAAAGGAGAAATTCAAAATGTCAAATTCAATCTTTTCTTATTCCGATTACCAGAAGATCGCTGCTCAGGAGCAGACTCAGTCCAGTGGCGATGGCACTAAGGTAGGCTACTTTAAGCTTGCTAACGACGGCGATATCGCAATTGCACGTATTAATTTCAGCTCAACAGACGAATTTATGTTTGCTGCTGTTCATACACTTCAGGTTGGTGGCAGATGGATGAAGGTATGCTGCCATAATCCTCTTGGTATGAATGCTGCTGGCTGTCCTCTTTGCTCTGCAAATGCTGCTAATCCTAAGGGATCTATCAGCAAGTCTGCTAAGAAGATGTATATTCCTATGATTGTTTCTTATCGTGATGCTCAGTCTGCGACTGGCTATACTCCTCCTGTTCCTGTTATTTGGGAACGTCCTGCGGGCTTTTCTCGTGAGCTTGCAAATAAGCTTATGGTAGCAGGTAATCTCAAGGATGTACTTGTACTTATCACTCGTAATGGTAAGGCAGGCGATATGCAGACTACATATTCTGTGGATGTACTTCCTGCAGCTCATCCTGTGTTTAAGCCTGAAATGATTCCTACTGACTTCAGTGCTTTCAATAACTTTAATATTGCTAAGCATTCCTATTGGGAAAAGACTACTGAGGAAATTAATACTTTTCTTACTACCGGTCAGTTCCCTGAAAGACCTCAGACTAATACTCAGCAGGCTGCAAATACCGTGGCAACTGCAGCGAGTGCTTATGGTGCTCAGCCTGCTGCAACTCAGACTGAGGCGTATGCAGCACCTTCTACCCCTAGTTTCCAGGCAGCTACACCCGCGCCGCATACTAACTTTAATACTACTCCCTCTTATACGGCACCTGCAGCAGCACCTACTACCACACCTGACACTTCGACTACTCCTGTAAGGAACTTCTCTGGCTTTAGTTTCTAATATAATTAATTAAATTTAAAAGCGTGCCTAATTTTAGGTGCGCTTTTATTGTATTATATAGTATATGAAATTAAGTGAGGTTATGTATGAATAGTTTATTTAGTGGCTTTGATCTATCGGGAAGTGCTAAACCTAAAAAAGTAGATACAGATGCTCTGTTAAAGAAATTAACACCTGCGGCAACTACCCAGAAAAAGGTAGATACTAAAATTACAAATCAAAATCTTTTTGCTGATGCCGGTGAAGGTTTAGCTGATTTTCATGTTGAACTCAATAAGCCGAAGCCTGAAACACTCGCAGCAAAGGCAGCAAATCCTGAAGATGAAGAAGTGGATGCAACAAAAGTGCTTAAGTCTAAAAAGCTCTCACTTCCTGAGAAGCTAGCTATTATTAAGCTTAAGGTACTTGAAGTGCTCGGTAAGCAGAAGAAGAATGTTATTGTAATTAAGGACAAAGCAACTTTTGAAGACTATATTTCAAAGGCTATTGAGTTTGGTCGTATCGCAATAGATACCGAGACTAATAACTCTACTGACCCAATGACTTGTCAGTTAATGGGTCTTTGTCTGTACTATGAAGGTGGTAAGCAGGCTTATATTCCTATAAACCATGTTAATCCTGACACTGGAGAGCATCTTGACTGGCAGCTGACAGAAGAAGACTGCAGAGTACAGCTTCAGAGAATTAAGGACGCAGGCACTTTTGTAGTAATGCATAACGGTAAATTCGATTATGAAGTTATTAAGTGCACCTGTGGTATCGAAATTGAGCCTGACTGGGATACTATGATCGGTGCTCATACAATTAATGAGAATGAAAAAATGGGTCTTAAGTGGCAGTATGTTAATAAAATTGACCCCACACAAGAAAAGTACGATATTGAGCATTTGTTTACTGTACCGTATAAATATGTAGATCCTGATATTTTTGCTCTTTACGCTGCGACAGACTCAATGATGACTGATAAACTTTACGTATATCAGGTAGCTATCTTGGAAGCTCCCGGCAACGAAAAGCTTTATTGGATGTTTAAAACTATCGAAATGCCTATTGTAAAAGTTGCAGGAGATATGGAGCTTATTGGTGTCTGTATTGACCAGGAATTTGGTGAAAAGCTCAGATTAAAGTTTAATCAGAATTTGGAAGATATTGATGCAAGAATTGATCAAGAACTTGAAGCTCTTAAACCTACTATCACAAAGTGGAAAAGTAGCAAGGATGCCACTGATAGGACTAAGCAGTTTGAGCCTAAGAAGACCACTCTCTCACTTGCAAAGCTTGAAGAGAAGTACCCTTGTGTCGATGAAAAAACAGGTAAAAGATATAAAGTTGGTAAATCTAAAATTGAACAGCTTGCTGATCCTATTAATCTTGCATCACCTACACAGCTCGCTATTCTATTTTATGATATCTTAAAGTGCCCCACAGTAAGCAAAAAATCGCCCAGGGGAACCGGAAAAGATGAACTTGAAGCTTTAGCCGAGAGAACTGATATCGCGCTCTGTAAGCTGATTTTGGAGCGTCGTGGTGTGGTTAAGCTTATCTCAACTTATATTGACGTTCTGCCTGCTCTTGCAAGACATTGGCCTGATGGACGTATTCGTTATAAGCTTAATTCAGTTGGTACCGATACAGGTCGTTTCTCTTCTGGTGGTGAGTTTAAGTTCCTTGACGGTGATGAGCCTGTAGAGATTTCTGGCTTTAATTCGCAGAACATTCCTTCACGAGGCGATGGTAAAATTACTCGCCTTCTATTTGAAGCCAAGAAAGAATTTGCTGATGTAGAAATTTCTGATGACCACTATGTACTAAAAGAAGTCTCAGAAGTAGAAACCAGCGAAGGCTGGAAGTATGGAAAAGATTTGGCAATTGGTGATAAGCTGATTACTGACGAAGGCTTCGATATAGTTAAAAATATTGTATATAAAAATAGAGACTATTTTATTTATGTTTAAGTTTTATTTTGGAAAGGAGAGTGATGCTAAATGAGTAAGTCCATTAAAACCAGAACAATGTATAAACTTGTCGGTTCGGACTATTCTTAGCGAAAGTCAGCACAAGAACCCCGTATAACAACATTCCTTAGCGGCGACCCTGCAATGAGAGCAGCTTACCTTGAGGGTAAGGATCTTTATTGCGTTATTGCTTCTAATATTTATAATAACAAGTATGAGGATAATCTCGAGCACTATCCCGAGGGTACTGTACTTGAGCTTGACGGAAATCGTACAGTCTGCGGGTATAAAACTCATCTGAATAAAGAAGGTAAGGAAAGACGATCTGTAGCGAAGATGGTACTTCTCGCCCTTACCTACGGAATGGGTCCGTCAACTCTTGCAAAACGTATTAATAAAACAAATCAGGAAGCACAGGAGATTTTCGATAACTTCTTTAAGAGCTTCCCAAAAGTTGAAGAGCTTATCAAGAGTTCGAAAGAATTTTTGAGGACTCACGGCTATGTGGAAGATTGGGCAGGCAGAAGACGTCATTTGACAGACTACTTTCTTACTCCTTATGATGCTTCTTATGCTGACCCTGAAAAGCTTATTGCTCAAACTTTTAATCCAATTATTGGGTGTGAAAGTCGTCCGCTCGTAGATGATAAACTCGCTTCTTGGATAAACAGAGCAAAGACATCTAAAAATAACAAAGAATTTGATGAACTTGCTAAGTTAGCTGTAAAAGAAGGTATTATTTTGACTGCTAATACCGGTCGTATTGCCCAGGCAGAAAGACAGTGCTTGAATGCAAGAATTCAGGGATCTGCAGCTTCACTGACCAAGCTAGCGATGATTCAAATTCATAACAGTCAGGAACTTAAAGAGATTGATGCAAAACTTGTTATGACTATTCATGATGAAGTTATGCTTGAGTGCCCTGCACTTTATGCCGAGCAGGCGTCAGAAATTCTTCCGAGAATTATGATTGATGCAGCTGCTCCTTATATTGACGTACCTATGAAATGCGACCCTGCTGTTGAATCTCGTTGGTATACTTCGGAGTATGCCGTAGCAGTACAGTCTGAGTTTAAAAAGCTTACTGACAAGGGTCTTGACAGAGAAACTGCTTTTACAGAGCTTTACAAAAAGCACCCCGAGCTTCCTGAAGAAGCTATTTACAAAACTATTACTGAAGGTATTGACTTGGAATTTTAAGGAGTTATTAATATTGATTACAGAAGATATAAAGCAGCGACTTGTAAATAATGCTGTTAAAGCTATCCTAAATCGTAAAGAGTTATTTTATTCTGACTTTCATGCAGTACGTGCAGGTAAAATTGAGGCAGACGAAGAAACACTTGTAACTTTTTGTTTAGTGGCCTCAACATTTGCTCATAACATCGCTATTTGGCCTAATGGCATTCGAACACTGCGTGCTTATTCAGTCAGTTGGCGAGCAGCAGACGTGTTTGAACTAACTAATTCTGATGAGACTTATTTAATTCACATAAGCCATAAAGATGGTAGTTTAGCTAAGCACCAAACTTATGGAGATTTTAAACTTGGGCGTCTTGCGTATAGGGATGATACTCATGAATTTTTTAGACCCGGTAAAGGCGGGTGGAAATGTGATTTCATTGACTTGGATTATGGTCATTTAATAGAGGCGAAGTATAAATATTTTGAGGGTGGTTCACCCTCTGGACTACATGATGCTGAGTACCTGCTTGACTATGATGATAACGATATTAGAATATATAAAACCACTCTTGTAGGTAAAAAACGCGTTGTTTTGCCAGGAACACCAAAACTAGCAGAATTTAAGGACGTAATGAAGCCAAGGCAGCATTTAATAAACGTGCCAGGAATAAGTACTGAATTTATGTGGCTAATTCAAAGTGGTGAGCTTATTCCTAGAATTGAAAAAGAACTTGAAGCACAAGACTTCGAATGGCCAGAATAAAATCGTATTATATAATATAAAAACATAAAGGGAGAAACTATAAAATGATTTTAAAGACAAAGAATTTCCAGGAAGCAGCTAATAAGATTCTCGTTGCGGTAGGCCTCGATAAGGCTTCAGCAAATCTTGAACTTGCTGCGAAAGATACTGCTCTTTATCTTAGAGTGACTAATAGAGAATACTATGTAGCTGTAAAATTTGACCTTGAGAATCCTACTGAATTCCGTGCAGTAGTAGATGCAAATCTTTTCCTTAACCTTATTTCAGGTATCAACACGGAAGAGTTTGAACTTGATATTAAAGATACTTTTGTTGTTGTCAAGGCCGGTAAGAGCTCTTATAAGCTTGCAATGATTTATGAAAACGACCAGCTCATGAAGCTTCCTATTATTAAGCTTGACCCTGAGCAGATTACAGTGAGTATGACTATTTCTAATGATATTCTTATGAGTATCCTCAATGTAAACAGCCGTGAGGTTCAGAAGGCTAAGAAGGTTGAAGTAAACGAGCTTCAGAGATATTATTATATTGATGAGACAGGCTGTTTTACTTTCACTACCGGTGCTTGTATTAATGCTTTCACTCTTGAAAAGCCTATCAAGCTTCTTCTTACTGATAAGGTAGTAAAGCTCTTTAAGCTCTTTGGCTCTGACGCTTATTTGTCTTATGGACATATTGTAAATGCTGATAATTCTCTTCAGCCTATCGTAGTTTTCCAGACTGAGGACGTTTATGTAGCGACCAGACTTCTTAGTGATGAAACCTGTATTCAGAAGGTTAAGGCACCTTGTGATGCAATGAAGACACTTGCTAAGGAAGTTTACGAGCATAATCTTGTACTTTCTGCTACTGACCTTTCTGCAGCAATCAGCAGACTTCTGATGTTCCACAAGAATAGCAGTGCAAAGGCAGATCTTTCTTTCGTTCCTGCTTCTGTAGAGTTTTCCAATACGGAGCTTACTATCTCTGACCTTTCTGGTGATAATAAGGAAGTTATTACTATCGAAAATGGTAGCTCGACTCCCGGCGGCTATTCTATGGGTGTAAACCTTATTGACCTTAAGGCCGTTCTTGATTCTTGCAAGAATGAGCATATTACTATGAACTGTGGCAACCACAAGTCTATTATTATCTGTCGAGCAAATATCAGTAATGTTATTGCCGAGACGAGGACTAAGGAATAATGGCTAATACCGACATTGGAAAAAAGTTTGAGGACCGCTTTAAAAAAGATTATCAAACCTGCTTTCCAGGTACCTTGATCTACCGCCTGCCTGACCAGCAAAGTGGTTATGCTGGCGGTGGCTCTTCCAACCCTTGCGACTTTATGTGCTACCCAGGAAGCTGTGTATTAATGGTTGAATGTAAGGCTCATAAAGGTGCCTCTATCAGCTTTAATGATATTAGGCAGTATGATAAGATGCTTGATTTTAAAGGCCTCCATAAGACGTTTCCAGGCGTTGTGGTGTGGTTTTATGAGAAGGATATCGTCATCTGGGTATCTATTGAAGAAATGGAAAAGATGAGGCTCGACGGGGAAAAGAGTATTGGTCTAAGAATGATTGATAAGAAAAAACCTTACAAAAAATCGTATATTATACATGAGCTGCCTTCTAAGAAGCTAAGAACTTTTATGGAGACGGATTATAATTATTTAGTGGAGGTTTTAAATGGCTAAAGATTTGAATAAAGCATTAGAAGCTGTTGAAATGACTTATGGTCAAATTAGAGAAATTGCGGATAGCATGCTTGCAGGACCGTTTGAGGAGCCTAATAAAATTGTAGAAACTATTCAGTATAATATTGAGTCAATGTCTATTGAGCTGCTTAGAGACTCGATTCTCAGACTTCAGCTTGCTGTTTACTCTCTAAGTGAACTTAGAGATAGATCTGGTATCAAGGCTGTCTGTGCGGAAGCAATTAAAAAAGAGGCTTATGCAGCAAGTTATATTGAACAGGAAGGAACTGCAGGAGTAAAAGACTCTAATACTACTCTAGCTATTTCTGAAAATATTGTTGCTCAGTGTCTCTATGACCTTGTAGCAAGTTTAGTTAAAACTAAAGTAGATATGTGCCTCAGACTTATCGATTCTCTAAAGAGTATTTTGATGAGCAGGATGCAGGAAGCAAAAATTAGTGCCACAAGCATGGCAGATTAAGAAAGGTAAAAAATATGGCTAAAGATACAGAAAAGAAATCTTTTACAATGGCAGATTTTGCCAAGAAAATTAATAAGGAATATAACAACAATAATCTTGTAATTAAGTCTGATGTAGTACCCGTTTATAAGAGACTTTCGTCAGGTATGATGGGAATGGATTATCCTCTTTACGGAGGTCTTCCTTATGGTCGAATGATGGTTTATGCAGGACTTGAGCACTCAGGTAAGACTACTGCTGCTTGTGCGGAACTTGCAGCTTACCAGAGAGAAAATCCAGATAAGATTTGTGTTTATATCGATGTCGAGCATTCGCTTGATCTTCAGTTCCAGGCTCTTATGAATGGCATTGATCTTGAAAGACTTTATTATATTAGCCCTGAAGGTATGTCCGGTGAGCAGATCCTTGAGATGATCCTTGAACTTGAAGATACTGATGATATTGGACTGATTGTACTTGACTCTATTCCTGCACTTGTTCCTCAGTCTATTATGGAAAATGAGTTTACTAAGGATATGGGCATGCGCGGTAATATGGCTAAGGGTCTTCATAAGTTCTGCCCTACTATGTGTGATAAACTTGCTCGAAATGGTAATATTATGATTATGATTAATCAGGTCCGTGTTGCTGGTACTACATTTACTGGCGCAGCAATTTATAAGGAACCCGGTGGAGATGCTCCTCGTTATTATGCTTCTGTCAAGGTTCGTTTCGGTAAGAGAGTCTTTATGAAAGACGGAGATGAAATCAAGGGTGACGATGGTGAAGGTGCAGACGGATTCAGACTTAAGTTTAAGATTACTAAGAATAAGACTTGTGCTTGCAATAGAGGCGGCGGTTTTATCACTTATAAATACGAGACGGGCGCTGACACAGTAAATGACCTTATTGATGTTGCTCTACAGTTTGACTTTATTAAGAGACTTAATAACGTAACTTATGCTCTTGTAAATCTTTCTACCGGCGAAGTAATAACAGACTCTGAGACTGGTGAAACTCTTCAGGGTAAGAAAGCTTATCTTATTGAGTATCTCCATACACATCCTTCTTTCAGAGAAAAGTACCTTATGATGATTAAGGAATACATTTCCGCTTCTAATGATAAGTCAGTACTTGATAAGGAGTCTCTCAAGGAAATTGAAGCTGAGGAAGATGCTATCGAAAGACCTCAGGAAGATGAAGCCAAGAGAAAGATCCTTCTTGAGGATGCTTAATGATATAAAGCTCCCTGATCAACTATCAGGGAGCTTGGTATATACCAAAAACCAACTCGCCATTAATCTAAATATGCTAAATTAATTGTAGTAAGTTACAAGGAGTTATAGCATATGAGACATTACGGTTATATTTATAAAACAACTAATCTGATTAATAAAAAAATTTATATTGGAAAAAGAGTTAAATCCAAGTTTGATATAAATTATTATGGTTCAGGTAAAATTTTAAAATTAGCTTTTGCTAAATATGGCAAAGAAAATTTTATTTGTGAAGCCTTAGAATGGTGTACCTGTGCGGAAGAGCTTAATAATAGAGAGCGTTATTGGATTAAACTGTTGGACGCGCGCAATCCTAATATCGGTTACAATATCGCCAAGGGCGGTAATGGCGGTGATATTTATCATACACTATCTGCTGAGCATCAAGCAGAAATCAGTAGAAAAATGTCCGATAATGGCAGCGCCAATAAGGGTAAATATAAAGTATATTACCCAGAAACCGGGCAGATAAAAACCATTGACCCTGCTGAACTAGCTAATTTTTTACAAAAAGGCTGGCTGCGCGGTTTACCGCCAGAAGTACTTAAGCAACAAGGTGATGCTCGCCGCGGTAAAAAGCACAGTGAAGAGTGGGTAGCTAAATTCAAAGAAACTACCAAAAATAAAGATCCGCTACAAAAAGAAATTTATCACAAAAAATTATCTGAAGCTACAACAAGACAAATGGCAAGCTATTCCGCAGAAGAACGAAAAGCACTTGCCATGTCTGGTGTAAAAGCTAGACTTGAAAAACGTGGGGATAAAAAAGTAGTTTGGGTAAATAAAAATAATGGCGAAATAAAAAAGATAATTTTTGAAGAAGAATTGCCCGACTATTTAGCAGCCGGTTTTAAGAAAGGTATGAAATAATTTTATGATTATAGGATGTGCTAAACGCACAAAAGATGATACTAAACCAAAGCCAACAAGATTTTATTCAGCTGCGCAAGAAAAAGCCGTATCAAAAGCAGTTGGCGGAAAGGTACAGAAAAATTCTGGCGCCACTGCTTTTGACAAAGGCGATGTCATAGTTTCAGGAAAAAACGGTTTTCTATTAGAGTGCAAGACAAAAACTTCGGCTTCAGAGTCAATCTCAATTAAGAAGGAATGGTTTGATAAAAACCGTCAGGAATGTTTACTTACTGGAACACCTCATCAAGCAGTAGTTTTTAACTTCGGTCCAGGAGAAGAAAATCATTATATTATTGATGAGTACTTATTTCAATTTTTAAAAGATAAATTAGATGAACTGGAGGAGACGATATGAAAACTATTTATTATGCTTACGTACAAAAAGTCGAGGTGCCTGCGGATACTCCCGAAGAAAAAATTGATGACTTAATATCTAGCCTCACAATGTATAAAAATGACGAAAAGCCGGCTGATTATATCTGGTCAGAAAAGCCTAATCTGTTTTGGGAGGATTAAGAATGGATACACAAGATTATAGAATTATTATGACTATCGCGTCAAACATTGCAAAGCCGACTTATTGTGATGGTAAGCTCTGCTACCTGCTAGATCTTCAACAGTTTATTACTGCTATTGATAATATTTATCCAGATATACATATTCCAGTAGCACGTAATGGAGTTGTGCTAAACCCAAAAGCAGATGAAAACACTGAGGAAGAAGAATGATAAGACCACTTATAAAAGAGCAGCTTGAAAAATGCCAGTTTGCTGACTTAAATAACTTTGATCCAAATACAAATACTTTTTATATTAAAAAATATTCTAAGCCTACATATGAGATTAATCATTGTTATTTAATTAAGCTTCCTTTAAATATTGTTAATGCAGCGGATTCTGTTTTAGCTGTTAACTGGAATAATGGAACTTGTCCTAAAACTCAATATCTTAAAATATATATTTCTAAAGCCCTCGGCACGATGATTTACGTAGATAGTATTGGTTTTGATTTTGATACTAAACAAGACCTCAGCATGATGTGGTCTGGCTGGCTTGATTCATCGCAGTTAACTCAGATTTCTGCTTTGTAAGTGATTGCTAAATTATTTAGTCTTATTTACTAAGGAGATATTGTATGAACTTTTTAGAAGTTTTTGAAGAATTAACTGTATTAAATGAAGAAGTATTAACAGAAAAGCTCTGGGTAGCTATTCAACCAAAGGGTAGTGATACTTGGTATAGATTTTATACAGTAAACGATAAGAACGACCGGAATACAGATATTGCTGACCTGCTTGGCGACCGCAACGGCACATACAAACAGACTTTGGACAGGGACGTTTTAGCCGACCTGAAAAAAGAGCTTAAAACTGCGATGGATAATGAAAAAACAAACAGTCTTTCTGATCCAGCTAATTATACGTTGAAGTCTCCTTCTGAGGTGGACCAAGCTAAATTAAGGACGCTTACTCTGACTGACAGAGTACTTAGACAAGATGCGCAAGCAAAGTATAATACGGACATACTAGAAAAGAATAATAAGCTAAAAGAGCTTATGAATAATAAAAAATGCCTCATTCATCATATTAATGGTCATGAAGATGAAACAACATCACAGAATGTGGTTTTGGTGCCATATCTTGCAGATAATAAAGCTGAGTTAAAGGTAGCTAATGGTATTCATAGTATTTTACATGTAACTGCTGATAAACATAATGTTAAAAAGGTGCCAATAAATTGGGGTACACCAATATATTATTTTGATGATTCCGGTGACTTAAAGATTGGTAGCTGTAATATAGTTATTGATTTGTCTAAAGCACCAGAAGGCTATTCTAACGAAAATTAAATAAACTTTAGGGGCGGTTCATTAAATTGGACCGTCTTTTATTGTATAATATAATATATAAAAATACTTAAAAGAAGGAAATGATACAATGAAAAGTTTGGCTGTAAAATATCGTCCGCAGACTTTTGCCGAAGTTTGTGGCCAAAATATAACTACTAAAATTCTTAATAAAGTGCTTGAAAAGCAGGCTTTTAAAAATGCTTATCTTTTTGCTGGGCCTTCGGGCTGTGGTAAGACCACTATGGCTAGAATCTTTGCTAAAGCAATTAACGGGGGAGTAGGTGAGCCTGAGGAGCTTGATGCTGCGTCTAATGGCGGCGTTGACCAGGTAAGGGCTATTATCGAATCAGCAAATCAGAGAAGCCTTACAGGTACCTACAAAATTTATATTATTGACGAGTGCCACTCTATTACTTCGGCAGGCTGGCAGGCTTTCCTTAAGAGCCTTGAAGATGCTCCTGCTTATACTATCTATATCTTCTGTACTACTGAGCCTAATAAGATTCCTGCAACTATTCAGAATAGAATGCAGCGCTTTAATGTAGCAAAGATCAATAGCCAGGAGATCAGAGACAGACTTGCTTGGGTATGTCAGCAGGAAGGCTTCATTAACTATACTGATACTTGTGAGCTTATCAGTAAGCTCTGTGACGGATGTATGAGAGAAGCGCTTACTATGCTTGATCAGTGTGCAGATCTTTCTAATGATCTTAGCCTCGAAAATACCAAGGCAGTTCTCGGTGAGTCGCCTTTTGAAAGGATGCTCAAGATTACAAATTTTCTTATTCAGGGTAATACTACGGCAGTCCTTGGCGCTATTGAAGTCTTGGCAGCCGAAGGAAAAGACCTTAAGCAGTTCGTGAACGAATATCTTAGTTTTACTCTTGAGCTTACTAAGTACAGTTTGTTTGGAAGCATGGCAGCAACAAATATTCCCGCTTACCTTGAAAACACTTCTGACCCTATGACAAGTGTTAATGCTACTTGTACCTCAATGAATAATATTGTTAGTTGGTTTAACTATCTTACGACAAAGCTTCTTGAAATTAAGAATACTATCAAGTATGACACTTCGGTTAAGGCTATTGTAGAAGCCTATTTGGTACAGGTTAGCCTTGGAAAATAATAGGAGGTATAAATATGACTAATATTATCGGTCAAGAGAAATTGTTAGCTCGTATTGCTACCTACTATTCTATGCAGTCTTTGCCTAAAACTTTGTTATTTCTTGGTCCAACTGGCTGTGGAAAACACCTTATATCAAAATATATAGCAGAATCATTTAAGCTCGATTACAAAGAAATTAACGAAGACGTAACCAATACAGAGCTTGAAGATTACTTGCACGGTACACTTGATACACTCTATGTAATTAATCTTAATAACTTTACGGAGAAGCAACAAAATCAGTTTTTGAAGTTTATTGAGGAGCCTTCAAAGTCAGTTTATATTGTTTTGATTGCAAACTCTGAGGCAGGTATTCTTAATACAATTCTCAACAGAAGCATTAAGTATCATCTTGAACCTTATACAAAAGAGCAGATTGAGCAGATTATAGGCACCTCAGTTAATGACCTTGCTTTTAAGATTTTTCAGACTCCTGGCAAACTTCTTAATATGACTGAGGCAAGTTTTAAGAACATTATTAATCTTGCTGGCCAGACAGTAGGGAATATTTGTCGTACTGATTATGCGAGTGCTCTTGCTACAACTACAAAAATTAACTATAAAGATTTGTATAATAAAATAGATTTTGATTTGTTTTTAGATGCCGTCGAATACATCGCTTTAGAAGATTATAAAACTTCGGCTAACGAGCAAAGCTTCATAGTATTTAAAACAACCAATCAATTTAAGCAGTATGCTACACAGCAGCGACTTATTAAAGAAATTTTGATGCTGAATTATTTAACAACACTTTGGGAGGCCTTGCAGGGATGACTTTAATTGAACTTAAAAATTTTATTACTAATAAAATAGTGCCTTCTGATTTTATGATTTTTGTCAGTAAGGATTGCCCGTTTCTGGCTAATCAGTATATAAAAACTTTAGGTGATCTTGCTGTCGGCGGACTTAATAAAGTTAACAGTATTTATGAGCCTCAGCAATCTTCTTTGATGCTACTTGCAGCACCTGCTGGAGCTATTCATGTTATGACTGTTGATACTTTTGATGAACGGGCAGAAGATTATAGTCAGTTTGAAAATACTATTGTAGTCTGCGAACAGGTTGACAAAAATATTACTAAAAACGTTGAAAATTATATTATTAAATTCCCTAAGCTGACCGATTGGCAGATTTGTGATTATGCTAAAACTTTGTGCCCAAATGTGGAAGAAAGTGAGCTCATGTGGCTTGTTCAGACCTCTGACAATAGTATTGAGAGAGTTTTAAACGAACTTGATAAAGTAGCTTTGTTTGGTAAAAATGAGCAGAATGAAGTACTTGCTGCCATCAGATTTGACCCGCAGACTGACCTATATAAACCTGACCTATTTGATATAGTTAATGCTTTAGTTGAAGGCGATATGTTGACTCTTAATGATTTTATGAAACACAGCGGCTGGGAAATTCACGAGCCTGTTGTTTTAGTAAACAGAGCGTTTAACAGCTTGAAAAATATTATCTTAATTTCTCAAAATGCAAACCTGTCTGCTGAAGAGTGCGGAGTATCTGCGGGGCAGTTTAAGTTTATCAAATATAAGTATAAGAGCCTTAATGTAGCAGCAATAAAGCAAAAGCTTAAGTTTCTTACTAGCTTCGATCTGATGCTTAAAACATCACAGCTTGAGCTTAATAAACGAGATATGATGAGTTATATCATCAATAATATGTATTATAAAATTACTAACTAAGGAGGACCTATGGAGGAAATTGAACAGAAAACTTTAGATAGGTTTTCCTATTCGAAGATATCCACGTACAAACAATGTGCTTTCAAGTATCTAGTAAAATACAAAGAGAAAAACTTCATCGATAGCTCTTCGATTGCTACCGAATTTGGTACTCTTGTTCACGAAACTGAGGAACGTATAGCACATGCTCTTCGAAATGAATTACCAATAAAT
>CALCHR010000064.1 GCA_937901185.1 uncultured Bacteroidales bacterium
TTACTAGGAAAAATTTGTAGTTTACTAAGTTTTCCTAGAAAGCTACTAAGAAAAAGCACTTCACAGATGTACTTTTTCAAGCCTCCACAGAAATCCACTCCAAGCCCTCCACAGACCTTTCTATCTACTTTATATCCAATGCAAAAAACTCCCCAAATCTCTATGCTTTGAAAAAAAAAACCTATCTTTGCAAAATAGGGGTGTCGGCATCGCCCTGCTCTGTTGTGGCCTTATGGCAGCATAGACAGTCAGCGCCGCAGCCGGCATACTCCGCATCTTAAAGCACACAGATATGAAAGGAATAGTTTTGGCCGGAGGCAGTGGCACACGCCTCTACCCCATCACCAAAGGAATCAGTAAGCAACTCATCCCCATCTTCGACAAGCCGATGGTCTACTATCCCGTGTCGGTACTGATGTTGGCCGGCATCCGCGAGATACTCATCATCTCCACCCCGCAAGACCTGCCGGGCTTCCGCCGCTTGCTGGGCGATGGTTCCGACTACGGTGTGGAGTTCACCTACGCCGAGCAACCCTCGCCCGATGGTTTGGCACAGGCTTTTCTCATAGGCGAAGAGTTCATCGGCAACGACAGCGTCTGCCTCGTGCTGGGCGACAACATCTTCCACGGCAGCGGATGGCGCCACATGCTGTGTGCCGCCGTAGCCAAGGCTGAAGAGGAGCAAAAGGCCACCGTCTTTGGCTACCGCGTGAACGACCCCGAGCGCTACGGCGTGGTGGAGTTCAACGCCGAAGGCCGGTGCATCAGCATCGAAGAGAAGCCCGAGCAGCCCAAGTCAAACTACGCCGTGGTGGGCCTCTACTTCTATCCCAACAAGGTGGTCGATGTGGCCAAGAGCATTAAGCCCTCAAAGCGCGGCGAGCTGGAAATCACCACGGTCATTCAGCGCTTCCTCGAAGACGGCGAACTCACCGTACAGACCCTGGGACGCGGCTTTGCCTGGCTCGACACCGGTACACACGACAGCCTGAGCGAGGCCTCTACCTTCATTGAGGTCATAGAGAAACGCACCGGCTTGAAAGTGGGCTGCCTTGAAGGCATCGCCCTCAAGCAAGGATGGATCACGACAGAGAAAATCAGAGAGCTGGCACAGCCCATGCTCAAAAACCAATATGGCCAGTATCTCATAAAACTGGCAGAAGACGCTGAGCGCAAGAAATGAAACTACCGAGCCGGCACTGCCGATGCGTGCAGATAGCTATGGCTTTCATCTTCGCAATAGCCAGTCTGAAAGCCGCGCCACAGACCGAGGTCTCTTCGGCTTGGAGCGGCACGTTCCGCCGCATCGGCAACACCGAGTCGATTACGGAAGACGGCTACTACCTCGTGGCGTGTAAGGCCTGGGATGGCAGTGCTTACTTCATGAGCAACCAGGTTCCGAGCAAAGGGCAGAACAAAAAATTGGTGGGCCTCTCCATCTCCGACAACCTGCCGACCACTATCGACGCACCACCTACAGGCATCGTATGGAAATGCCGAAAGCAGAGCGCCAACGAGATAGCTTTTACCTCAACAGATGGGCGCACGGCCGTCTATGCCGAGCACGGCGACCAAACAGACATCGTGCTCTCCGAAAGCGAGGCAACCTACTGGAACGTAAGCAGCCTGGCCGACGGCACGTTTACGCTGCGCCATCCCAAGAGCGACAGAAATTTTCTGTCTATCTACAAAGTGAGTCAGGCCACCTTTGGCAACTACAAAAACTACGACTCCAACAGCCTCTACATCTACAAGTGGGCCAGACCGCTCAACGAGGTTTCGGGAGAGGCACAATTGCCGGCAGACGGCACCCGCGTAGGATTTTACATGCAGGGATTTGTGGCAGAGGCTAAAGAGGGAGGTGAATTAGCAGCGACCGATGCTGCCGAACTTCTTCTGAATAACGGAAGTATGGCCCCCGACCTCCCAAGCGCCATCTGGACATGCCACCACCACGGAGCCGCAACTTTTACTTTGGCCAACGAGCAAGGCCGCTATTTGGGACACGACCTGCAACTTAGCCACGGCAAAGCCCTATGGCAGGTGGCAGACGGAAAGATAGGCACAGCCGGCGGAGAAGAAGTTCCCCGCTTCTTGGTCTTCAACAAAGAAGAACAGCGCTTTGTCCTGGCCGACGGAGAAAAGCCCACGCACCACGTTCCGGCCACCTTCGTGGCCGTAGGCAATGAGCCGGACTCTCTGTGGAAAGACGGCATAAAAACACTGAGCGGCGCATGGAGCGCCAAGCGGTTGGCTGCCATCTCTTGGCAAGAGGTCAATGCGCTGGACCTTACCGACATCAGTCTGCCTAAGCAAGTGAAGAAATTTGTTAATCGCCCCGGCGACCGACACATTATATTATATATAGAAGAGAACGAGGCCACAGGAGGAATGGCTTTGGGAGATATTCTCATAGCCAAAGGCGAAAGCGGATACAGCTTGCTCACAAGCACAAGTCTGACCGACAAACAAACCATCGCCTTCGACCGCGACTTCCAAGTGGGCGAACACATGCTGAGCTATACCCGCCAGGCAGCAGCTGGCGATGGATGGGAAACCATAGTACT
Source organism: uncultured Bacteroidales bacterium (assembly GCA_937901185.1). GTDB lineage: Bacteria > Bacteroidota > Bacteroidia > Bacteroidales > Bacteroidaceae > Alloprevotella. The sequence continues at coordinate 2,568 of CALCHR010000064.1, forward strand.
CCCATTTCAAGCCGACGTACCTAAAAAATGGCAGGCTAAAGTGCTGGACCTCTTCATAGAGGACGAGCCCTCCTTCCGCAATGTCGAATGCATCCCGGCCCACACACCGGCCATCATCCGACGCACCGAGGAGAACGGCACTGAGGCGGTGACGTTCCTCTGTAAAGCCGGCACCATCAAGGCTGAGGCTGCAGAACAATCTGAATTTATGGGCACTTACACACCCTTGACTGTCGGCTCGGCCGAAGATAGCATTTACTTGCTCAACGCCGACGGCACAGCCTTCGTAAAAGCCGCAGCAGGAAGCCGCTTGATGCCCTTCCGAGCAGCCTTTAAGCTGAAAGCAGCAGGCAACACCAAGCAGCCGGCAGGAAAAGCCCCGCTCGCCCTGCCTTTGAATAAAAAATAAACAACTAATAATCAGCTTATGACTATCGCAGTAGATTTTGACGGCACCATCGTAGAACAACGCTACCCGGCTATCGGAAAAGAAATTCCGTTTGCCACCTCCACGCTACGCCAACTCATAGAGGACGGCCATAAGCTCGTGCTCTGGACAGTGCGCGAGGGCAAACTTCTGGAAGAAGCCCTGGAGTGGTGCGAGAAACGCGGCGTAAAATTCTACACCGTAAACAGAGAACACGAGGACGACAACGTAGGCAAGAACAAATACTTCAGTCGCAAAGTAAAGGCCGACGTCTTCATAGACGACCGCAACGTGGGCGGACTACCTGACTGGGGCGTAATCTACGAACTCATCAGCCGAAACATCAGCTACGAAACCTACCTCAACGAACACTCGGAAAACTTTAAGCCAAAGAGAAAGTGGTGGCAATTTTGAGTAGCCTAAAAAGATGAAGATACTCTCTGCACAACAAATGCGCGAGCTGGATGCATATACCATCCAAGCAGAAAATATCACCTCCATCGAACTCATGGAGCGCGCTGCGCGTGCCGTAGTCTTTGCTATCAAGTGTCGCTGGAAAGAAAAAACTCCGATAGTCATCTTTGCCGGCCCCGGAAATAACGGCGGCGACGCTCTTGCTGTGGCCCGTCTCTTGGCTGCTGATGGCTACAAGACCACAACCTATCTCTTCAACCCCGCAGATAAACTCAGCGAAGACTGCTACCAAAACAAACTGAGGCTCGAAGCCAGAAAGGATGTTGAGTTAACTGAAATCACCAACCAGTTTGAGCCGCCACAACTTTCAGAAGAGCATCTCATCATCGACGGCCTTTTCGGAACAGGACTCAACAAGCCCATGAAGGGCGGATTTGCTTCGCTGGCAAAATTTATCAACGAGTCGCCGGCCACAGTAGTTTCCATCGACGTCCCCTCCGGCTTGATGTGTGAAGACAACTCGCTCAACACGTCCGACAGTATTGTCTGTGCAGACCTGACACTTACTTTCCAACTCCCAAAGTTGGCCATGCTGATGCCGGACAATCAGCGCTACGTCGGAGAGATGCAAGTGATAGATATCAGGCTTGACCAGAAAAAAATAGACAACACAGAGAGCTATTTCTCTATCATCGAAGAAGAATATATAGCCTCTCTGTTAAAACAGCGAGCCACCTTCGGCCACAAAGGAACCTTCGGGCATGTGCTACTTGTTGCCGGCCGTTACGGAATGGCTGGTGCGGCCACTTTGGCAGCTCGCGGCGCTCTCCGCAGCGGCGCCGGAAAAGTGACCATCCACTGCCCCTTAAAAAACAACGACATCCACCAGATTTCTCTGCCTGAAGCCATCATCAACCATGATGCCGACGAAAATATTTTTACCACTCCGGTAAAACTTACCCCTTACGACGCCATGACAATAGGCCCCGGAATTGGCACAGATGCCAAAACGGCAACGGCCTTCATTCAGCAAGTAAAAAATGCTACTATCCCCGTACTGATAGACGCTGACGGCATCAACATCTTAGGCTCACACCGCGATTGGATTCAACTCCTACCTCAAGGAACTATCCTTACGCCGCACCCCGTAGAGCTGACACGTCTCACAGGTATTATCAAAGACAACTACACCACGCTGATGGAGACACGCAATATTGCCTGCCTCTACAAGCTCTATATTATCATAAAAGGCCACCGCACGGCCATTTGCACTCCCAGCGGCGAAGTTTTCTTCAACTCCACCGGCAATTCCGGTATGGGCACCGCCGGGAGCGGCGATGTGCTCTCGGGCATCATCTCGGCTCTCTGTGCTGCCGGCTATTCGCAGAAGGAGGCCTGTCTGCTTGGCGTTTATCTCCACGGACTTGCCGGCGACCTCGCAGCAGCCGAGTTGGGCGAAGACGGCCTTACCGCCTCCGACATTGCAGGCTTCCTGCCAAAGGCCTTTCTTGAACTGAGAAAATCTACCCACGTTATCACTTCCAAAACCATATAGTATGAAAAAAATCTTATTGTCGGCCGGACTTCTGGTACTTTCTGCCCACATGGCAGCACAAACCAGCGTCACGGAATATAAGCCCGGAGTTACAGAAAGCGGTATCACCTATTTCTTGCCCCAAACGCGCCTCCACTTCACCGTTACCGCGAAGCGCACCACCTACCATCCGGGTGAGTTTTGCGAATACGCCGAGCGTTTCTTACGCATCAAGGGCGTGGAAAAAGCCGAGCGCGACGAGTGGGAACTTATTTCCATTGAGGTTACTCCCTATGGCGTTGCCGACAAGCGAAAGGCCTACACCATAGAGCTGAAGCCCAAGACCTCTGCACCTTTTGTGGGGCTGGCCAGCGACGGCCGTTTGCTTTCCATCAACGCTGACATCCCCAAGCTCAAGGCGCTCTCTGCCCCTTCGGTTCAAAAGGAGAAAAGCACGATGCTCAACCCCGAAGAATATAAGACCGAGGAGATTATCACAGCCGGTAGCACGCTCAAGATGGCCGAACTGACCGCCAACGAGATTTACGACATCCGAGAGAACCGCTCCTTGCTTTCCAAAGGTCAGGCCGACTTTATGCCCAAGGACGGCGAGCAGCTCAAACTTATGCTCAAGACGCTCGACACACAAGAGGAAGCGCTGCTCCAGCTCTTCAAAGGAACCTCCAGCAAGGAGACCCACGTCTTTACCTTCGACCTTGTCCCCGAGAAGGAGTTGCAGCGCCAAGTGCTCTTCCGTTTCTCGAAACACTTAGGCTTGGTGGAGCAGGACAACTTGGCCGGCGAGCCTTTCTACATCAGCCTGAAAGACTTGAAGAGCCTCCCGGCCGAAGTGGTGGTGGAAGAGAAGAAGGGCAAGAAGAAAGAGGTGCTCGACGTGCGCTACACGCTGCCCGGCATGGCCTCTCTCAAGATTTTCAGCGCTGAGCGCGAACTGCTATCCTTAAACTTGCCGCTCGCCCAGTTTGGTCGCGTGGAACACTTAGGCGGCGAGCTTTTCAACAAGAAATATACCACGCACATTCTCTTCTCTCCTGAGACTGGCGGCATTGTAAAACTTGATGCCGAGCAGCCCGAATAAAAATTTCCAACAAAACTATAAGACCTAAAGACTCTTTGTATGAAAAAAATCTGTATGCTCTTTTGCCTTGCTGTGCTCTTCGCTCCGCTTAGCGCCCGTAAGGTTACTTTCAAGATGGAGAAATTTGGCATTGTGCCCGGCGAAACAGAGCTGGCAGCCAAGATGGAAAAAGCCCTTGGCGAAATTCGCTCCCAAGTAAGCGCCGACGACAAAGTGGTGCTGAAGTTCCGCAGTGGACGCTACGACTTCCACGCAGCAGATGCCACTGCCCGCGAATACTATGTGTCCAACCACGACCAGGACCAGCCCAAGCTCATCGGCATCTGTCTGGAGGATTGGAACAACCTTACGCTCGACGGCGGTGGAGCCGATTTCATCTTCCACGGCCGCATGTTGCCGCTCGCCTTGGTCAACTCCAAGAATTGCACCCTTAAGAATTTCAGCATCGACTTTGCCAAGCCCCACATTGCTCAGGTGGAGGTGGTGAACAACGACGCCGAGAAGGGCATCACCTTTACCGTAGCGCCCTGGGTAGACTATCGCATTCTCCCCGACAAGTCTTTTGAAGGCTACGGCGAGGGATGGTCGGCCCGTTACAGCTGGGGCATTGCTTCCGACGGTGCCGATGGCAGTACCCTGAACGACGCCGTGTACGACCGCAATATGCGGGTCGTGGACG
>CALCHR010000065.1 GCA_937901185.1 uncultured Bacteroidales bacterium
AGTTACCGAAATTCACCTAGCTTTTACCTAAGAAACGCCCGAAAATGGCCCTTGAAAATCAATCGGTTACAAAGGCCGTTTTTCGCCTCTTGGGAATCCTTTGCGGATGGCCGGGGGAGAAAGAAAGAACCGAAGCCCTCCCAAGGGTGTGGGGTGGGCTTCGGCTGATAGGATGATGGCGGAGCGTGGGGCTTGCTGCATGTGCTATATGCCGCCTTGGGATGCTGGAGGGATGGGCCGGGTGTTATTTGGCGGCGCCGATATTCTCTTCTCTAAAGGTGCTGGCGGGGAAGGTGGCGCTGTTGATAAGATTGGCGTCGGTGTAGGGCCTCCAGCCATATCTTACGGCGCAGGGCTGGTCCACCTCTTTGCTTTGGAGGATTATATGGTCTTTTTCTATGCGGGCCTCGGCGGCATGGTAGAGTCCGTCGGCTCCGGCCATTTCAAAGCCTCTCAGCGGCTGCCCATCTGCGGTTCGCAGTCCGTTGGCATGGTCAAAGTAGATGTGGAGCTTGTTGCCTTTTCTGACAGCCTGGCGATAGGCAGGACCGTCGGGCACTACGTGGTGCTTGCCATAAGTGTGGTGGAGGGCTGCTGCGGCCAGGCGTTCGCCTACTTCGCGTTTGCGGCGCGGGTGGACATTGCCGGGATCGCCCAGGTCGGAACTGACAGCCATCCAGGTGTGGGGCAAAGTCTCAGCCAGGCGGCGCTGACTGTCGCGGAAGTGGGGCCATGAGGCTCTGTTGATGCTCGAGAGCTGTACGAAGTAGAATGGCAGAGCGGGGTTGTTCCAGTGCTCGCGCCAGCTTTTTTGCAGTTGGCCGAAGAGCATCTCGTGTAGCTCTACGTTGTGGGCGTTCGACTCGCCTTGGTACCACAAAACGCCTTTCACCTCGTAGCGCTCAAGGGGGAGGATGCCGGCCTCAAACAGATAGCACGGCTCGTAGGGGTGGCGTTGCTGGGCGTTGGTGGCTCGTTTGATGTTGAGCGCGGCGCGCTCGCGTACCCATTGTTGGGAGTGGTCGTTCTGTTTCCAGTTGTAGAGAATGGCAGGATAGTCTTTCTCGAGTGTGCCACGGTCAATCCACGACTCAGTGGCCGAGCCGCCCACGGCGTTGCAGATGAGACCCACGTGGCAGTCTAGGCTGTCGGAGAGCAGACGTCCGAAGTGGAAGGCAATGGCCGAGAAGTTTTTGGCCTGCTCGCCGTTGCAGCGTTTCCATTCTCCGGGCAGGAGATAGCCAAGTTTGTTGGTGGCATCAAGGGCTGCGTCTTCCCACTCAAAGTTGGCGGTGGAGCAGATGGCCGGCATGTTAAAAAAGTGTAGGCGTGTCAGCGTGTCGGCAGCGGCGATATATTTTTCGGCCTCTTCGCATTCGTACAGGCGCATCTCCATATTTGATTGTCCGGAGCAGAGCCACACTTCGCCCACCCACACGTCGTTGAGGCTAATCTTCTTGTGCTTCGTCTCAAAAGAAAGTTGATAGGGGCCGCCGGCTTTTTCTTCGGGGAAGGTTACTTGCCAGTTGCCGTATTGGTCGGCGTATGCGGTGCGCTTTTTGGATTTGAACTTCACCACCACCTTCTCGCTCGCATTGGCTTTTCCGTGCAGGCTGATAGGGCAGTTGCGTTGCAGCACCATGCCACTGCCGTAGGTTTGTGGAACGCTCAGTCCGCCGTAGTCGCCTGTCAGTGCGCCGTAGACGGTCTTGGCCAGGATGGAAGCGCCTTCTGCGTTGGGGTGCAAGGCGTCGGGGAAGAGGTCGGGGCGTTTGTGGAGCGGCTCGTAGAGGTCGATGAGGCCCACTCCGGCGGTTTGTGCTATCTGCTCAATGCGTTTTTGGATGAGGGCATGCCAGTCGCGTGTGCCGCTTTGGAAGCGGCGGTGCTGGTGGAAGATGGGGGTCATGCGGCATATCCAGATTTTAGCTTTGGCGTTAGCCACTTTGAAAGAGTCGATGAGGGCGCGATAGTCGGCAATGAAGTCGTCGCCGTGCTGAGGCCAGTTGCGCGGGTCGGTATCGTTGAGTCCGAGGTGAATCACTACGAGGTCCGCTTTGAAGTCCAGGGCGGCTTTGCATTCAGGCAGTTTGTTGTAGGGCTTGTGGCCTTTGCGCAAGAGAGTGGCTCCCGAGTGGCCGAAGTTGGCTACTTCGTAGTTGTCGCCAAGGAGTTGTTGCAACTGCACAGGATAGGCATATTGCTCTCTGTTGCTGATGCCCATGCCGTAGGTCACGCTGTTGCCCACACAGGCTACGCGGATTTTTTCGGCGGCCAGTTGCAGGCAGCAGAGCAGTAGTAGGCAGAAGAGGGTGTGTCTTGCTTTCATGGAGATATGTTTAGCAGATTATTTGTCAGCAGGTTTGTCCGTGGTTTGTTTTTGCTGCACCAGTCGTTCAGTGGCTTGCAGCATGCAGAAGCAGTAGTCTTTCAATAGACTGTGTCCTTGGGTCATGGCTGAGGCTTGCGGTTTTCCTTGGTGGGTGGTGTAGCAAAATTCTTTGTTGGCGTCGGGGTTGTATATATATAGGTAGTTGCTGTCGCGGGCAGCCACCGTGTTGTCGGCGGTGTAGAAGATGCAGGGGCGTTGTTCTCTGTTGAGGTCTACGCCGAAGTTGTTTTGCACATAGTCTATGCCGAGCATGCCGAGCAGTGTGGGGGTGAGGTCTATCTGTCCTGCCCAGTCGGGGCGTTCTTCTGCGGCGATGTCTTTGCCGTAGATGAAGAAGGGCACGTGGTTGTAGCTCTCCGGCAGTTCGCAGTCGGCCTGTCCCACCATCTTGCCGTGATCGCCAAGGAAGACGAAGAGCGTGTTGTCAAACCATGGTTCCTTGGCTGCGGCGTCCATGAGTTGCTTCACGGCCCAGTCGGCATACTCCACCACTTGTTTTTCCGGCACATCGCTGCGGGGAGTGAAGTAGTCGGGCAGCACGTAGGGCGGGTGGTTGGTGATGGTGAGCAGGGAAGCGAAGAAGGGACGTCCGTTGGCTGCGGCTTGGTTTAAGACGGGCATGGCAAACTCGAAGAGGTAGTCGTCTTGCACGCCGAAGCGGTTGGCTATTTTTTCTTTGGGATAGTCTTCCTGCGCATAGATTTTCTCAAAACCGTTGCTGCGGAAGAAGGCGTTCATGTTGTCGTATTGCGCCTCGTGGGTCATAAAGAAGAAAGTCTGGTAGCCGTTTTCCTGCAACACGGTGGGCAGTCCGGAATAGTTAGGGATGGCTGAGCCCTTCATGGCGTTGCGCTTCATGATGGAGGGAAATCCGTAGAGCGAGGCGTAGAGACCTTGGTTGGTGTGGTTGCCGGCGGAGTAGAAGTTGGCAAAGGAGAGCGAGCGTTGCCACAGGCTGTCGAGCGTGGGCGTAAGACCTTCGCCGCCGAAGCGCTGCAGATGTTTGGCCGAGAGCGATTCGAGGAAGACGAGCACCACGTTGCGCTCCTTTCTTTCGGCACTGTCTTTTACGCAGCGGGCTATGGGCGAGATGCCTTCAATGCCCCGGCGTTGCAGGAGTTCTTGCACTCGGGCCACGGCCTGCTCTGTATCCATCAGGTGAAGGGTGCGGTTTTCAGGGCGGCGGTCGTCGAGCGTACTGCTCAGCAGACAGAATACGGGGTTCACGCCCATCTGGTTCAGCACAGGACTGTTGCAGAAATAGGCGGCGCTCACTCTGATGGGGTTGTAGCCCGTGCGGCCGCGGATGCCGAAGATGCACAGCCCGATAAGGGGTAGCGAGAGGAGCAGTATGCCTGTGCGCTCTTTCCAAACGGTGCGGCGAGGTTGGGGCTTTTGCAGCGAGGCGAGCAACTTCTTGCCGTAGAGGCGTAGCAGCAGGCAGAATCCCACTATGGCGAGGAAGAAGAGGGAGATGTATAGATAGTAGGACGCCTCGCCAAACATCATGCCGAGCGTGGTGGTGCCGTATTCAGCCCAGTTCCAGATGGAGGAGTTGAGCGGCTTGGTGAAGTATTCGAAGTAGGGGATGTTGGCGGCGGTGGCCATGAACACGAGGCAGTACATCACACCGAAGAAGGTTCCTATACCGGCGATGAGCGGACGGCGCAGATAGCCCGTAGCAGCACCCACGGTGGCCACTACGAGAGGTAGCAGCAGAAAGTAGCAGCCTATCACATTGTCGAACCAAAGGCCGCGCACAAAGGCGGTGAGCGTCAGCAGGAGGTCGCCGCTCACGTAGCGGCCGCAGGTGTCGCGGGTGGGGATGAGGTTCCCTTCCCCGTCCTCGTCGGTCTCGTACCACAGCATATCCGTGTGGGTGGAGATGTACCACAGGCCCTCGCAGAGGCGCATGGTGCAGCAGAAGGGGGCCTCGTAGCCCGTCATGTACTGGTCGGTCACACCCTCGAATTCGCCGTAGGGGAGGTAGACCACCGAATCCGTACCCGCGCCGCCGTTAGGACGCTGGGCGGTGGCCAGACCGTTGTGGTAGATGCGGGTGGCCATTTGGCGGTAGCGGTCATCGTCCGTGATGGCGTACAGCTCCCCCGCCACCATGATGGAGTCCACAATGGCGCAGGGCTCTGTCCAGGTGTTGGGTCTGCCCCACCAGTTGAGGTTCTGGTAGACCAGATCCATGCCGCCCCCTGCGGTGTACAGCTCGTAAATATCCTTGGCGTGGTTGAGATACCAATCGTCTCCCGTCACCTCGTACATACGGAGCATACCGCGGGCGGCGGTGAGGGTGCAGTGGGTCTGGGCGCGGAGGGTCACCTTGTCGATGGAGGTGTACACCGCGATCATTTCGTCCAGCATGGACTTCACCCGCGCATCCCCCGTGATCTTGTAGACGTGGGAGAGGCCGTCCACGGCCATGAAGGCGCACCCCACGTCGGTGGAGAGCTGCCAGCCCTCCAGGAGGGTCGCCGAGTGACCGCTGACACCGCCCTCGTTGAGGTGCTTGGGGTCGCGGTCAATGGGGTAGCCCTTATAGCGGCCTGCGGTGGGGAGGTAGAGATGCTCGGTGACCGACTTCAGGGCGGTCAGGGAGAATTCGTCCCCATAGTAGTAGGAGCCTGCACCGGAATTATCGTCCTTTGCACAGATTTCAACGGTTCTGCAGCCTGCGGGCAGGGTAAACTCCACAGCCGCTTCATAATACGTGGTGCCCCAGTCCCATGCCATGGCGGGTGCATCGGAGAC
>CALCHR010000066.1 GCA_937901185.1 uncultured Bacteroidales bacterium
GGTAAGCCGTTGGCTTCTTTGCCGGGTACCAACGCTGTCGCCTGAACGTCAACATACTCCTGCCCGGCAGGAATTTCGGCATATTTATCCGTTGCAAACTTGTTCCCTTTCTCATCAGTAACCTTAGAATAAGCAGGAATGCCTGTCACGCTCGTCCTGGTAGCCGACACGGTAAATCTGAGGGTAGTTATAGCCCCCGAAGCAGGACGCCTTAAAATGCCCTTTAAAGCGGCGATTCCGTCAAGGTATTCACCAAAGCTATATTTAAGAATGTCCATTTTACCCGCACGGTCAATAAATTTTAACCCCTGATAGAAAAGAAGCGAAAATGCCTTCATCATACAAGTTGCAGGATCTGCAGGCGGAAGAGAGAGATCTTCTCCCGTTTCCTCTTTGTATGCCTTAACATAATCTGAAAACAACTGATTTTTGATATCATCGAGTGTGAGATTATCAATGAAGCTGACATCAGGCACGTTTGCCAGTTCAGGTATTTTGCTCAATATCAATCACCACCTTCGGAACAATGAGACCGGATGCCGCATCACCAGACCACACGACCTGTTTGATATTGGCTCTCGGCTCATATTTTCTTGTTTTCTGAATAAGCTCGGATTCAATCATCGCTTTCGCTGCCGGCATCGGCGAATGGACTTTCTATCTATCCTACCACAACATAACCAACAACCTGCCCATAGGCAAGGAAATCTATACGCTGAGCAACGGCAACATCTTTGTCTACAACGTAGAGACGTCCGAGGTGCAACCGCTATCTAAGCTCAACGGCCTCAGCGACAAAACTGTCAAACTGATGGGCTATTCGACCACGCAGCAGAAGATTTGTCTGGTCTACAACAATGGTAATATCGACCTGATATTGCGCAACGGAGAGGTAATCAACATCCCGCAGCTCAAAAATGCCAACGACGGCCGTCTCCTTTTTAACGCCCTCACCGTCTGTGGCGACGAGGCCATCCTTGCCACCAATAATGGATTTGTGTACCTCGACCTGGTGAAGAACGAGATTAAGAAATACTGCGAACTGGGCGTCAACGTAGTCAGTGCAGCCATCTTCGACGGCAAATTCTTTATCGCCACCGATAGCGAAGTGCGCTATTGTGACATGAAGCAAAACTTTTCCGACCACACCTTCTGGAAATCTCTCTGCAAAGGCGTAACGAAGCAGTTGCTCCCCTTTGCCGGCCATCTTTACATTCGCTTCGCCTCTTCTACCGACTGGAACGCCGGCCTATGGGTTGTTTCGCCGATGGAGAGCGACGGCAGTTTTCCCCACAGCAGGCTCTCGGGCGGCGCCTTCGTTAACGGTTATGCCAACGAGACGCATGCCGTTTTTCTCGACCGCCAAAATATTTATATCGTAGCTGCCGAGGCTCCTCTCAAGGTGGCCGAAGCGCTGGTCTACAACAACCAGTGGTCTGCCCTCACTCGCGACTCGCGCGGTGTCTTCTGGGCCGCTGCCGGAGATGAGGGCCTTTTGGGAATGAAGGCTGCCGAGAGGACCTTTACGCCCACTGGCGATGTGCTTGGCGGCTACGGACCGAAGCGCGACCTTTGCTACTTCATACGCTATGAGGGCAACCGCTTGCTCATAGCCGGAGGCCGACTTGACTGGTCCGACTTGATTCACTATCCCGGCACCTTGATGGTCTATGAGAACAACGAGTGGACCTCTTTCCAAGAAACCGGCATACAGGACGTTACCGGAGTGCCCTACCGCGACATCACGTCCGTGGTGCAGCACCCCTCCGACCCCACTCGCCACTTTGCCAGCGCCGGCGGAACGGGTATCTATGAATTCAAGGACTTCAAGTTTGTCCGCCAGTATAGTTCAGGAAACAGCCCATTGGAATCGGCCGCTCCGGGCAATCCTCGCTATGTCCGCATCGATGGTCTCAACTTTGACAGTGAGGGCAATCTATGGATGGTCAACAACTCGCAAGCTGACACCATCCTGCGTGTGCTCAAGCCCGACGGCAGCTGGAAAGGTTTCTACTTTGACGGACTGGTCAATGCGCCCACGGCCGAAAAGACGCTCATCGACAGCCGCGGCTACATCTGGGTGGCATCGCGCCGCACCGTCAGCAACCACGACGGCGGTCTGCTCTGCTTTGACAATAACGGCACCGTCGATTTGCTCAACGACGACCGAAGCCGCTATCGCTACCACGTGACCAACCAAGACGGTGCTGCCTACTCGCTGCAAGGTGTCTACGCCCTGGCCGAAGACCACGACGGCCAGATATGGGTGGGCACGCCCATCGGTGTGTTCGTAGTGACCCACCCCGAAGAATGGTTCGATCCGGACTTCTACATCACGCAGATCAAAGTGCCGCGCAACGACGGCACCAACTATGCCGACTATCTGCTCAACGGCGAGGTCATCACAGCCATTGCCGTGGATGGCGCCAACCGCAAATGGATAGGCACAGAGAAGAACGGCATCTACCTTGTAAGCGCCGACGGAGTGGAGATTATCCACCACTTCACCACCGACAACTCGCCCCTCATCTCCAACTACATCTATTCCATCGCGCCCAACATGGAGACGGGAGAGATTATGATTGGCACAGAGATTGGCCTCGTCTCCTATCAAAGCGAAGCCTCTGCGCCGGCAGAAAATCTCAACGAAGACCACCTGAAGGTTTATCCCAACCCCGTGCGTCCCGAATACCACGGCGACATCACGCTGACGGGGCTCACGGCCGATGCCGATGTGAAGGTGGTGAGCGCGGGCGGCCAACTCATCTATGCCGGCACCTCTGTGGGTGGCACTTTCGTCTGGGACGGACGCAACCAGCGCGGTCAGCGTGTGGCCACCGGCGTCTACTATTTTATGATAGCCACCTCCAGCGGCGGTGACGGTGCCGTGGCCCGCGTGGTTGTAATCTGACAAGCGGCGAAAAAAATCTGACAGACTAAGAAGAAAATCTTAGTAGCTTTCTAAGAAAACTTAGTAAACTTCTAGGAAAAACTAGAAGTTTACTAGTTTTTCCTAGTAAACTCCGAAGAAACGGCCCAAAATGACTATTGAAAATCAAGTGGTTACAAAGGCCATTTTCTACTCCCTAATCCCTAACCTCTAACCACCTTATTTTCCCCCTATATCACCCCGTTTTTCTTAGTAGTTACTTTCGCGTTCTTAGTAGTTACCGAATTTTTCCTAGTAGTTACCGAAATTCACCTAGCTTTTACCTAAGAAATGCCCGAAAACGCCTCTTGATTTTCAGGTGGTTACAAAGGAGATAAAAAAGCCGCTGCCGAAACCGATGAAACATCTGTCATCAGCTTCGGCAGCGGTTGTTTTCTTATAGCTATGCCTCTCGGCGCTTTCGGGCAGGGGCACATCTTCAGGAAAGGCGCTCCGGCCTGTCTGCAAGGCCTATTCTTTTAAGGCAGCCTTTCGTTTTTCGCAGAGCGCCACGAAGGCATCGCTCTTTCCGGTAGCCACTTTTCGGCAGAAAGGTCGGCCGCTCTCCCAGACCTTTGGCCAGTCTTCTTCCGTAAGTACGCGTATGTACGGATGGTAGTCTATGTAGTGGAGCGGAGTGAGGTCGGCCAGCGACTTGTACTCCCCTGCGCGCAGCTCCATCTTCTCTGCAAAAGGAGAATGGGCAGCCAGCGTCTGCCAAATCAGCTCGGAGGGAACAAACATGGTGGAGAAATATTCCATAATCTTAGGGAAGGCATCCAGTTCTCTGAGCATCCACTGCGCCAGTTCGGGAGTGATGCTCCAATAGTCAGAACCCTTGTGGACATAATAGGTGCTCGTGCCCACCTTCAAGCTGAGCCGCTTGCGCACACCGAGGCAATAGAGCAACGTGCGCAGCAGCACGCGCCACTTCACCGTGAGCGTCAAGTTCTTAAAAGGAAGACGACACTGAGGTCGATAGATGCGATAGGGATGAGCTACGGAGGCTCGCTGCGTCGTGAGGTCGATGCCGCAAATGTCTTCGCGATGCTTATCGGCCGCATAGCGCGCCGCCAACTCTTCGGGGCTACACACGGGATAGTCTTGTCCGCTCAGCATAAAGATTCTGTCGAAGTACAAGCCGCTCTCCACGCAAGCCCTCAAGAGGTCTCGCTGATAGTACACCTGCGTAATGTCGCCCCAGATCACGGCGTGGCGCTCCATCAGGAAATGGACGTGCGCCAACTTATCGCAAGCCTGCACAAAAGGAGTCATGTCGACCCGGGCATCAATGTGAACAAAGCAGGAACACCCCGGTCCCAAGGCACGAATGAGACGCGCCAACTGAGGCGCATCGGTATAGGCTGAAATCAGATAAGCATATCTCATAGAAGTCTGAAGGGAGTTCCGTCTGCAGCAAAAGTATAGCATTTTCTTAAGTTGCCAAAAAAACCAAGCACCTTATTTTCTTAAATAATCTAAAGAAGAGCAGGCAGCAGCAAGCGTATTGCGCTGGAGCACATATAGATTTTGCCACCACATGGCCGGTTTCTTAAAAGAAATGTTTACCTTTGCCAGAGTATCTACAGCAACGAGCATGCCGATGCCAAGCAACTTAAGCGATACAGCCAAAGTCTCCGTCGTGATGTGTACATACAACGGGGCAAGATTTCTGCGCGAACAGATGGACTCCATTTTGGCGCAGGACTATCCGCTGCACGAAATCATTGTGCAAGACGACGGCTCGACCGACGACACCTTGGAAATTCTGGCTTCCTATGCGCGCCAAACTCCCTTGATACGCATCTACCGCAACCAGGAACGCTTGGGCTTCAATCGCAACTTTCACACAGCCATGCTGCGCGCCACCGGCGACTTTATCTCCATCGCCGACCAAGACGATATCTGGTTCCCGGAAAAGACGCGCCGCCTGGTAGAAGAAATAGGCGAGGCCGACATGTGCTTCGGAGAATACTATACCGATGCCGAGTATCGCCGACCATTGACCTGCCACGTCCACCCCAACTACCACTTTGCCCACCTGCTTTTCTACGACTGCATACCCGGTCATGCCATGCTCGTGCGTACCGACTTTTTGAAAAGCATCAAGCACTGGGAATATGCCATCTACTACGACTGGTGGATTTCCTTTCATGCCCACCTGGGACGTGGTATCCGCTGCGTACGCGAAGCCCTCAACTGGCACCGCCACTATAACGGCTCGGCC